>JAEWKR010000026.1 GCA_023457715.1 Verrucomicrobiota bacterium
CGCTGGCGCTCCCCGCTACAGTCAGGCCGAACGAGGCGCGGTCTGGACGTAGCGAGGAGCGCCAGCGAGACCCGGAGGGCCAGAGGACCGGAGGGCCGGAGGGCCGGGCTGCTGGCGCTCTTCGCTACGCCCGGGCGCAGCCAGGCGGATTGATGTAGCGAGGAGCACCAGCGAGTCGATCCGGCCGACCCCGCGTATTCGCCCACCACGCCCCCACGGATTTCGAATCGCTGGCGCTCTTCGCTACGCCCGCGTGAACGCGGGACAACCTGCCCGAACACAACCTTTCAGCCTTCCAGCTTTCAGCTTTTCAGCTTTTCATCTCCCACCCCCCATGAATCGTCGCGATTTCTGCACCACGTCTGCCGCCACGCTGGCGACCACAGCCTTCTTTCCGCGCGCGCTGGGCGCGGATACTCCAAAGAGCCTTTCCGACACCCAGGCACCCTTCGGCAATGCGACAACCGCGCATCCGGCCGATACGGCCCAGGGCCAGTTTTATGTGCCGCGCAGCAAGCCCCAGCCGGTGGTCAAAGCCGGCGAGTTCGTTTTCGCTGCCGCGCATTGCGACCACGGCCACATCTACGGGATGTGCGAGGGGCTGACCAATGCGGGCGCGACGCTCAAGTGGATCTTCGAGCCCGACGAGGCGAAGCGCACCGCCTTCCTGAAGCGTTTCCCACAGGCGAAAGCCGCGCGCTCCCTCGACGAGATTCTTTTGGACGGCACGGTTCAGCTCGTTGCCGCCGCAGCCATCACCCACCTCCGCGGCCCGCTCGGCTGCCGGGTGATGGAAGCCGGCAAGGACTACTTCACCGACAAGGCTCCGTTTACGACGCTGCCGCAGCTGGCCGACGCCCGCGAGGTCGCCGCGCGCACCGGGCGCAAGTACATGGTCTATTACAGCGAGCGGCTGCACAACGAGGCGGCCATGTATGCGACGGACATTCTCGAGCAGGGTGTGATCGGACGCGTGCTGCAGATCGTGAGTCTGGCGCCGCACCGGCTTTCGAAGCCCACGCGCCCGGCGTGGTTCTTCGAACGCGAAAAGTTCGGCGGCATCCTGTGCGACATCGGCAGCCACCAGTTCGAACAGTTCCTGACGTATTCGAAAGCCCGTGACGCCACCATCACGCAGTCGGCAATCGCCAACTTTGCCAACCCCGACAAGCCGGAGTTCGAGGATTTCGGCGAGACCTCGCTGCTGGGAGACAATGGCTGCTCGAACTACGTGCGCGTGGACTGGTTCACGCCCGACGGGCTCAGCACCTGGGGCGATGGCCGCACCTTCATTCTCGGCACCGAAGGTACGATCGAGCTCCGCAAGTACGTGGATCTCGCCCGCGAAAAGACCGGTGGGCACGTCTACATCGTCGACGGCAAAGGCGAGCGGCACGTGAACGTCAGCGGTCAGATCGGCTTCCGTTTCTTCGGCGAGTTCATCCTCGACTGCCTGCATCGCACCGAGAAAGCCATGACCCAGGCCCACGCCTTCAAAGCCACCGAACTTGCCCTGAAAGCCCAGGCCGCCGCGAAGAAGATCGAAGGACTGCGGGGCTAGCCCGGGTGCCCGCCTGCGGCGGGATCTGAGATTTGAAATTTTAGATTTGAGATTTGAGATGCCTGAAGCGACGGCGGGTCCCCCAATGCGGGCGGGCCGCCCGCGGTCCACCCTGAGCCTGATGCAGACGGGACGCCTGCGCTCCCAGGTCGAGCCATCCGACGTCCGAGGATCTCAAATCTCAAATCGCCGGCGCAGCCGGCTACGGCCCGGGCGCGAAACCGTCCTCCGTGCCGAGCTGGCGATGATAGCGACCCGTCCGGACCGGGCCCGCGCGAGTATTGTAAAGGTCGATCACGCGGGTGAGCTCAAGGAGCCCGATGCTGCCGTCGCGGTTGCTGTCAGCGGCGTGATGCACCAGGAGTGAGACCGCCGACAGCGCCGGGCGGGCGAGATCGCCGGAGAAGCCGTCACTGGAGCCCGGCTGGTTCTGGTACGCGCCCGTCCGGGTGACACCCGCGCGCGTGTTATACAGCTCAATGACCCGGGTGAGTTCCGAGAGACTAATCGCACCGTCAGCGTTCTGGTCGGCATCGTGATGCAGCGGACGCGGGAGGAGCCGCACCCCCACAGGCAGGACCACCCCCGGTTGGCCATCGCTCCGCCGAAAATCGACGCGCCCGTAAACGCCGAGCACTCCGGTGGTGGAGGCAGGAATCGCGAGGTCCGCCTGCAGGCTGTCTTCCACGGACGAGTGAAACTCCCACACCAGGGCGCCCCCGTCTCCGGGACGTGGAGCGGACAACGCGCCCATGCCGTTATGGCTGATCAGGCTCGATCCGGGCGGCGCAAGCAGGGTGTACGTCACCCCTGTGGCATCGAGACCGCTGCTGCCTTCCAGATAAAACCGCTGCGTCGCCCCGGGGGTGTAGAAGCGCCCGACGAAGTGGTCGAGATGCCACTCCACGTAATTGCGCAGCCCGTAATTATACAATTCGGACGGACGCACGGAAAGCGCGGCCGGACTGCTGGTCGCGGTGCCTGACCAATTCGTCGCAACGACATCGTACACGGCCAAGTCCGTCTCCGCGGTGGACGCAAACGTCAGCGTGTGGCTGGTGGCGCCGGGAATCGCCACGCCGTTGCGGCGCCACTGCAGGCTCGGCGCCGGCTTGCCGATTGTTACTGCCCGGAAGGACGTGGCGTGGGTCAACGCGGTCACGGAGCGAGGTTGCGGCGAGAAGACGACGGCGGGGGGATAGGCGTCGGCCAACCCCGCATCAACCTCGAAGATCTCGACCAGCACGTCGCCGCTTTCACCGGGGCCACCGGCGATCGACAGGGTGTAACCGCCGGTCCCCAAGGTGCAGAGGAACGCCGCGTCTTTGCTTCCTGGTTCCAACCCTTGCGCGCCGGCCTGCGCCTGGGCGGCCTCCAGGGCCGCCGAAGCGACCCAGTCATCGTTCTCCGCGAGCAGCGTCTCCCCGCGGTACAGCCGCACCGCAGGATCGGGCAATCCGCCAACCGCGTCGGCCGTCGGTCCGAGCACGCGAATGAGGAATTCTCGTTCGCCGTCCCCCTCCACGACCAGCCCCACGGTGGACGCGGCCCCGGACTGAATCACCGTGCGAGCGGCGACGTAGACCATCCGACCACGCCGGTCCGCGTCGTAGATCTCCCCCAGATTCAGGCCGCCCGACGGCTGCAACAGGGAGGCGAGATGTGTGCCCGGCGGAAGCGCGATCAGGAACGCCGCATCCGCGGAGCCGTCCCCCGTAAAGGGCAGCAGGCCCAGCGCGGCGGTCCGTTCCAGAATCGCCGCACGGTTGGGCGCGAGCGCCGACGAGACATTGAACGTGTAGCGCTGCCCGTCAGCGGAGGTCAGCCCCAGCTTCGGCAGGTCCATGGCCGCCACGTCGTAGCCCAGGGCGGCCGCCGAAGGCCCGAGTGCGCGCACGAGGAAATCCTTGCTGGACGCGGATTCATGTCGGAACGCGGCAAGATCAAAAGGCGCGCCCCATCGACCCGGCGTGAGAAAGGTCACCCCCGCGAGCGTGCGCGCTCCGGCCGCCGCCATGACGCGGACGGTGGTTTCACTCGTGACCGTGCCGTCACGACCGACCACGGAAACGCGATAGAGCCCGGTGTCGCTGCCGGACAACCGTGGCAAGGTCAGGGTGCTGCCGCCGCCCCCCGGGATCGGCACACCGTCTTTCGACCACTGGTATTGCAGGTCATCCCCTTCGGCGACGATCCCCAGCGTCAAGGCTTCGCCTGCTTCATATCGGCTCGTGGAGGTGAGCCCTTGGAGGAGTCGCGCCTTTCCGGCGCCCTCCCCGCTCACGATCATGCCGACCGAATCCCCGGCGTAGATCGAACCGCGAAACGCCGCAAAACCTCCAAGATTGCCGTCAGCTCCAGAAAAGCCCCTTTCCCAGACCAGTCCGTCGGGTGAACTCCAGAAATCTCTGGAACCGCTGGCATAAAAGCGGCCGGCCGCATAGCTCACACCATCCGTGACTGAACCAACGGAGCGGGTCGACCACGTTGCCCCATCCGTTGAGACCCACACGCTGTCGGACCCATGCGTAACGACGAGGCGCCCATTGCCCGAAGCCAGGCGCGGGGTGCCCGAGATGTTCAATGACGTCGACTCGGTCATCCATGCCAGGCCATCGGTCGAAGTCGCGACGCCGCCGCTTCCCGACACCGCGACGAATTTGCCGTTGCCATAAGCCACCGTCGCACGGCCCAAGGTATTGGGCAGGGTGAACGGAGAGACCCACGTCACGCCGTCGGATGACACTGATACCTTGCCCAACGTGTCCGCCGCCACGAAAAGGCCCGCTCCCCAAGCCAGCGCCGCACCTGTGCCTGCCTCCAAGGGGTGCTCAGCCCAGGCCACTCCGTCCGCCGATCGGTACACCCGCCCATCACCCAGGATGAGGAAAACGCCGTTGCCAAACGCCGCGGCCCGCGCCTGACCCGAAAGGTCGCTTCTGTTCCACGACACCCCATCGCTTGACCGCAGGACGCGGCCGCCGTTGTCCACCGCCACCAAGATGGTGCCATCGGCGACGATGGCTACAAACGGTTCGCGTCGCACGCCACCGTTGGCGAGGGTCCACGCTTCACCGTCCGTTGAGAGCAGGAGGGGCCCGGGGACATGCGACGAGCCGAGCAGGTAACGCCCGCCCGCGTACGCCAGCCCCCCCAGTTGCGCAAACGACGACTGGATCGGCTCCACGACCCACGGGCTCCAGCTTTGTCCATCTGCAGAAGCCAGTACCTTGGACGCGTAGGTCATCAGGACGAAACGGTCGCCCACATGCGCCAGCGCGCGGAGGGACGGACTGAAATAAACGCGGTTGGTCCAATCGCGCAGATCGGTGGACGCGCGCACGCACATGCCCGCGGTATCGATGACCATGTAGCGGCCGTTGCCCGAAGCCAGATTGCGCGCCCAGAAGCCCAGCGGCCCGCAGTCACTCCAGGTCAGGCCATCCCCGGAGACAAAAAAGCGGGTGTACCCGGAACGATGATACCCAAGGGCCACAAACCGCGCCCCGTCCCAAAGCACCTCGAAAAACTCCGTGAAAGCCGGGCTGCGCGTCGCGACCGTCCAGGCCGCCCCATCCACCGAGGTGGCAATGAAACCATGGCCATTCTTCTTCCCAACCGCGACCACCCGCGTGGAGTTCGCCGCGATGGCGTTGAGCGTCTCGTCACCGAGGCCGAATCCGGTGTGCCGGCTTTCCCAAACTTGGTCGTCGCCTCGAACGTGAACACCACCCTGTTCGGTGAGGGCCAGAATTTTGCCACCCGGACCCTGCACCACGCCGCGGACCGGATTCGAACGGCCATCCAGTCGCGCCGCACCCCACGTCGCGCCGTCGGTGGAATGAAACAACGCGCCACGATGATTCGAAACGAAGAATTCGCTGCCCGCGTTCATCACCTGCAAGGGGGCGGAAACGGGAAGACCGGGCTGGTGCAGCTGGGTCAAGTGCGCCTTGGCCACTCGCAGGTCGATGTCACCGCTCGTCGCAGACCCATGGGCATTGCTGACCCGCAAGCTGTAACGGCCGCTGTCATCGGGCCTCCACGCCGCCTTCGCCAGCGTCGGGCCCTTCTCGTCGGGAAGCACGACGCCATCGCGTGACCACTCGTAGGTGAGCGGCCGCCCACCATCAGAAATCACCGGTCTGAGCGTCATCGCCGATCCGGCCGCGAGATCGTGTGTCATGGCGACTGGCGAAACGACGGGAGCCACTTGACGGGACCGCACTGCAACCGTGGTCGACGTGGTGTCCGCGCGGTCCCCCTCTCTAACCGTCAGCACATAGGTGCCGGCCACCTCTGGGCCGTCGTCCAGCCACAGGGTCGCGGTGTCCCTGCCTGGGAGCGGCTGGCCATCTTTCTCCCAGGAAAAGGCCGGAGACGTTCCACCGACCGCGGTGGCAAACACCGTGGTCGACCCGCCAGGCTCAATGAACGCTTGGTCTGGCAAGGGATCGATGATCACCGGACCCGGACGGTTGATTGTCCGGACAATGCCATGCCGGAGGCCGCCCCGGCCATCGGACTGGTCCAGCGCCACCGGACCGGCAAGCCACATCCCTCCGTCGCCCGCCGGGAGGACGACGGCTCCCTCCATTGCCAGCGGGAGACACGAAGAAGGGTCATAAGCCCCGTCCGGCGACACTTTGAGCAGTCCGTCTTTGACGGCCGACGATCCGATCTGAATCAAGTTGCCGAGGGGCAACAGCACGCTGCTGTCAGGCTGGGGGATGATTACCACCGGTCTCGCAAAGCTTTTCTCTTTGTTGATCCGCACCAATGAACCATCGGGTTCCAGGACGATGATGGCGGCCCCAAGCAAGCCTTCGCCCAACTGCAGCTCAACCTCAGCACTGATCACTATTTTTCCATCCGGCCGGATCGCCACTTTTCGGGCCTCGCTCAGTCCGATTCCCGAGGGCGGAACAAAGGTGTTGTCGAGGGCAAGGTCCGGATTCAGCCGGGCGATGCGATCGCGAGGAGTACCCGCGTAACTCGTAAAGGAACCAACCACAATGAGGCGTCCATCGGGTTGTGGAGCCACGCCATGAATCCAGCCGTCATGGAAGTTCGGAGCCCCACTGATTACCGTGCCGTCCGCGTCGAGAATCACCAGGAAACGGGCAAAGGTTCCACTCCATTGGGAAAACGTGCCGCAAAGGGCAATGCGGTCGTTCGGCAACGCCACGGCGTCCGTCACCGTTCCATTCGGCCCTTGTCCCGTTGAGAACGAAGTATCGAGCGCACCTCCAGCCGTCAGACGAATCACGCCCGTCTGAGGCACACCGTTCACCACCAGATCGGTGCCGACGACCACGAGCTTCCGGTCGCTTTGGGCGATCAGCCGCGTGACGTTGCCACCGATCGCTGCGCCGTAGGTGCGATCTGGCGTGCCATCGGGCAGGAGGCGTACCAGTCCCCGGCATGGTTCGCCGCCGGCGTGGTCGAAGTCACCGGCCACGTAGACGACGCCATAGGGAGCATGCGTCATCGCCGTCGCCCGTGCCGGAAAGTACCAGTGGCGCGCGGGTGAGACCGCCGTGCCCGTCGGGTCGAGTACAAGGAACCCCCCGGAACTCGCGCTGAAAGCCTGGTCGCTCGTGATCGCGATGCGGCCGTCGCCCAGGACGGCCACCGAATTCGGCGTGGCGCCCAGCCCAGGGGCGAAACCGATCTCCGCGGCTCCATCATGGCCCAGGCGGGCCAGGCCGATTGGATTTCCCGCCGTGTGATACCACGTTCCGGCGACCACGACCCTGCCCGCACCGTCGAGGGCGAGGCCGGCAATGGTCGGACGCTGCGCGCTGGTCGGATTGAACGCAGCGTCGAGTTCACCCGTGGTCGTCAAGCGCACCAGTTGGCCTTTGATCACTCCGCGATAGGCGGAGAAATCGCCGCCCACAATATAACCCTCCGGAGTCGCGAGCACCGCGGTCGGCGGTGCATTGAAACCTACCCCGGTCTCGAAAGCGGTGTCCACGGCCCCCGAACTCGCAAGGCGCACGATACCATTCCGGGAGAGCCCGCCCACCGAGGTGAAACTGCCCGTCACGAGCAGGCCGTCGTCCTCCACGATCGCTAACGCCGAAACTCGGTCGGAGAACACCGGCGCGACAAACGTGGGGTCCATCTCTCCCGAAGAAAGAAACCTCGAAACCCAGCGCTCCGCTTGACCGATGCCGAAGGACGCCGCGACGACAATGCGACCGGTCGAATCGATCGCTATTCCAGCAACGTTTCTACCCGTAAGCCGGGGCCGGAATGTCCGATCCTCCGAACCGTCAACATTCAGCCTGGCCAGCGTCGGCTGCCGCAGTCCGCCCACACGATCGAACAAGCCTCCAATGACGATCTTCCCGTCGGGTTGCCGGGCCAGGTGCAGGATGTCCCCGTCGACCGGTGCCGCCTGAAAACTCGCATCCACGCTAAGATCGGGGTTAAGCCGGACCACTTGAGCCGTCGCGTGGCCATCCACCCGCACGAACCGGCCAACGACATACGCGCCGCCATTGGGAGTCGGCACCGCCCGGGTCAACGGCCGATTGATCGAACGGCTTTCCAACGGTACAAAATAATCTGGATCGAGTTGCTGAACCTCGGTCGGGCTTGCCGAACCGATCCCCATGTAAACGGGCGTGGAGGTCACTGTCCGCCCGCCCGCGGTCACGACGACATCGTACCATCCAGCATGCCACGGGTTCGGCTCAAACCCCAGATATTGCGAGGTCTGCCCTTCGAGCGCCGTTCCATTCCGTCGCCACTGATAGGTAACATCGCCGGCATCCACCAGTACCTCGACGGACAGCAAGGCCGATTCGCCGATTCGCACCGTGCGCCCCTCCGGCTGTTTCGCGATTTTGGGCGAAACATCTCCCATCACCCGATAAGCGGCGTAAGTCGCCGCCCGCTCCCGCAGCGCGCGGGCACAATCCGCTGCCTTGGGGTGGTCTGCGGGCAGACCCAGGCGGTGCAGCGTGTCTCCGGCACTCGGATCCATGCCGAGGTCGCGTTCGGCCACGTACACGTCAGGACTGGAGAAGTAGGGCTGCGTCACGCCGTAGGCCATGATGTCACTGATGTCGTGCGTGATCTGCACGGGCCCGTCGGAGCCCGCAAACGTGTACGAGTACGGAAAGCTGAAGCCATAGAGATAAACTCCGTTTCCATCCGGCGCGTTGTGCTGTGTGCGTTGATGCAGCAACCCGTACGTGTGCCCGATTTCGTGCGCCAAGGTGAGGTAACCCGTCGCCTCCTCCACCAGCGCCGCGTGACCCAACTCGCTCCCCAAGGAAGGTCCGCGGTTGTACGCGACCAGGAGAATGGAGGTGTCCGCATGGTGCTCCCAGGCTTTCGCGTTCGCGAAGTCGCCCATAGCCGAGCCCGGAACCAGGCCCATGAACTCGCCCATGACCGGGCCGTTGGTTCCGGGGTCGGTCACATCGGGAGCCCGCACGACAGCAGCCAGGGCCCATTCCAGGTTGGCCACTCCGCTGTCGCGAAGCGCCACATTGCACGATTCGAGATAGGCGCGATACTTCGTGGTCAGAAACGCCGGCACCTGATCAATGCCGCCAGCCTCGGCGGCGTTGGCCGCCTCCGTGGTCTGCTCATAGAAGAAAAGGACATCGGCGACATGCACCTCATTCGCCGCCGCGATGCGCGGCGTCGGAGGCGTCACGCGCTGCTCCCCGCCGGAAGCGGCTCGCGCGAAAGGCGCGGACAGGACCCCCACGCTGTCCATTTCCTCGCAGGAGACCACGGCGTCGCGGCGCACGACGCTCGTTTGGCGGCCAGCCGCGTGTAGGTCGAACTGGCCCTCAGCGGTCGACAGCACGCCGAAAGCGCGGTCCGGGGTGACCACGACCACCAAGGACTCGTGACGCGCGCGACCTTTTCCCACCCAGATGATATGATCGGCCTTCTGCGTCACCCGTTGCAGCATCATGTCGCGCGGTCCAAGCTCCGGCACATCGACCCGCAAACGCGGCGGCGGCGCCGCCCGCCAGCGTTCGAACCCGAAATCCGCGCCGTCGACGAAGACCTGTGCGGTGGGAAAGAGGACTTTGGTCGGCACCGCTGCCACCGTCCGCGGGGCTGCGGCGGTGGGCGCGATCGCCTGGACGGGGGTAAGCGAGGTCGCCGCAGCCGGGCTCGCTACGTCTGCGTGCGGCTTCCCGGCCGGACGCGGAAGATGAGACAAGGCCACGAACACCGCGGCGGCGGCCGTTGCGAGAAAGAGAACGCGTTTCATGCTGGAAGGTGGAAGCGGTCAGAAGGGGGCGAGCGAATGAGATCGTGAGCTATCCATTTCCTCCCAGGCGGGAGGAGCCGCAGCACACGCGGACATCCGCCCGCAATCGCCTCGGTGTGGATGGCGGACGGCCCGCCCGCCTCGGAGTACGCGCCGCGCTGCAATCGTCGGCCGGGCAGCCGCAGCGGAAGACGTGGCGCGCGGGCGGACGGGGCCCCCTGAACGTGCAATGATCATGTCCGTCTTCAGCGTTTCAGGGTTTCAGTTTTTTCCGTCTGTCCGGGGCCCTGGTCATCTCCAATCTCAAATCTCAAATGCCGGGCGCAGCCCGGCTACAGCCCGGCTACAGCCCGGGCGCGAAGCCGTCGCTCGTGCCGTTCTGGCGGCGGTAGTGACCCGTGCGGCTGGTGCCGGACCGGTAGTTGTAGAGTTCGATGACCCGGGTGAGTTCGAGCAGGCTCAGCTTGCCGTCCCGGTTGGTGTCGGCGCTGTGATACTTTTCCAAGGTCACCGTCGCTCCATCCGCGCGTGTGGCCTCCGCGGCAAATCCGTCGGTGGTGCCGCTCTGCACGCGGTAGCAGCCCGTGCGCGTGGTCCCACTGCGCGTATTGTAGAGTTCGATCACGCGTGTCAGCTCGAGCAGGCTCAGCTGGTAGTTCCGGTCGATGTCGGCGGAGTGGAACCCGAACAGCACCAAAGCTCGCGGAGCGACGGCAAACATCGCGTCTGGCGCGTCCTCGTACTCCACCACGGCTTGAACGACCGCGTTGACGTTACCCTCCGGGAGCTTGCGCAGCGTGTAGCTGAACGTGTGCGGCTTTGCCGCGAGTGCCTCCCAGCGCCAGCTCACGACCGTCGGATCGCTGGAAGCGAGCTGCGCCTCGGGCACGGTTGACGACACGAACTCCCAACCCGTGGGTACACTCATGTTCCAGGTGAAGCTCTGCGCTGCGCCCGGGAAGGTGAAGGTGTTGCCGATCACGGCCGTGGTCGTAGTACCTATCGCGCCGCCGGTTTGGTCGTGCGTTGCGCTCATGCCCGTCGGCATTACCCACAAAGCGGCAGCCATCGAGGTGACAGTCCCGCCCGAATTCGAGGCACGCGCCGAGTATCGTCCGCGATCCGTCACCGCAACCGCCGGAATGGTCAGGGTGGCACCGGTCGCGCCCGTAAGCGTGTCGCCATCCTTCAGCCATTGGATCGTCGGCGCCGGTGCGCCGGCTACTCCTACCGTAAAGACGGCGGGCTGACCCTGCGCCACCGCGTGCAGCGGTGCCGGGTCTTGCGTGATCGTCGGCGCCACGACCGGCCGCACGTCGAGCGTGGTGGAGGACGTGTGCGAGGGGCCGTACGCGTTCGACACCTCGACCCGATACGTGCCGCTCTGGCTCGTGGTCAAACCCGATAGCGTCAGCGTGGCGCCGGTTTCGCCGGTCAACAGCGTGCCGTCCTTGTACCAGCGATACGTGAACGGTCCCGTACCGGTCGGCGTAATCGAGAAGGATGCGCTGTCGCCGGCGAAGACCGTCTGGCCGGCCAGCGGCTGCGGCAGCACGACCGAGCGGTCGTCGATGAAGCGGAAGAGCCCACGGCGGAGCACGCCGTTGACAGCCATCCCGCGATCCCCGACGAGCAGCGCGCCGGAGTCCGTCAGGGCCACGGCGTCGACTGAACGCCGCGTGCCCAGTTGATGCGCCGCAGCGCGGATCGGCATATCAAACGTCGCATCCATTGCACCCGTCGGATCCAGGCGGAAAAAGCCTCGGTCATCCCACAGAATGGGTTTGCCATCCTCCTGTAGGATCAGCCGCAGTCCAGGCGCATGGGTGGATTCAAGGACTGGAAGACCGGAACTGGTGAAAGTAGCATCACGTTCGAGGTTGGCTGAGAGCCGTCGCACCGCGGAGACGATGCTGCTGCCCTCGACGGTGCGGCCGGCTGCGAGAACGTGGCCGTCAGCCAGGACTCCGACCGCGGATAGGTCTTGCAGGCCGCTATTGGAAACCGAAAGCACCTCCCCGCTGGACGACGACAGCCGGTAAAGCGGGCCGAAACCAACCCGCGCCAGCAGTTCGCCACTTGCCTTGGGGAAGAATTGCTGGATTCGATTCAGCGACTCGCCACCCGACTTCAGCTCCTTTGAGGGGGTACCATCCCGGTGCAGAATCCAGGCCGGGGTGCCAAGCAGGACGCGACCGTCACCAAGGAGTCCGAGCCGCATATCGAGGTCTCGGTGAAGGATAACGCTGGCGGGCACGTTGAAGGCCGGATTCAGCGAACCATCGGGACGCAGGCTGACGAGCGGGCGCACCGATTGGCCACGATAACGCAACAAATCGCCTACAGCGATGACCGACTGGTCAGGGAGGGTCAGCAGATCGCTGATGTTGCCGGCCATGCCTTCGCCCGGCGCAAACGCCGGATCCAGGCTCCCGTCGTGCCGAATGCGCGCGACGCGGCCCGCCGGCGTGCCATTCACCCGGGTGAAGTCACCTGCGACGTAGAAGGAACCACCTGAAGCCGGAGTGATCACGTTTACGCTGGCCGTGGTCTCCAAGGTGGCAAAGCCCGTCGACGTGCCGTCGGCCGCGCCGCGGCGAATCGCGTATTGACCGTCAGTACCGAGGAAGCAGCCCACGACGCCCCCGGAGCCGTCCGCCACAAAGGCAGGCACACTTTCGTCGGGGGTGAGATTCCAAATCTGATCCGGGGCGCCGGTGCGAGCGAGACGCATGACGGTCCCCGAACCACCGCCGTTTGCGATCACCGCCCTATCCGCTTGCACCGCGATCTCGGTCACCGTGGAGGCATAGTTGCTGTCCAGCACCGTGGCTTGGTACGCTCCATCCACGGACACCCGCACGACCTCCCGGACCCATGATTGCGGCCCGAAACTACCGAGCAGCACCAATTCACCCGCCGTCGTCAGCTCCATCCGGCTGATTGACGGGGTTTCCAGCCCGGTTATCGCAAACGTCGGATCGAGCGAGCCATCTGCATTCAGTCGGACGATTTCGGCCGCAACGGGAGTGCCATTCAAGGCGGTGAACCAGCCCGCAACCACCGCCCGGCCGCTGGGCTGAACGATCACCTGGTGGGGCTGTACGGGCTCGGCCTCTCCCGTTCGCGTGAATGCGGGGAAATACGCCGGGTCGAGGGCGCCGGTCGCGGTCAGCCGGAATATTTTTTTTAACAGACCGCCGCTCACCCGCGCATCGCCCAATACGATCAGGGCGCCGTCCGGTTGCACCGTGATTTTACCCACCCCGACGACCTCCGACGCCATGCTGAACGAGGGATCGATGGCACCTGACGCGAGCAGTCGCACCAGCCGGTTGCGCACTCCCTCCGTCACCACGTAGGGCAACGGTTGCGCCACATAGACGCGCCCATCCCCCAGGACCGCGAGTACCCGGCTTGCTTCGGTCCCGACCAAAGTGGCCTGGACCTCGCCGAGTTCAGCCGGCGGATTAAAGGCCAAGTCGACCGTCAGGTCGGCATTAAGTCGGGCAAGTCCAGGACGGCTCACACCGCCAAGGCGCGTGAAGTCACCACTGACGATGTACTTGCCTCCCGGCGCCGCCAGAACGGCATTCGCCTTCCCGCCCACCTTCTCGAAGACGGGGTTGAAGGACTGATCCAGCACCAAGCGGTTCGGATAAGAACGCGGTGCCACGCGAACCTCGACCAGCGGCGAAACCGTGACGGACAAGCCATCCGCCACGAGGACGTCGTACAGACCGGCGTCCGCCAAAGTGGGGTTTGCGAACGTCAGCGTGGCCTGGTTCTCCCCCGGCAGCACGTAGCCGGACTTGCGCCATTGATAGCTCAAGGTGCCGGTGCCGGTCGCGGTCACCGCGAGCGTGGAGGCGGTCCCCGCGGTCATGGCGTGAACCGTGGCCAACGCCGTGATGGTCGGCGCGGGCGCTGATCCGGTGAAGGTGACCGCCTCAGAGTGTACGCTGCCAAACGGATTCGTTACCGACACGGTGTACCGGCCGTAGTCAGCCAATTGGAGATTCGTGAGCGTCAGGGTGTTTGTGGTCCGGCCCGGGATCGCGACACCGTCACGATACCACTGATACGAAAGCGGCCGGCTGCCGGTGGCGGTGACGGTAAACGTCACCCCACCCCCGGTTACCGTCTGCGACGCGGGCTGGACCTGGATGCCGGGCGCAACCGAGAGCTGCAGCCGCACTATCCCGATTCGCGGCTCGGTGGCCGACAATCCGCGCCCAAATGCGAGGATGCTGCCGTCGTCCTGCAGCAGCATGCGGTCAATCTTCCCGAGATTGTACGCCAGGCCGGCCGCGACGAAGTTCGCCTGCTTCTGCCCGGCCGCATTGAAGTGCTCCAGGTAGGTGGCGGTCGTGTGGTACATCGACGGCCAGCCGCCTTGGAGGTAAGCATCACCGGGAAGCGGCAGCACCGCGGGGTCCACGCTGTAGGAATTGGTCCAGATTCGACCGCCCACGGAAACACCGACGGGGAGCCGCGGATCCGTCCACCATTGAACCGTCCCGTCGAGTTTCGGGATGATGGCCTGCACGAAAGAATACGAATCGACCGGAGCCAGCGTAGCATCCGGCTGGCCATCACGCCCAAACACCCGGACTCCGAGACCACTGCCAAAGGTCCCCCCGGGCCCGCCATTCCCCAAGAGGATTCGACCGCGGCCATCGATCGCGAGGCTCAGGGGAACATAAGCAATCGGCGGGAAACTCGTGTCCACCGCGCCGTCGGAGAGGTACCGACGCAAGGCATCGCCGCCGTGGATCAGGATTCGCCCGTCACCCTGGATCGCAAGCGGGCCGGTCGCTTCGATCGGCAAGCCCGCTGGGACGGTAAACGCATCCACTGCCCCGTTCGCCGTGAGCTGCACCAGCCCAGCCGACGGGGCGCCATTTACATGCGTGAAGCTGCCCCGAACCAGCGCCTTTCCGCCCGCGACGACATGCGCCTCGTAAACGGTTGCCTCCGCCCGCGGCCTTTGCCCGATCGGACCTGACCACGCGGCCTCACCCAGTTGAACGTAGCCGCCGATCGCACCACCAGACCCGGCAAACCGACCCCAGAAACGTGAGCCCTGGATGCGGGCCACGTCCGGTTCGCCAAACGACGGATTCGGCAGAGTGGCGAGGTGCCCATCGAAAGTGAGTCGCGCCACGGGGAAACCGGAGCCGCCAATGAGCAACCCATCGGAAGCGAGTTCGATGTCCTCGACCCATTCCCCATTGGGCACCACCCCGGGCGCCAGGTTGAAACCGGACTCGCGCGCCCCCGTCACAGAAAGCCGGACCACGGCTGGGTTGCCTTTGAGGGCCACGAAGATGCTCCCATTGCCCTGTTGCCGCAATGCGAGCACAGGCAGGTAGTTCACGATCGAATCGGGGATCCATGTCTCATCCCGGGTACCGTCGGTTTTGAGCGCCACAATCCATCCGTTTTTTGAACTATTCGTCCCTTCCCACCCCCCGCCCACCAGCCAACGCCCGTCGGCGAGCTGCCATAAGGCCCGCCCTGGACCCGACGGCGCGCCCGGAATGTAAAGCCCGGCTCCAAACTGCGGTTCCAGTTCGCCGGACGCACTCAGCTTCGCCACCTGATTACGTCCCGCGCCGCTGACTTCGTCGAAATCGCCGGTACAGAGAAATCCCGTTCCCGCGGCCGCGACCCGGAACACGGGTCCGCTAAAACCCACGCCGGAAAGGAAGTTCTCGTCCACGGTCAGATCCGCCTTCAGCCGGGTGAGCCGCCCGACGGCGCGGCCATTCACGGCCGTAAAATCGCCCGCAATCACGAAGCCACCGTCAGCCTGCCGCAGAATGTCGCGGACCGGCGCATTGAGCAGCGGCAGCGTCAGCGTCGTGTCCAGTTCGCCGTCGGGCCGCATGACCGCCAGGTACGGCCGCGTCTGTGAGCCGAGCGTCGTGAAATCGCCGCCGACGAGGAATGCGCCGTCGGTGCCGTACGACGCGGCGGCAAGCACCCGCCCCTCTCCTTCCCGTTCCAAGCGCACGGGGTATTCCGGATCGATTGAATAATACGGTCCAATGGCAGCGGGCGCGACATCCAAGGCATACAGTTGGGAGGCGCGGCTCTCGCTGCCGTACGTGAGCACCACGTCATAGAAGCCATTCTGCGCCCGGGAGAGGTTCGGCAGGGTCAAGGTCGCGCCCGTCGCCCCCTCGATCGGCACCCCTTTGTATCGCCATTGGTACGACGTGGCCGGCACCGCCTCAACGGTGAACTGGACACTGCCACCGACGACCGGGGCCGGCGTCGCGGTGATCCCCAGCGATTTCACGGTGACGATCGCCGGATCGCTGGTTGCCGTCCCCGACGTATTCGCAGCCACGACCGTGTACTCGCCGGCATCAGTCAGAGAGACATTGGCCAGCGACAACTGCGGTCCGGTCGCGCCAACGATCACCGTGCCATTCTTTCGCCACTGCAGGCTGGGTGCGGGATTTCCTGTCGCCGTGGCGGTGAGTGTTACCGCCGCGCCCGGGTTGGTCACCGGGGCACTTGGACCGACGCTGACAGACGGCGCCACGGGATCCACGATCAATGCGACCCGCGATGACACCGCGTAGCCGCCCGCTGTGTTCGTGATCTGCACCCAGTACTGGCCTTGGTGTGCCGCCGTCACCGACGGGAGCGTAAGCGTGGGTCCGGTCTGGCCGGCAATCGATGCTCCGTCCTTCACCCATTGATAGGACAGGGCCGTGGTGCTCGCTGCGGCGGCCACGAACGTGACGCCCTCGCCGGTTGCCTTGGCCGACGGCGCCGGCTGCTGCGTGATTTCTATGTGCGAGTCATCCCGCACGGATTTCAACACGGCGGGAAACCCCTCGGCCAGGAATTGGCCGTCACCGAAGGCGATGGCACCGGCGGGCACGGTCGTTCGGCCGAAGGCGCTGCGCGACCAAGTAATGCCGTCCAAGCTCGAGTAGTAGGCCTCCGTCCCTGCGGCGATGAAGCGGCCGTTTCCGTACGCGACACCCTTGAAATAATTAGAGCCGGTGTCTGCGCGGCGCACCCAGGTGACTCCGTCAGCCGAGGAATGGATGCTGCCGCCGCTCACGGCAACAAACAGACCACCGGCATAGATCAGGCCGCCTGACGCACCCACCCCGTTCACCCACGACCAGGAGACGCCGTCCGCGGACTGGTAAACCTGCTCGCCCCCAGCCACATACCGTCCGGCACCATACGCCGCCCGCGTGGGGGAATAGAGCATGGAGTCGGCGATGGACCAGGTTGCACCCCCGTCGTTGCTTCGGGCCGTCTTTCCGCCGCCGAACGCAAGGAGCCGGTCAGGTCCGACAAGCAGCGCGGAAAGAGGTCCCGGCAACGCCAACAGCTGCGATTCCCATGTCCCCGAATCGGTGGAGCGCAAAATGCACGGAGCGCTGGACCACGCCTCAGGTGCGCCCGCCGCGATGTACTTCCCGTTCACAATGACGGGGGCTGCGGTAAAGGTCGGCGGCGAGGTGAAACCCACCCAGTTCACCCCATCGGTCGACTGATACGCTCCATCCCTGGGCATCGAAAGATCCGCCATCCCGGTCGCCAACCAGGTGCCGTTGTGAAAGGTAACCGCTCGCATGGAAGTGGGCGGCGCGCCGGCAAGTTGCGTCCAGGTCAGACCATCGCTCGACGAAAAAACAAAACGGTTGGCCCCGAACGTAAAGAACTGCCCCCCGACGTACTGAACGAGAGTGCTCGACTGGTGCGGTTTCGCCGCGATCTGCGTCCAAACCAAACCATCGGTCGAGCGGTACAGCATGGCCCCCTGGCTTCCTGCCACGTACACTCCGTTTCCATACACGATCTGCGTGATCGCATCGCCCGCAACGGAGCCGGCAGCCTGCCACGTCATCCCGTCCGAACTGCAGTAAAGCCTGTCGTAGCGGGCGAGATATAGGTTCTCCCCCACCACGGAAAGCCGCGAGCCGTCCATATCGGTTGCGGTCCACGGAACCGCATGCCCCGTCCACGTCACGGCATCCGTCGAGGTGTAAACCCGCGGGGCCCCATTCGTACCGATGGCCACGAATCGGCCTTTAAAGTAGTCCACCGTGGTGGCCAGGGCGTCACCGACGGAACGGCGCGTCCAAGACGTCCCATCGGTACTGACGACGATCCCTCCGTTATCCGGCCGAAAGAAGACGCCACCGCCGAAGCGGACCCAATTGTCCACGTTACGTTGCTCGATTGATGACAAAGTCCATGTGTCACCATCCGTCGAAACCGCCTGCCGGTCGTAGCCCACGGCGATGAAGCGGCCGTTGCCATACGCGATTCCACTCATTCCCGACGCGGTGTCCGGTATCGCCAATCGCACCGTCCAATCCACGCCATCGGGCGAAGTGGCGATACCCGATCGACCGGCGGCGACGAACCGCCCCCCGACATGGATCACCGCCCGGGAGGATGCTCCGCCGCCATGAAACGTCCAAGGGGTGACGAGGACTGACTGGGAATCCACCGAGCCGGACGAGTTGGTCAGCCGAACCCAGACGCGAGTAGCGGCCGTGAACGCCGGGAGATTCGCTGTGGCGGTTGTGGCGCCGCTGATCGGCCGGGACGTGTCGCCGGGTATGCCGAGGTACCATTGAATCGCTGGTGTCGGGTCGCCGGTAAACGTCACCGAGATTTGTGACGACTCGCCGCTCATGACCTCGAGGGTACGAGGCAGCCCCGTGATCACCGGCGCCTGGGCGAAGGCGGAGGGCAAGGACGCAACGAAACTCAAGACGAGAAGAACGAAGAAGCGAAGCATGGAGGCCGCCGGAGGCGGAATGTCAGAGTTCAAATTTCAGATTTCAGATTGCGGGATCGGCGGTGACGGACGGAGCCCACGGATTCCGGGCGGGGTCGGTGCAGGGGACCGCCTGCGGTCCGCGTCGAACCGGAGGCGGGCGGGCCGCCCGCGGTCCATGCGCAGCGCTCGGGTGTTTCGTGCCCCATGATCTCAAATCTCAAATGCCGGGCGCAGCCCGGCTCACGGCCCCGGCGCGAAGCCGTCGGTGGTGGAGATGTCGCGCCGGTACTGGCCCGTGCGCGTGGTGCCGACGCGGTAGTTGTAGAGCTCGATCACCCGCGTGAGCTCCAGCACGCTGATGCGGCCGTCGCGGTTGTAATCGGCGGAATGATACGCCGGCAGGCTCGCCGACGCGTCTGCCCGCGTGGCATCGGGCTTGTAGCCGTCCTCGCTGTCGAGACGGACCGCATAACAGCCCGTCCGCACCACCCCGTTGCGCGTGTTGTACAACTCGATCACCCGCGTCAGCTCGAACACGCTGATCCGGTTGTCGCCGTTCGTGTCCGCCGAATGGGTCAGCCGGCGCCGCACGACCAGCGGATCCGGCAGCGCCAGCAACTGCGTCGGCGTCTCGCCGGTCCGCACGGTGACCAGCGCGGCAAGCGGACGGTCGGCCGACTCCTCCGCCGGCACCGCCAGCGTGTAGGTGAAGGTGACGGGCGCGACACGGGCCGTCGTCCAGGCCCATTCGATCAGGCCCGTGGCCCCCGCGACCGGTTTCACTTCTCCCTCCTGCCCCGAACTGCCGACGAAACTCCAGCCTTCGGGCAGCAACACTTCCCAGGCCAGCGCGCTGGCCGCCCCGGTGAACTGAAGGGTGTTCGTGATCGTGACCGTCTGGCCGGCCAGGTAGCCCCCGCCGACCACGGAATGCGACGCACTCACGCTGTCGACCAGCACACTGAGCAGCGCGGCGTTCGACACTGTGGCGCCCGCCGCGTTTGCCAGGCTCACGCGGTAGTACCCCGCCGCGCCCACGGTGACATTGCTCACCGTCAGGCTGGGACCGTTCGCCCCGGCAATCGGTTCACCGTCCTTGGTCCATTGATAACTCATCGGTTCGGTCCCCGTCGCAGTAATGCTGAAGGTTGCCTCCCCGCCCACCCCCGTCGTGCGATTCGCCGGCTGGACCGTGATCTCAGGCGCACCCGCGATCGCCTGCACGTGCAGGGTGAAAATCTGCACGGCGTCGGGCGGCACCCCGTTGCTGGCCGTCACCGTGATCGTGAAGGGCGCGGCCGCGGTGCTCGGTGGCGTCCCGCTCAATACGCCCGACACCGCATCGAGCGCGGCCCAGCCGGGCAGTCCCGTGGCCGTAAAGGTGGCGACCGGAGTCGCCCGGGCTTGCACCACGAAACTGTTGGACTGCCCCACCAGGAAGGTCGTGCTCGCGGAGCTGATGATCTGCGGCCGGCCGGTGACGGTCAGGACCACCGTGTCGCTCACAATGGACGAGCTGTAATCGCTCCAGACCGCGCACCGGTACTGGGTGCCGCTCATCGCCAGGCTGCTGGCGGCGACCACCAGCGTCCCGGAGCCTCCGCCTTCACCGTACACCTCGAACCAGTACGTGTAACCCGGGGGTTTCTGGTACCAGCGGTACTGGGGGGCGGGCGTGCCCGTCGCCGCAATCGTAAACGTCGCCGTCGTTCCGGCCGGGGTCGTCGCCGAGACAGGCTGCATCGTGATCGCGACCGGCACCACTTCCCTCAACTCCGCCGGCGTCGAAGTCACCGCGCCCCCCGCATTGGAGACGACGACATCATAGGTGCCAAACATCTCCGCGGTGAGGTTGCTGAGGCTCAGCGAGTAACCCGTGGCCCCGGGAATGTCGACTCCCTCGAAGCGCCACTGGTAGGTCAGGCCGCTGCCGCTGGTATAGACGTAAAAATACGCGGACCCGCCGACCGCCACATAACTGCCGTAGGGCTGGCTGGTGATCACCGGCGCCGGCGGCGGATCCACCACCGTGACCACGGTCGTCCCGCCGGGCACGCTTCCCACCGCATTGGCGACGACCACGGCATACGCACCGGCGTCAGCGTCGACCACGGAGCCGATTGCCAGGCTCGCCGTCGTCGCACCGGCGATGGCCTCCCCGTCCTTGTACCACTGATACGTCAGGCCTTCTCCCGTGGCCTGCACGGCCAGGGTGGCCGCGCGCCCGCGGGTGAAGTTCGCCGTCGCCGGCAGCGCGCTCGTCAGCCCGGGCGATGACGACACCGTGCCGGCTCCGGCCGGATCGATGATCGAGAAGATCAGCGGCGGGGCATTCTGCGGGTTGTACGAGTAATACGGATCGGGATTCCCCCCGACGGTCGTCAACCCGACCAGCCGGCCGTCCGGCAGGGCAAAAAGGCGATACGGATATCCGGGCAGCGTGAAGCCCCGCTCCATGAACCCGGCCGTCGTCCACAACTGCACCTGCGACGCGCTGCCCGCCGCCCGGATCGACGCCCAACGGGTGGACAGCCAGGCGGCATCGCGAAACGCATTCGCGAGGGAGCCCTTATGCTGGAGCGTCGCGGCCGAGAAAAGCTGGCCGTTGGTTCCCAGAATGACCGCGCCATCGCCGGAAAGCCTCGCCGGCGTCTGCACCTCCGGGGAAACGTATCCGCTCGACACCGTCGTCCCAGGCACGCCGTCGGCGGAGATCGGCGTGGCGTAAAGCCAGCTTCCACCGATCGTGATCAGCCGACGGTCGGTCGCCGACCACAGAAGGCCGTAATTGTTGTACAAACTCAGGATTCCCGTCTGCCCTCCCGCGGCATTCAGGATCCGCGACTCGCTGGAGTACGTGTACAAGCCGACGTAGAGCAGATCGCCCATCGGCACCAAGACAGACGGCTGCCCGGCGACACTCGCGAAAACCGTCTCCGTCGGCGACGCCAGTGCCAGGTTGAAATAGGTGATGACGCCCGACGGATATCCCACGTACAGCCGCCGATTGGTCGGGGAGTAGGTGAACGACTGGGGCGTGGTCGGCAGCGGATACGACGCCGTGTAGCCCCCGGCGGCCGACCAGCGAAAAATGCTCTGGTGCGCCTTCGACAGCATCAGCAGCGAACCATCTTCCGCCTGCACGATGCCATCGGGCAGGAAATTCAACCGCGCCGGATCCACGGCCGCGCCGGGCACCGCAGCGGTCAGGCTGCTGACGGCGACCTTTTCCACCGCGAGCTTCGGCGTGCTCGTGGCGTCGGGTCGAAACGCATAGACCTGGCCACTCCGAATCACGATCGCCCGCGCTCCCGCAGCCGCGAGCGTGTAGGTTCCGGCCGGCATCGAGGCATTGTCGTACGCCTCGAGTTTGCCACCCCGCAGGATGACAACGACATCATCGCCGTGGAACGCCGCATCGATGTAAACCCCGCCGGTGAGGCTCCGTGCCACAATGCCCGGAACCGAGTACATCATCCCGCTGTTGCGCGCCAGCGTCCGCTCCGTGGGCGACAGCACCAGCCTCGGATACTGGGTGTAGCCCGACCCGCTCAGCGCGGACGCATCGAGGGTGCTCCCGAAGGTCCCGTCCGCCGCATAAGCCAGCTCCGTCGTAGACGAGGAACTGCTGCCACTGCCGTAAATCTTCCGCTGACTCGCGCTGATGGCGATCGCGTTGCCCATCGCCGAACTGTTGTTCCACATCGCGACGTACTGCCAGTCCGACTTCCGGATGCTGTAGAGGCGCGAATTATAGGTGCCTTCGCCGATGAACAGCAGGTTCGCGTCGGAAACCAGGTTTTTGACGTTGTCGATGGCATTATACAGCGGCGTGGCGGTGCCGCTCCCGTCCAGCGCGCGCCGATACACCGTGCGGTCGACGGCATAGAAGAGTCCGCTGCTATCGGCCAGGAGGGCGGCCGGGGTCGCCCCCACCTCGATTGACGCCAGCCACTGTTCCGCCGCGAGATCAAAGCGGGCGATCGAGGTGCCATCCGCCAGGTAGACGATGTCCGCGTGGCGGGAATACACGTGCGCCGGGACGTCGGTCTGGGCGTGAAGGCGCGTCAGCCCGAGCAGGACGACGCAAAGCAGGAAAAAGCGAGTGAACATGGGGGGCCGGCTGCCTCTGAATTTGAGATTTGAGATTTGAGATTTGAGATAGGGGAGGAGCCGGGGGGCGTCTGAATTTGACCCTCCTTCGTCCAAGCACTTCGGCAGGGCGAGGATTTGAAATTTGAGATTGGTGCGGAGCCGGGTGCGCCTAGATCGGATTTCAGCATTTCAGTTTTCAGCGTTTCAGTGTTTTCACCCGGCCCTCCGGCCCTCCGGCCCTCCGGCCCTCCGTCCCTCTGGCCCTCCGGCCCTCCGGCCTTCACAGCTCCCGCCGCTTGCCCGGATTCACCACCGCCGGCCGCACGTCGACGGGCTCGGGTTTGAGCGTCGTGAGCTTGCCATGGGCACGCAGCAGCGCGGTTCCCGACACGACCCCCGCGGCAGCTTGCGGCGGGTAAGCGACGTGCACGAGGAACGCCGTCCGGGCGGGGGGCATCTGCGCGAAGGCAAACTCCAGGGTGCCCATCGTACCCGGCGGGGACGCCACCGCGGGGGCATTGGGTCCACTCAGCCGCGCCAGCCGCCAGCCCGCCGGCAGCTGAATCTCCCAACCCAGCGCGCCGAGTTCGCCCTCATACGTCGTGACCGCCGTCAGGGCGATCTCGCCTCCGGCCGGATTCAATTCGCGCGAATCCGCCTGGAGGGAAGCGGACTGCCCGAAGAGCGAGGCCGCGAGAGAAAGGAAACCGGCAAGGAGAAGAAGGCGCATGAGAAGAGGGGCTGATGTTGTCGACGGCCAGGGGAGGCGTGGCCATTAGCTGAGCAGCGAGGGCAATAAGTTGAGGTGTTGACGTTGAATGAACTGAACGGGAGCGGCTATCCGTGCCGGCCTTGGGGGTCCTGAGCGGGGGAGGAATGGCGCACCGCCAGCCGGGCTTATGGTCCGCGATTCCAGGCGTCGACAGCGGCTATCTGCTGCGGCAGAAGAGGTAATGAAGCGTTGGTTTGGAGTGACAGTGGATCAGGATGAAACCGTTTCCACAGCTGGGAATATTTCCTAGGCCCTGTTAGCTAGTGTCAATCATTTGCTGCCCAGGCCGGCCGTCATCAACGGCAGCCTTTCAGCGTATCCAGGAATTTGGAGCGGGCTCCGGGCCGCGTTCGCAGGCCTCTGGCAAAATCGTTTCAGCCTTTTCAGCTTTTCCCCGTCGGCGCCCCTTCAGCGTTTCAGCTTTGCCCTGGCCCGAAATCGGCTTTGAGCTTCCTTCGTTTGAAACCTTCGGCCTCCAGACCGCTCACGATTCTTGTCGTCGATGATGTGACGGAGATCCGCCACACCCTCGAGAGCCTGCTGGCCGCGCGGGGGCACCGGGTCTACGGCGCGGAGAATGGTTTTGTCGGATCCCAGCTGCTCGATCAGCACGCGATCGACGTTCTGATCACGGATATCGTCATGCCCGAGCAGGATGGCTTCGAACTGCTTCGTTCTCTCCGCGCCAAGAACCCGGACGTGCGCGTCGTGGCCATGAGCGGCGGCGGCCAGGCGATCTCGCCCGAGAACTGCCTGCGCGTCGCCAAAGCGCTCGGCGCCGATGTCACGTTGCGCAAGCCCTTCGAGCTGGCGGCATTGATCCAGGCGGTCGAGGGCCCATCGGCCACGGGAGACGCCTGAGTCTCTTTCCGCGGACGTCGGCTAGCTCGCCATTTCGCCGCAGACGACCCGCAGCGCCCTGGCCTGCACTTCGAACCCGATCGTGAGTCCCGCATCGTGGACCTCTCCATCGGTGTGCAGGGGACCCGGGGCCTGACGATGCACCACGAAGCGGGGACCACAGAGCGAGACCACGCCGGTCGCCTGATCGACGTTCCCGGCAAACAGGCGGGTCGCCAGGGGAATGGCGTTGAACACCGTGACGGTGGGCACCGCGGTCAGGTTCAACAGCCCGTCATCCACGCGCGCCCCGGGGGCGATCCGCGCGTTGTTCCCGTACTGATCCGCATTCGCAACGCTCAATGTGAACGCCGTCACCGTGCGCGTCGCACCGTTCTCGTCGATCCTGTACTCCTGCGGCTGCCACGCCGTGAATGTCTTGGCACTGGTCGTGAGATAACGGAAGAATCCGCGCCGGCGCAGCCGGTTGAAACGCGTCGCGATCTCCGCCTCGAAACCGATGCCCGCAGCCGTGAAGAAGGCGTGACCGTCCGCCCAGCCGACGTCGATCAACCGGCTCGCGCCGGTGTCCAGGACGCGCAGCGCGCGTGAGAGCGAGCCGTGGAGGCCCAGGCAGCGGCCGAGCCCATCGCCCGACCCACACGGCACAAGTCCAAGGGTCGCGGTCGTCCCCACCAGGGCGGTGGCCACCTCGTTCATGGTGCCGTCGCCTCCGACGGCCACGATCCGCTCGTAACCCTCCGCCACGGCTTGCGCCGCCAACTCCCGGCCATGGCGAGCGCGTTCCGTCAGGACGATCTCCGCACCCCGCGCCTCCGCGAAACGCCTGACTTCAGGGTACACGGCGGCTGCGCGGCCTGAACGGGTGTTGACGACGAACCGGGTGCGCATCGTCACCCAGTAGCGGGGAGCGCCAAGACGGTAGCGAGGGAAAACGCCACTCCGAGGAGGCGACAGCGAGACCCGGAGGGCCAGAGGGCCGGAGGACCGGAGGGCCGGAGGGCCGGAGGGCCGGGCTGCTTTCCCTCTTCGCTACGCCGGGAAGCCAAACGCCTTGATGTAGCGAGGAGCGCCAGCGAGACCCGGAGGGCCAGAGGGCCAGAGGGCCGGAGGGCCGGGCTCTTTCCCTCTTCGCTACGCCCAAACGCCTTGATGTAGCGAGGAGCGCCAGCGAGTCGATCCGACAGCCCCCGCGTAGGCGCCACGTCCTCCCCCGGATTTCGAATCGCTGGCGCTCTTCGCTACGAGCGCCCGAGCGGGGATGGAAACCGACTGCCGCAACCAGCGTCTCGTCGCGTCAGATCTCGGATCCGCGCCACGCGCGGCTGGGGCCGGTGGAGAATGCCCGTCCAGGCACGACGACGTGAAACCCATCCTCGTCCTCAAAGCCGTGCGGAGCGCGCCACAGTTCGATGAGGGTCACCAGCACGCCGAAGCCGTACAGCACGGCCACCGCGCAAGCGACGAGTTGGAGGAATTCCGTCATGCTTCGACCGTAACGCTCGCTTCCGCCGTTCGCCATCCCTTCTGCACCCACCTTTTTGATCGGGGAAATTCCGACCAAAGGCCTGGAGGTTTGACCTCCACCTCCCGGATCAGCCGTGGAGCATCTTCTTCAAATAGCTGCCGTAGGCGGACTTACCGAGGCGGGAAATGTTTGTCTCCAAGGTGGCTTGGTCAATCCACCCTTTGCGCCAGGCGATCTCCTCCAAACAGGCGATCTTGAGCCCTTGACGCTTCTCGATGACGGCCACGAAGTGCGCGGCATCCAGGAGTGAATCGTGGGTGCCGGTGTCCAGCCACGCCGTACCTCGTCCCAGCACCTCCACCTGCAATGTGCCTCGTTCCAGATACAGCCGATTGAGGTCCGTGATCTCGAGTTCGTTTCGCTTCGACGGCTTCAGGTCCCGTGCCAGCTTCACCACGTCGCCATCGTAGAAATAGATGCCCGGAATGGCGAAATTGGACTTCGGCTGCGCCGGCTTTTCCTCCAGCGACAGCACGCGTCCGTCGGCCGCAAACTCGACGACGCCGTAGCTGGTCGGATCCGCCACGTGGTATCCGAAGATCGTAGCCCCGGAAACCCGCGCCGACGCCGACTCCAGCGACTTCACCAAATCGTGCCCGTAGAAAAGATTGTCCCCCAACACCAGTGCCGCCGGCTCGCCGGCGAGGAAGCCGACGTCTTGCGCGATATGGAACGCCTGCGCCAGGCCCTCCGGCCGCGGCTGCGCCGCATAGCTCAGCTTCAAGCCCAGATTCGTCCCATTGCCCAACAGCCGCTCGAACAAAGGCAGGTCCTGCGGCGTCGAGATCACGAGCACCTCCCGAATCCCGGCCAGCATCAGCACTGACAACGGATAGTACACCATCGGCTTGTCGTACACCGGCATCAGCTGCTTGCTGACGGCGATCGTAAGCGGATAAAGCCGGGTCCCCGATCCGCCCGCGAGAATGATGCCTTTGCGATTCATCCCCAGGCAGATGCTGAAAAACCATCCCGCTGAAAAGCGGAAACTTCGCCGAACTGACTGCAGCCTTGAACGAGTAGATCCACACCCGTGGGCGATCGCCAAGGTGCAGCCGGAGGGCCGGAGGGCCGGAGGGCCGGAGGGCCGGGCTGCTGTCCCTCTTCGCTACGCCCGGGGCCAACCAAACGGATTGGTGTAGCGAGGAGCGCCAGCGAGACCCGGAGGGCCAGAGGGCCGGAGGACCGGAGGGCCGGGCTGCTTTCCCTCTTCGCTACGCCCAGGCGCAGCCAAACGGACTGCTGTAGCGAGGAGCGCCAGCGAGTCGATCGGCCGACCCCGCGTATTGCCCACGTCCTCCCCCGATTTCGAATCGCTGGCGCTCTTCGCTACGCCCGAGCAGCCAAACGGATTGGTGTAGCGAGGAGCGCCAGCGAGTCGATCCGGCGGCCCCGCACTAAGGAATTTTCTGAGTGGATACCAGGTGGAGCACGGATTGCCACAAAGGGTTAGCTTCGTATATCTTAAGCCCATGCAAGCTACCCTGTACGTCCTCGCCGCGTTCCTTGGCCTGATGGGCGTCATTGGCTTCGTCGTCATGCTGAACGAGGCGTGGCGGGCTCCCGAAGGCTATCAGGACGCGAAGGGTTTCCACGCCGAGGCGGAGGCCTGTGAGCGCGAGGTGACCGCCGAAATGCTCAAGAGCTAAGACGCCAGCGAGACGCTGGGTCCCTTGTCCCTAGTCTCGCGGCGTGCGGACCGGTTTCTGCCTCCGGCCTTCCGGCCCTCTGGCCCTCCGGCCCTCTGGCCTTCCGGCCTTCCGGCCCTCCGGATTTCAGCTTCTCAGCTTTTCAGCCTTTCAGCCTTTCAGCATTCCCCCCGGCCCCGGCCCCGACCCTCAGCGGTTGCCTCCCGGCGATGGCCGCCCACCGCGCCGCCGCAGGCCAGAGCGCGCACCAAGGGATCAAAATCGCGGGGCTGTAGAACACGAAGTCGGCGCAGCCCATCACGATCACGAAAAGCAGCCCGAGGACGATCGGGCCCCCGAGGGGATCCGCCCACGCCCGCACCCGCACCAGCTCCCGCGCCCAATATGCAAAGCTGGCCGCGATCAGCAGTACGCCCGGCAGGCCCAGCTCGATGGGAATTTCCAACACGTCATTCAGCGCATGCGACCAGAACTGCCGCGTCGCGATTTGCGGATAATGCTGTTGATGGATCGGGAAGAGGTATTGGAACCCTCCCGCCCCCACCCCCCGCACCCCGTTTGCGCGCAGCATGTCCGTGGAGGCGGCATTTGCCGTCTTGCGCCACTGTACGGAAATATCCGTCCCGCTAAACGCCTGCCGGATGCGTTGCACCGCCGCCCCGGGCTTCGCCATCTGGACACCCGCGACGACGCAGACGCCCAACCCCATCAGCAGCCCGATCGTCAGCCACGCCCGGCGCGCGCCCCGGGGTTGTCGAAACTGAAACCAGACCAACCCGGCGACCACGCTGCACAGATATGCCGCCGCCACGAACGTCGCGCCCCGGGCCAGACTGAAAAAGATGCTGACGGCGATGAGGGTGACGCCGAAGGCGAAAACACCCGCGGGGCTGGATTTCTCCCACCGTCGCACCCCGCGCACGTAGAACCACGCGCCCAGCCCCACCGCCACCACAAGCATCAAAAACAGGAAGCCACCCGCGTGGTTCTTGTAGATGAAACTGGCGTAGAACGAGACGTTGGGGGACTCGATGCGGCCAAAGATCTGCCGCGTTCCCGACATCCGCTGCGCCAGCCCGAACAGGGCCACCGCCACCCCGTTTACCGCCAGCGCGATAAGGAACGCCTGCAGCGTCCGGAGCCGCGTGAAGGCCACCCACACGGTGCACGCTGTGAGCCAGGCCGACGCATAAATGAGCGCCATCCGCCAAGGCCCGCCCGTGCGGAAGGGCACATCGACGCCCGTGGGCAGCCACGCGACGTGGGGAATCCGGCGCATCCACCACCGCGTGCCGTCGCTCAGGTATGTCCATGACGGGTTCAGCGCCTGAAGGACCACCAGCGCAAGAAGGCAGAGACCAAGCCAGAAGATCGGGAACCGCAGCAGCCGCGGCCACATGCTTTCCCCCTCCCCCTCGGCCTCCCGTCGCGGCACCAGCGCGAGCACGAAGCCCAGCGCTGCGAGCGCGAGACTGCACGCCTGCGCCAGCGGCCGCATCGTCCCCAAGGCCCACGGCAGAATCAGGAGGTGCAGGCTCACCACCCCCAACGCCGCATTCTCGAGCGGTGGCACCGGCCGCCCCCCGGAAGGCGCCCGACGCGGTCCACCCTGCAGCGCATGCGGCACCTCGGCGACCTTCTCGAAAGGCGCCTCGTGATCCCGGGAACCGGCGGGGTGATCGGCCATGAGCTGAACGACGGAAAAGGAGAATCGCTCCGGCTTCAACCCGGCGCCCCGCGCGCGGCGCCGTTTAACCTCTCGCCTCTTCGAGCACGGTCCACCGCGCGACCGCGGGCCAGAGCGCGCACCAGGTGATCAGAATGGCCGGACAATAGAAAATGAACTCACCCCACGACATCGCTACGAGGAACAGGAGGCCCACGATCACCGAGGCGCTGAGCGGGTTCTGCCACGCGTAGTTGCGCAGGAGTACCACCGCCCAGTACGCGAACGAGGCCACGATGAGCAGGGTGCCCGCCAAACCCAGCTCGATCGGCAGCTGCAACACATCGTTGTGGGCATGCTGCCAGAATTGCGGCGGGTTGGTCAGCTGTGGGATCTTCTTCTGGTGAAACGGAAATAGGAACTGATACCCGCCCGCCCCCACGCCCCCCAGGCCCCGCTCCTTGAGCATCTCCAGCGACCCCTGGTTCGCCGCTTGCCGCGCCTTCACGGACACATCCTGTGTCGTCCATACCGCCCGCAACTCGCTCCAGGCCCGGCCCGTCCGCACCGCCTGGAGGCCGGTCTTGAGGAAGAAGCCGAAGACCAGCAGCAACGCGATCGTGATCACCGGACTCCGCGCCGCCGCCGGCAGCCGCCATTGAAACCACGTGAACGCCGCGACCAGCACCGTCAGGTAGGCCAGCATCACGAAGGTCGCGCCGCGGGCATAGCTGATGAAAATGCTGACGGCGATGCAGGTGACGAAGAACGCGAACAAGCCCGCCGGGCTCGATTTGTCCAGTCGGCGAACGCTGCGCACGTAGTGCCACGCGGCCAACGCCGCCGCCATCGTGAGCGTCAGCAGGAGATAACCTCCCGCGTGGTTCTTGTAGATGAAACTGGAGAAGAACTCCGCCCGCGTCTCGATCGTCCAAAACACCTTCCGCGCCTCCAGGCCGATTTGGGCGAAGCCGAACAAAGCCAGCGCCACGCCGTTGCCCGCCAGCACGAGGAACAACCGCTGCAAGGTGCGTCGGCGCGTCATGCCCACCCAGATCGAGCACACCGTCAGCCAGGCGGAGCTGTAGATCAGCAGCATGCGCCAGGGGCCACCCTGGGGCGTGTTGGGCGGGGCCACGAAGGGAACGTCCACGCCCGTTGGGAGCCACGCGACGTGTTTGACGGCGCTCATCCACCAGGCCTTGCCGTTGGTTTGAAAGGCCCACGCCGGATTCAGCCCCTGCACCACGATCAGCCCCAGCAGCGCCAGTCCCAGCCAGAAGATTGGGAAGCGCAGCAGCTTTGGCAGCAGCACGAGCCGAAACGCCGGATCTCCGCCGGGCACCGCCGCATGCTCGCGCGGAATGAGCGCGAGAACGAAGCCCGCCACCGCCAGCGCGAGGCTGCAGACCTGGGTCGGCAGACGCACGGCGCCCAACGCCCAAGGCAGCATCGCCAGATGCGCGGCGACGACAAAAAACAGGGCGGTTTCGAGCGGATGAATCGGGGGACGCCGCGGGCCGCCGCGAAACTGATCCACCACGGACGTCCCGACTCCCCCGGCTGAGCCGTCCCTCGGCAGGGCGTTACCCTGACTCTCCGGGCCCGGCGATCCAACCTCCGCCGGGGCCTTGGCGAAGCGACCGCCGGAACGGCGGTGCCGGGACCCCCGGTGGGAACTGGAACTGGACTCATCGCGTGGCATTGGGGAGGAAAAGCTGAAAAGCCGGGAAGCTGAAAGACTGAAATGGTCCGGCTGCGCCGGGGATTTCAGATTTCAGATTTCCAGCTTACAGCATTTCAGCCTGAATACCGATTTTGCCACAGAGGTCACAGAGGCCCAATCAGAGCCGAGCCGGAGGCGGGCGCTGCGACGGTCTTGGGCGTTACGCGATGAACAGGTTTGTCCAAGGACCGAGAGCCAGAAGGCCAGAGGGCCGGAGGGCCGGAAGGCCGGAAGGCCCGAAGGCTGAAAAGCTGATAGGCTGAAACGCTGAAAATCTGAAATCTGAAATTTGAAATCTGAAATCCCCGGCGCAGCCGGGTTCCACCTCTCCGCCCTCATCCCTCATTCCCTAACTCCCTCATTCCCTCACTCCCTTAGCCCCTCATTCCCTCATTCCCTCACTCCCTCATTCCCTCACTCCCTCACTCCCTCACTCCCTGCCCCCGGTGGTACTACGTAACCCCCGTGCGTAGCAGGCCCCCGCTCGCTAAGGAGTTTTCTGACCGGGATAGAGGGTCACCACGGATTCCCCGAAGCCCCTTCCTTCGGGTACCTTAAGACCATGCAAGCCATCCTGTACGTCGTTCTTACCGTGGTCGCGCTGATCTGCGCCGCCGGTCTCGTGCGCTTGCTGATGGAAGTCGGCCGAGCGCCCAACGGGCACGAAGACGAGCAGGGATTTCACGCGGAACGAGAAGCCTGCAAGGGCGAAGCTGCCGCGCTCACCGAAAAGCTCACAGGCTGAAGGCCGGAGGGACGGAAGGCCGGAAGGCCGGAGGGCCGGAGGGCCAGAGGGCCGGAGGGCCGGAGGGCCGGAAGGCGGAAGGCGGAAAAGCTGAAAGGCTGAAACGCTGAAAATCTGAAATCTGAAATCCCCGGCGCAGCCGGCCTGCAGGACTGAACCGGAATACCGATTTGCCACAGAGGTCTCTGTGTCCGCCGTAGGCTCGGCGAAGGTGGATGTGTCGGAGCTCTGTAGTGCTATCCCTGCATTTCGTGTTTTTTGAGCACGACTTCCCGTTTCGGTGAGCGTCCTCCCAATCATTGAACAGAAGGCAACGAAGGAAACGAAGGCCGCTGAGTGAATTGGAGCAGTTCCTCCAAATCAGATTTCACAAAAACCGAACTACAGCGCCGAGTGATCCCGCAATCCTTCGTTTCCTTCGTTACCTTCTGTTGAATGGATTGATTTGGTTGCGGC
>JAEWKR010000027.1 GCA_023457715.1 Verrucomicrobiota bacterium
GATCAGAAAGGTGCGCGCCGTCGGCCCCTCGACCACCACGCCGGTGATCATTACTCCGCTGCCCGTCCCCACCTCCGCCCGCATCGAGAGATTCGAGAACCGGCCACTGCCGCGATCCAGGTCATAGAGTTCAATGAGCCCGGCACCGGTGGCGTCGTTGAGACCCGTGGCCTGGAGGGTGTACTGGCCGGCCGTCAGCGGCACGACCACGCCGGCGTCCGAGCTGCCTGGCGCAAAGGCGAAGGCGCCCGCGTAGGACGCCGCCTGGGAAACGCCGGCCGGGTCCGCCGAGTCCTTCAGTGCACCCCAGGTGGCGAGCAGCGTGGCTCCCCGATAGAGCTTCAGTCGCGGCTGCTCCAGCGTGCCCTGCACGCCATGCGGCACGAGCGCAGGGCCGGCGAGCCGAGCGAGCAGCACCTTCTCACCCGTCACCGTGAGGCCGGCGATGGCCGTCTTCTCGCCCGGCGTGGTCGTGGCGCGGAGCGAGATGTTGACGAGACGCGACTCGGTGAAGGTCGACGGAGTGATGGCGAACTTCACTTCCTGGGAAACCGTGGTCGTGCCTGCCTTCGCGGTGACGGTGACGGTTGCCTCGGTGGGCGTGGTCACCGTGCCGCTGATCCGGCCCGTGGCGGGGTCCAGCGCGAGTCCCTCCGGCAGCCCGGTGGCCGCGAATTCGGTGGGGGCGCCCTGGAACTGCGGCGTAAAAGCGATCGCCCCGGTGCGGAAGAACGCCTGCTTCTCCCCGGTGTAGGCGAGCGCGGCCGCGCCTTCCGTCAGGGCCGCTTCCGTGGCCGCGTCGACGATGGCGCCGGTGGTCCAGTCGAACGTCACGCCGGCGATATCCCAGAAAAACGGTTTCAGCCCGTGTCGCTGCGCCGAACGCATCACGTATCCGTGAAAGTAGGCGCGCGCTGCCAGGTGCAGTTCGTAGTCCGCGCCGGCGAGGTCGGACGCCACCTTGCGTTTCTGCGCCGCAAACTCCCCGAGAATGACGGGGATGCCGCGATCGACGAACGTCGTCTGCATCTTCTTGAACTGCTCGTCGACGTGCGCCTCTTCGCCCCAGCTGGAGTTGCGGTCGAGCCGGGTCGCATGCTCGTGGCCCGCGCCCCAAAAGTAGGCCATCTTCCCCCACGACGCGTCCTCGTTCATGAGAGTGAATTGATAGGGGTCGTAGAAGTGGACCTCGATGGCGAGGCGGCCCGGGGTGGGGTCGGTGGGCAGGGTCCTCATCAAGTCCGACGTCAGGTCGATGTTGGTGTTTGGTCCCTGCACCACGAGCCAGCGGGTCGTGTTGTTGCCGCCCGTCGCGCGCACCGCATTGACGAACGTCTGATGGTAGGCGAGCAGCGTCGCGACCTCGGCGGCCGTGTCGGCGTTGGGTTCATTGGCGCCGGCGAACAAAAGGCGATGATCGTAATCGCGGAAAGCCGTCGCGATCTGCGTCCAGTACGCGTTTTGCTTCGCATCGATGGTCGGATTGACGCTGTCGGTAATCTTGTTCTCCAGCCAGCCGTTGTCCCAGTGGCAGTTGATGATGACGTGGAGGTTTCGCGCGTAGCACCAATCGACGACCTGCTTCACCCGGGCCATAAAGACCGGGTTGATTATGCGCGTCGTCTGGTTGGCATTGCTGTCCCAGGCGCAAGGAATCCGCACCGTGTTGAAACCAGCCTTGGCCACGGCATCGATCAGGGCTTCCGTGGCTCGCGGGCCCCAGGTGCCTTCGCCCCCCGGGGGTTCCAGGGTGTTGCCAAGATTCCACCCATAAGTGGGCGTTGGCAGCTGGGCGGACACAGGCCGGCCGGACAGCAAAGCGCCGGCGATGGCGACGGCGAGAAGCGCGACGGGACGGAATCGAATCATGAGGGGCAACGATTTAGGTGTAACGATAAATCACACTGGGCGGGCCGCGCCCCCGAGTCAATCCCCCACCCGGGGGCCTACACCTCTTCCCACGCCCGCTGGGCCACGGGATCCCGGCCTTCGTCGTACTCGATATGATCGACGATCGTCTCGATCGGCTTGCCGGTCAGCCCGGCGGCGCGGATGCGTTCCGGGAGGACGTGCGACCGCTCGTCCCGCCAGCCGAGCTTCAACAGAAAGCGATTCCACATGTGACACTCCTCATCGGTCCGAGGCGTGCCCCGGGCATGGGCCCAGGCCAGAATCTCCTCGTCGGTCCCGCCGGTCAGCGTTCGTTCTCGCAACGCGTCGTAGGGCACACCGAGGAAACGGCAGCAGCGCCCGTCGAACGTCAGCTGCTGACCGTCGCCGAGGTTTCGCTGGTAATCGGCGGGCAACCGGCCGGCTGCCTCCAGCCGAAGTTTGTCCAGCATCCGGCCGAAATACACCAGCCGGCCGACTTTCGCATAGCAGCTCCGCAGTCCAGGTACATGAGGCATGCCCCGAGCCTCCCGAAGCCCAAGGCCCGCTGCCATCACGATTTCGACGGGCGGCCGGTGCAACGCCCTGCAGAACCGCCGCCCCAGTGTACCTCCCCCGTAACGCCGGCTTCAGCCGGTTTCAGCGCCTTGTCGATCGTGCCAGCGCACGCGCTGAGTACCGGCTGAAGCCGGCGCCACGTCGGTGAATCGAACCCGCCCCCAAGCTTGTCTAAACCGCACCCAGCGGCCACGGTGCGTCCCACCCACCCGTGATCCCCAGTCCTACGCCCACCCTCTTTGGTTCCGTCCGCGGGCGGCTCGTGTTGCTCGTCTTCTCGCTGCTCGTACCTGCCCTTCTGCTCGTCGCCGTGTTCATTCAGCGCGCCCACCGCAATGTCCGCGACGCGGTGGCGCGGCAGATGCAGGGCACAGCACGCGCGGTGGCGGCCCTGGTCGACCACGAAATCCAGGAGGCCGACGCACTCCTGCGCACCTTCGCCAGCTCGCAGGCGATGCGCGACGGCGACTTCGCGGCGCTGGCGGAGATGGCCGCCCGTTCGCTCGCCGGTGACCGGCGGTACTTCGTGCTCGCGGACGAAAATTACGAGCAGCGGATCAACTCGCTGGTGCCCTACAACACGCGCGTCCCCGCCATCCCCGAAGACCAGGAGCTGCGGGCGGCCATGCAGGCCGGCCAGACCTACCTGTCGAATGTCATGCACGGACCGGTGCCGCAGGCGCTGGTCGTGCGCATCTCCCGGCCCGTTTTCGCCGAAGGCAAGCTGAAGTACACCCTGCACCTCACGACCCAGGTGAAACAGCTCGCCGACGCGCTCGCGCTCCATCGCTATGCCTCCGGCGGGCTCATCTCGTTGGTCGATCGTCACGGTCGAATCGCCGCCCGCACGCGCGATCCCGCCCTCTTCGTCGGCGAATACGCGAGTCCTGAGATCCAGGAATTCTACCGGTCCAACCCGGAAGGCGTGCGCGACACGGTGACGCTGGACGGCGTTGAATCCCTGACTGCCTTCCATCGGGCGGCGGCCTCGGGCTGGACCGCCATCATCGCCGCGCCGAAGGACGAGATCCTGGGGTCCGCTCGCGAGCTCCTGTGGGTCGGACTCGGGCTGTCCGCCTTCCTGGTCCTCTTCGCGGGCACCGTCGCCACCTGGATTGCCCGCGGCCTTGCCCGGGGCGTGGATGCGCTGGTCACCAGCGCGGAGGCGATCACCCGTGGCGAACCGGTCGCCTTCCATGCCACCGGCATTCGCGAGACGGACGTCGTTGCCGCCGCCATCTCCCGCTCCGCCCAGCACCAGCTCCAGATCAGCGAGCAGATCAAGAACGCGCTCACGCAGGAGCAGGCCGCCCGGACGAAAGCGCAGCATGCGGCTGATCGACTCGCGTTCTCCCTCGCGGCGCTCGACCTCGGCGAATGGGAGTGGGACCCCGCCACCGACGAGATGCGGTTCTCCACGCGCACCGCCACGATGTTCAGTCTCGATCGTCACCTCTCCTACACGCGCGAGGAAATGAACCAGCGGCTCCATCCCGAGGACCTCGGGACCGACCGGGCGGTGTTCCGCGACGCGGTGGCCGCCGCGGTACAGTACCATCACGAGTTTCGCATCAAACACCCCGTTCTCGGCGAACGTTGGATCGCGGCATGGGGCCAGCCCGTCGTGGATGCGGAGGGCAAGGTGCGCAAGATGATGGGGGTGGTGCAGGACGTGACCGAACGCCGCCAGGCGGAACTCATGCTGCGCACGCAGAACGAGCTGCTGGAGCAACGCGTCGCCGAACGCACCCGCCGGCTCCAGGAAGTCAGCGATCGCAAGCGGTAGGCGGAGAGTGAACGGGTAGCCTTGCCCGGCGCGCAAGGGCGTAGCTCCCCCGAGAGAACAGGGCCCGCCCGCAGGCGCCGCGGCTCGGGTGGACCGCGGGCGGCCCGCCCGCATTCCGCGCTCGCTGCGCGCGCCGCGGTCCACAATTGGACTCCTTTTCCCGCGTGCCGCGGTTTGAGTTGCAGCCCGGGAGAGATTTCATGCGTTCCATGCTTTCTCCCCTTCGTGCCTGGACTGCCCTGGCGGCGCTTTGTGGTTCGAGTCTGTGCGGCGCCGACCTGGCGGTGAGCGTCACCGACAAGAACTATCTTCATGCCCAGGGCTTCAGCGTGTTCCTGTACGACAGCACGTACCACCCCGTCTTCGTCGACCAGAAGAACACCGCGCTGGAGGTGATCCTCCACGAACAGCGGATTGCGACCAACGGTGACGTGCGGCTTATGCCCACGCCGGAACAATGGGACCTCGTGGCCACGCTTAAGGGAAAAGAGACCGACAAGACGAACCACCGGCTGACCGCCAGCCTCGGCTTCCCCGCGTTCGATCTGCATTACACCCTCGAAGTGGCCGCTGAGCCGGGCGGCGTCCGCATCAGCATCAACCTGGACAAGCCGCTGCCGGAACAGCTCGCCGGCCGCGCCGGGTTCAACCTGGAATTCCTCCCCTCGCTCTACATGGGCAAGGCCTACCTCGTGAACGGCACCCAGGCCGGCATCTTCCCGCGCACGCCGCAGGACCCGATGATCCAGGTGCTGCCGCTGCCGGGCGAGCCCAAGAAGGCGTACTACCTCGAAGACTGGGACAAGGCCAAGGGCTACACGCAGCCGCTCCCGTTCGCGCAGGGCCAGACGATCACCCTTGGCATGGATGATCCCCTCGCGCGCGTGACGGTCACGTCCGAAACCGCCGACCTCATGCTCTTTGACGGACGCAGCCGCGCCCAGAACGGTTGGTTCGTCCTGCGCTCCCTCATCCCGACCGGCAAGACCAAGGGAGCCATCGTCTGGCACCTCAAGCCGGCGGTCATCCCGGGCTGGACGCGCCCGCCCATGGTCGCGCACAGCCAGGTCGGCTACGCGCCCGGCTTCCCCAAGATCGCGGTGCTGGAACTCGACCCGAAATACAACGCCCCGCAGACGGCCAAGGTGCTGCGCCTCCTGGAAGACGGCAGCTACAAGCTCGCGTTCGAAGGTCCGCTCACGCCCGCCACCCCGTGGCTCCGGTACGTTTACTCGAAGTTCGACTTCACCGCCGTCAACGAACCCGGCCTCTACGTGATCGAGTACGCCGGCAAGCGGACAGCCACCTTCCCGATTTCCAAGGACGTGTACGCCAAGAGCTGGCACCCGAGTCTCGGCAAACACATCGCCATCCAGATGGATCACGTCGCCGTGCGCGAAGGCTACCGCGTCTGGCACGGCGCCTCGCACCTTGACGACGCCCGCCTCGCGCCCGTCGTCGGTGAGCAGTTCGACGGCTGGAACCAGGCGGCGGAGGTCGATGGCAAGTACAAGGCCGGCGACCACATCCCCGGCATGAATGTCGGCGGCTGGTACGATGCCGGCGACTTCGACCTCGAACAGCCCGCGCAGCTGAGCGTGATCAACAACCTCGCGCTCGCCTATCGCGCCTTCGACCTCAAGTACGACCAGACCACCGTCAACGAAGCCGCCCGCGAAGTGGAAATCCACCGCCCCGACGGCATCCCCGATACAGTCCAGCAGGTAAAGCACGGCGCCGTCTACATCCTCGCCCAGTTCCGCGCCTTTGGACACGCCATCCGCGGCACGCACGAGCCCGACCTGCGCCAGTACACGCACATCGGCGACGGCGCCACCAAGACCGACAACCGCATCTATGATCCGTCGCTGCGCCCGGACGAGGTGAAAGGCAACTCCTCCGGCAAGCCGGATGACCGCTGGGTCTTCTCCACCAACAATCCTTTCTTCCAGTGGAACTCCATCGCCGCCCTCGCCGCGTCCGCCGACGTGCTTAAGGGCTGGGACGACGCCACGGCGAAGGAGTGCCTTGAGACTGCGATCAAGGCGTGGAACAACGAGAAGACCAACCCGACGCCCGCCCCGAAGTCCTGGCACTTCGGCGGCTCTCCGGAAGGCGCTCCCGCGACCGGCGTCCTCGCCGCCTCGCAGGGTGTGACGTCCGGCACCACCACGACGGTGACGGAGACCACCCCGGCCGCTCCTGCCGCCACTCCGGAAGCGGAAGCCCGCCGCCAGCGTTTTGGCATCGCCCTCGACTGGGCCGCTGCGCTGGAGCTGACGATCGCCACCCAGGGCGCCGATCCCTACAAGGCGCGGCTCAAGGAACTCCTGCCGCAGGTGCTCACGAAAGAGCAGATGGAAATGCGCGGCTGGATGGCCGCCCGGGCCCTCCCGTATCTGAGCGACGCCGAGAAGGAGCAGTTCCGCACCGCCGTGAAGAACTACCTGGCGCACCTGGACCAGGAGCTCGCGAAGACGCCGTTTGGCGTGCCCCCGAGTCTGGGAACCTGGGGTGGCTCCGGCGCGGTCGTCGACATGGCGATCCGGATGTACTTCCTCCACCGGGCGTTCCCCGATCTCGTCAACCCTGAGTACACCCTGCGGGCGGTGAACTACATCCTCGGCACGCACCCGGTGAACAGCACCTCGTGGGTGGCCGGCGTGGGCACCGTCGCGAAAACGCAGACCTACAGCTTCAACCGCGGTGACGAGGCCTACATCCCCGGCGCGGTCGTGCCTGGCTACATCATCATGAAACCCGATTTTCCCGAGTCGCTCGACGACTTCGGCTACCTCTGGTTTGAGCATGAAGCCGTCGTCGCAGGTTCCGCCGCCTGGGTGGTCGCCGGGAATGCGGCCGACGCGATCGTCCGGCAGGCCGCCGCCAAAGCGACGCGGTAGGCTGCGGCGCCGCGTCAGCTGCGGCACCGCCTGCTTCGGAAACTTCCCGGTGCCGGGAGCTGGAGTCGCCCGCATGCGAAACCAATTGCTGTGGTGAGGTTTTCGTAATGGGATAGGGCCGTTTCCCCTATGAAAAAACTGACTTCGGTCCTGCTGGCGCTCGCATTGCTCACTCCGGCGGCTCTCTCTGCCGCGACGTTTGAAGGTACGATCAAGATGAACGTGACGGCCCCTGGCGGCAAAGCCATGCCCATCACCTACCGGATCAAGTCCGGACTCAGCCGCGTTGAGATGCAGGCCGAGGGCCAGACGATGGCCACGATCATCGACCCGGCGAAGCAGCAGGCCACCATGCTCATGCCCGAGCAGAAGATGTACATGGTCCATTCGTTCGCCGGCATGACGGCCCAGCAGGGGGGCGGCGCAGCGGAGGACGTCTCCCTCGAGAAGACCTCCGTCCAGGAAAAGATCCTGGGCTACGACACCACCAAGTACATCGCCAAGACCAAGGACGCGACGACGGAGATCTGGGCCACGGAAGAACTCGGCAGCTTCGGCGGCATGAGCGGCGGCAACCCCATGGGCGGTTCCACCGCGGAGACCCAGGCCTGGGAAAAGGTGCTGCGGGGCAAGGCCATCTTCCCGCTGCGCGTCGTCTCGACCGGCAAGAAAGGCAAGGAAGCGTTCCGCATGGAGGCGACCGACGTGAAAAAGGAGTCATTGTCCGATTCGCTGTTCACGCCGCCCGCGGATTTTCAGAAGTTCGACATGGGCGCGATGATGCGCGGGCTTGGAATGCCGAAGTAAAAGGCCCGACGGCGGGCACCGGCGGTTCGCCAGTAACGGGCTGAAGCCGGTGCCACGGCGGCCGTACCGCCAGCTTCAGCCGGTGCGTCTCGAGTTCACCGGACCGATCCGAAACCCAAAACCGACCGGCAACCTCCGTCGGCCCGGGCTTTCGTTCAGCTCTCTTCCTCGTCGTCGTCGGCGAGGTAACGCATGATGTGACGGTCGAGCTGTGCCATGCCGCCGGCGCAGGAGGCGGCGCGGACACGATCGATCATCTCCGAAGCCCACGCTTCCTCCTCCACCTGCTCGTTGATGAACCAGTGCATCAACACCTGAGCGGGGTAATCTTTCGCCGCCAGCGCCGCCTCGTAGACGGCATTGATGCCGCGGGTGTTGGCCTGCTCCATCTCCAGCGCTTTCGCGGCGACCTCGAGCAGGGACGGAAATTCCTGCGGGGGCGCAGGCAACGGCCCGAGCTGCGGCCGCACCTGCCGGTCCAGGAGGTGGTCGATGATCTTCTGCGCGTGCTCGCGCTCCTCGTCGGCCTGTTTCTCAAAGAATTCCGTAAAACCGGACAGGTTCTCAGACGCGCACCAGACCGCCACGGCTTGATACGCGTGCGCGGCGGCGAGTTCGTGGTTCAGCTGGCGATTCAGTTCGGCAAGTACCGTATCGGGGATGGTGGGTGTGGGCATGGGGACGGAAGTGACGAAAGCGTTGAATGTGACCAGGACGCGCGGATTCGCAATCCCGGCCCACATGCGCCCAGCCGGGCATTTTGGCCGCCCTTCCAGAAACCCTGACGGAACGTTGCGGGCGGGGACTCAAGGAATGGCCCGAGGGGCCCACACCCCATGTTTTCTTCCGCCCGTCTGAGCCACTGTCGGCGGATGGTGTTTTCCAACCACGAAGGCGAACGGCGGAGGAGTGAGTCGATCGACGTCGACCTCTACTCGTCCGCCGTCCTGCGTCCGCTCACCGCGGCGTGCGTTTTTCGCGACTGCTCGCTGCGCGTCCAGGCCTCTCCTCCCGAGCGCCGCGCGTGCCGCACGCTGATGCGCCAGGCGGCAATCAAGTGGCGGCACGGTCTGGCGATGGGTGACGTGTAAGCGGGCGACGGGGCTCGGAACTGCAGGGCCACCTTTACGGCGGGGTCTCCGAACCCCGCCGGACCGCACGTGAGGCGATCAGATTGACCTCGCGACTCAGCGGACGCGGCGGCGCAAGGCAGCCAGGCTCAGCACTGAAAGTCCCATCAGGAGGCCCGTGGCGCCCGAATCCGGCACATTTTGGGTCGGCCCGGACTGCGGGGCGGTCTTTGCGGCGCTATCGAAGCTCACTTCGTCGACAAACAACCACTGATGCCCGGGCTTCTGGTTCAGGCTGACGCTCAACTGTGTACCCGTCCAACCGGCGTGATGGTCCAAGCTGATCACAGCGCGATCGAGGTTCGCATACTGCGCCCAGTCGACGGTGAAGACGGTGCTGTTGATGGTCACGGATTCCGGCAGATACACCGCGGCCGCCGTCCAGTGCGCCATGTCCAACGTCACGTTCCTGATCGTCACCACGCTGCTGAAATCGAAGGTCATTTTCGCCGAATGACCTTCGAAGCCGACCCACTGGCTGGCGTCCGGCGTGGCGAGCGATCCGCCAGGAATCAAACCGTTGAGCAGCCCGTTGGTCAGCTCGCCACCGGAATCGGGATAAGCCCAACCGGCCGGGCCAAAACCGGCTTCATAATTGTAGGCGACGGGAACGACCGGCACGGCGAGGGCCGTGGCCGCACTGAGACAGAGCAACGTAAGTTTGGTTGGTATGCGCATAGGTATCTCGTATTGAGCAGTGCTCGTACCCAAACGGATGATACTTTGTAAGCACCGTAATACTAACGATCTCCATTACCTACGCAAAGGTGCGTACTCCGGTGGAGTGTAAGAACCTCCGACAGGCGGCGCCGGGCCCCGGCTGCGCCCCACCCCAAAAAGTGTCACCCACTAGGTGACACTTTTGCTGGCGGCGGGGAGGATGGAAGTCGCGGGCGGGTTCAATCAGACGACCTCGAGTTCGCCTGCAGTCGGGTGCGCGCCGGCGGGCTCCGGCGCGGCGTGGGCGGCGGCCGCAGTTGCCAGCATGTCGGCTTCCTCCGCGGTCAGCTGGAAGCTCGTGGCCCGGGCCAGCTCGCGCAGTTCCGCCGGATTTGCCGGGGAGATCACAGCCGAGGAGACCTGCGGATGGTGCAGCACCCAGGCCAGCGCGATCTGGGAGGGCGTCGCGAGCCGCTTGTCCGCGATTTCCGCCAGCACGGACAGCACACGGTCCAGCACGGACCCGCTGGCGCGCCCGCCCGTCCAGTCGCGGTCGAGATGAGTGCGCTTGCGGACCGCCGCGGTGCTCCGCGCGAGGAAACCGTCGGCGAGCGGAGAGGCGGCGATGAAGCCGAGTCGATGCTCACCGGCGAGGGTCAGCGCGTAAGCTTCGGGCCCATTGGCGTTGAGGAGCGAGAATTCCGTCTTCATGCCGTCGAAGCCCACCCCGTGACCCATGCGGGAGCGGTACAACGAGTCCACCGCCTGCCACGGCGGAAAACCGTCGGCCACCGCATACCGCACCCAGCCGGCGCGCACCAGTCCGTCGATCGCCTCGAGGATCTCGTCCGTCGGCGCCGTCAGATCATTGCGGTCACAGACCAGGAAATCGACGTGGGGCGACCGCAGTCGCCGCAGTGAACGCTCACACGCTTCACGGATGAGCTGTGCCGTCGCCAGCCCGCTCCCGCCTTCATCCACCCCGGCCAGGTTCAGCCGCGCCGCGATCACGACGGTGTCCCGCGCGACGCCACGCGAGGTGCGCCAGTCCGCCACGATGTCCTCGGAGGCACTGGGGACGCGGGAAGCCGAACCCGCGCCTGCCGGGTCACCGAGCGTATGGAGGAACGTGCCTCCGCAGGTGTAATAAGCGTCCAGCAAGGCGAACGACTCGGTCTGATCGGTGAACCAGCCGAAGCGGGCGGTGTTGAGGGACACCTCGGAAACGGGAAGAGGAATGCGGCCAAATTTGCGATGCTTCATGATACGAAGGATTTTTGGGGGGGTGGGCGGCATGGCGGACAGCCAGGCCGGAACGACGGCGGCGGAATCGCCACCAAGGGTTGATCAGAACGAGTCGGGCGCTCACCGCAGCATGACGGCGAGCCCCGGCACGGAATCCAGGTCCGGCACCGCGGCGGCAGGCGCAGCCGGCGACGGGTGGGAGGGGAACGGAAATCGCCGGGCCCGACCCCGTCGACGCTTGGTAGCGTACACGGGATCGCGGCGCCGGGCTCACTCCGGGCAGACCCGCAGCGCGACGCCCGCGGCCCGCGGAAGGCGGCGGAGGGAAGTCGGCGTTGACGCGGGGTGAATCATGGCGGCGCCACGAGTGTGGCGGAATGCGGTGATGTCAAGCGCCGCGGGCCGATCGCCCGCACCACGCGCCGGCGGCCGCGAGCCACGTCTGCCCGGCGGCGATTTAGCCGGCCATGGCCAGCGCGGCGATGAGGGCCGCGAACAGGAGCAACGCAATTGCCCGGACCGAGAGGAACGGCGGCTCCGAACGCTCGCCACGCAGCGCTTCGTCCGCTTCCGTGTCACGCCAGCGCGGCCATGGGAATCGCGGGAACCAGGGCTGTCCATCATCGCTCAACGAGGGGTAGCGTCGGCGCGGCTCAGACGGAGGCGGCCGCGGAAGAGGGTTGCTCGGACGTTCGATCGGACCGACGCCGAGGATGGCGCCATCGATGGGCTGCACGTGAGGGTTGGGTTCGAGGAAGGTTTTCATGGCCGGAGTATAGACCGCGTGGCCGCGTGCGCCTACTGCACAGGCCGGCCCGCTCCCATGCGCTCCTCGCATGCCCAGCGCCCCCGGACGGCCCGGCGGGAGCATGCCGCTTGCACCGCGGGGGGGACCGGCCAAAGTCCCTCCCGTGAACCTGGATGTGCTGCGCTCGTTCTTCGCGATCTCCGAACTCGGAAGCTTGAGCAAGGCCGCCCGCCAGCTGCATGTCTCGCAATCAACACTCACGCGGCAAGTGCAGTCCCTGGAGGCCGAGGTGGGCGGAGCGGTGTTCGATCGCGGCCCGCAGGGTGTCGCGCTCACCGCCGCCGGGCACGTGCTGCTCGACGGCATGCGTCCGATCGTCCGGGACGCCGATGGGGTGCTCGCCGAAGCGCGCAAGCTGGCGCGCGGACAGAGCAGCTCGGTCCGCATTGGCTACCTCCTGTGGGCCGCTCCGGAATACCTCAATCCCGCGGTGGCCGCGCTGCGCCGGGCGCACCCAAAAACCAAGGTGCATCTCGTGGACCTGCCCCCCGGAGAGCAGATCGAGGCGCTCCGTCGGGGCGACCTGGACGTGTTGCTGGTGGGCAACCTCAATGCGGCGATTGCCCGGGAGTTCTTCGTCCGCCGCGTCGCCACGTTCCCCGTGGTCGTGGCCCTGCCGGAGTCACACCCCCTGGCCGCACGAAAGGAGATCGCCCTGCGCGACCTGCGCGGGCAGATGTTCGTGGGCGGCAGCGCGGAACGGATCCCGGGTTTCACTCCGTGGCTGCTCCAGCTTTGTCGCCGCGCAGGCTTCCGTCCCAAGATCACGGAACTCGCGCGGGGCATGACTCACACCCTCTCACTGGTCGTTTCCGAGGATGCCGTCACGATCCTTCCGGCGCTTATTCAGCAGCACAAGACCCCCGGCGTGACGTTCCGCCCGCTTCGCGGGGTCAAAGCGACGTGGGATCTCCAGGTAGCGTGGCATCGCGGTCGGATCACCGAAGCCGTGCGGGAACTCGTGCGCGCACTGACGGGCACCGGCTGAGTCTGCGACCGGCTCTCCCATGCGCTTCCTGCATGGAGGAGGTTCACCCGGCGCAGTGGCACGAGGGCGGGGTTTGGGCTACGGTGGAGGCATGAAGACGAATCTTTTCCACTCCTCCCATCGCCCTCACTCACCGCCGACTCATGGTGCGCATTCCGTGATGTCCCGGGCCGGAGCGACGCATCCCCGCGCTTCCGAGATCCTGGGGGTCAAGCCCCTCGCCCTCGAACGTTGGGAGAACGAAGGCGGGCGCCTGTGCCCGCGCGAAATCGCAACCGTCGCCTCCGCGCGCGAGCGTTAGTCGTGGCAGACCCGTAAGAACGGCCCGGTCATTCCGAAGCCGGGGCGTTGCCTCCGGAACCCGGGATGCCGGCCCTCCCCAGGATGACCCGCCCCGCCGGCACGCGGGTGCGTTCCGTCACCGTGCCATCCACCCAGGTCACGCGAATCCGCTCGGCCTGAGCTCCGGCGCCGAGGCCAAACAGCACCGGCGCTTCGTGCTGGCTGAGGTAGGACACGTCCGCCTGGTGCCAACGCGTCTGCACCGCCCCCCCGCTCCAAACCTCGATCTTTGCGCCAAAGCACCGCGCGGCCCCGCCCCTCAACTCCACCACCAGCGATCGGTGCGCGGTGTCGGTTTCGTTGCGGAGCAACAGCGGCAGCCCTTCCGCGGTCAGCAATGCGATGTCCATGCGGCCATCGCGGTCGTAATCCGCCAGCGCGAGCCCGCGCGCATTCAACGGGCGCCGGGTGACGTCGCCGGCGAGCGGGGCGGCATCGCGAAAGCCGGTGCCGTCGTTCATGAACAGAAAGGGTCGTTCCGCCCGCAGCAGTGCGGGATTGCCCGGCTGCTCCAGCGTGCTGCCATTCGCCACCGCCACATCAACCCGCCCGTCGAGATCGAAATCCGCGAACCCGCAACCCCAGCCCACGGAATCCAGCGAGAGTTCCGCGAGCCCGAGCGGACGCGCCTTGTCCCGATATTCCAGGGTGCCCAAGGAATCCCGCCGGCTCTCGTAAAGGGCGATCCCCTGCGCGACCCAATGCGTGATGAAAAGATCCGGCAGCCCGTCCGCATTCCCGGTCAAGGCGCCTGTCTCTGCGAGCGACAGCCCCATCGAGCCGCGCGGATCCGCTGTTCCCGTGACCGCCGAGATATCCAGGAAGCCGCCTGCAGGCCCGCCTGCGGCAGGATTTGAGATTTGAGATTTGAGATTTGAGATGGCGGATTTTTCGAGGGCTGGTCCGTGCACAGGCGGGACGCCTACGCTACGGGAAGCGCCGTCCTCCTTCGTCGGTTCTCCGTCGCCTCGCATGTTCCGAAACAACCGGTCCCGCGAGACGTCGTTGTTTACGTAGAGGTCGAGCCAGCCATTCCCATCGAGATCGCAGAAGCTCGCGGCGAGGCTCCGCCCGTCGCCATCCGCCACCCCCTCCGCCTCCGACACATCCTCAAACGTGCCGTCCCCGCGATTGCGAAACAGCCGGTTGGGTTGCGGAGCGTACGAGCTGGGATTGAGCGTGACCGGCGCTTCATAGCCGCCGGCCGGCACCGGACCGGCGGCGGGCGGCTCGCGCCCATCGGAGTCGTAGGTGACGTAGTTGCAGAGATAGAAATCGATGTCCCCGTCCCGGTCGTAGTCACCCCAGGCTGTCCCGCTGCCCCAGAGCGGGTCAGCCACGCCCGCCGCCTTCGCCACGTCGACGAACGTGCCGTCGCCACGGTTGCGGTACAGGCGATTGGGCCCGCGATTGGTGACGTGGAGGTCGAGATGGCCGTCACCGTCGAAATCCACCCAGGTTGCGCCCATGCCCCAGTCATCCGGCCGGCTGGCGCCCGAGGCGGTCGTCACGTCGCGGAAGGTCCCGTCCCTCTGGTTGTGATACAGGCGGTTGCCGCCGCGGTGGCGCACGAGGTACAGGTCGGGCCAGCCGTCGGCGTCGAAGTCACCCCAGGCCAGCCCGGACCCGTTGTCCTCCGGCAACGCCCGCAGCCGCGGCGGTTCGGGCGCGAGACCGACCAGCCCGGCCGCCGCCGTGGCGTCGGCAAACCGCACCGGAGTCGAGGCCGCGCGACCGGCGTCGCGGAAGACCGTGGTCACGCCGGTGCGCGGATCGACGTTGTTCGGGTCGCGCCGGTGCTGCAGCCAGACGACGCCGACCACGGCCACCGCCGTGCCTGCGGCCATCACCGCGGACCAGACGAGAAGCCTGCGCTGGCGGGCAGTCACGGGTGGGACGACACCGCCGCCTGCGCGACCCCCAGGCCGATCACCGCGGTTGCGGTATCCGTTACGGTGGTACGCTGGTATACGCCGGCGTTGCGCTCCATGTCGGGCACGACGAGGTTCAGGAACTCCTGGCGGTACCGGCGGAAATCCAGATCCGCCGTGACCGTGATGGGGCCCCGGGCGTCGGCCGGGATGCGGCAGGTGTACAGCTGCTTGTCGGCGTAGCCGGGGAACACCACCCGCAGGTCGCTACCCCCGGCCTTTCGCCACAGGTCGTGGCTGACGATGATCTTGTTCTCCGCGTCCAGCGGCACCGACTCGAACACGAGCGTCCCTTCGCGGCGCTTGGTGCTCTGCTCGTGCAGCTTCCCGGGCTCGTCCAGGATGTCGCGGGTCACCGGGTCGATCCCGCCCCACTCCGCCAGCACGCGACCCGTGCCGTCCACCACCCGCACGTGCAACCAGGCGCGGATGAAGTCCAGGGGGCCGGTCGAGAAGTTGTGCCCGGCCTTGCGGTTGCGCACGACCGCCTCGACCACCAGCGGCTGCCCGGGCTCGGCCGTCTTCGGGGCCGCGAGTTCCACCGAGGCCGCGGGTCCGGCCGGCCAGAGGTGCGCAATCTCCGGGATCACGGTCTCGCCCCGGAGCCACTCCTCGGTGAGCCGGACCTGCTCCTCGTGGTGGGGCAGTTTCAGGAGTTCGGGCATGAAGGCGTTGGTGCCGATGAACCCGTGGTGCCGGTGCTTGCGGTCGCCCGCGGTGCGGCGCACGTCCCCGGTCTGCCCGGCCGCCGGATCACCGGAATGGTCGATCAACCGCATGTGGCAGTCGCGACAGCTGAGATCGGTGGCCGGATCGTGGGGCTTCGCCCAGTGGCTTTTCCGCCACTCATCGAACTGATTCTGGGCCGGCGTCGCGCCAAAACGGTTCAGCGCCTCGGGGATGAACTGCTTGTGACACGCCCCGCAGAACTCGGCCGTCCGCAGCACCGGCCGGTTGTAGTCGGCGAGATGCTGCCGCGGATACGCGCGAATCAGGAAGTCGGAGACGGCTTTGGTCAGCCCGCGCCCGTTTTCGCCGAGGTAGCGGGTCGGCGGGGTGAGCACATAGTCCGCGTTCCCGCGCTGATCCACCTCCGAGATGGCGTGGCACACCACACAGGACGAGCCCTCCTGCATCCCGGGCGCCGAGAGGTCGACGTTGGAAACGTCCTTGGCCCCGGCGAAGAGCGAGATCGGGTCGTGGCAGCCGGCGCAGTAGCGCGTTTCCGCCGCGCCGCGATCATGGGCGAAGTTTTTCTGCACCGCCTGGAACGGCGGGTTCATGGCGGAGAACCGGTGCGCGCTGGGCTCCCACTCGTCGAGAATCTGCTCGTGGCAGCCCGCCGTCCCGCACGAGGCCGAATGGGCGAGCACCTCGGGGTTGATCATGCCGCCGGTGGACGTCCGGGCGTAAGTGGGCGCGAAGGGACTGCCCCGGTACTCGTCGAATTTCTGCGCAAACTCAGGCAGCGTGTAGCCCTCGGGCGTCTGGAGGGTGACCGGGGTCTGCGGCATCAAGCCGGCGGCCAGTCCGGCCACGACATAAAAGGTGGCGGTCGCCGCACCCAGCCAGGCGAGCCCGCGCCGGAACCGGGCGGTGAAGCCTGGCACCGCGCGCAACGCCTCGCGACGGCGGTTGAAGGCGAAGATCACGTGCAGGAGCACAAACGCCACGACCGCGATGGCGCTGACGGTATGAACCTGATCCCACAAGGTGGACAACCGCCGGCCGAAGGCCGCCTGCACGAACACCACCAGTCCCGAGGCGACGCACGCGAGCGTCACGAGCATGCTCGCGTAGCCGATGAGCATGACCACGGAGAGGGTCTGGCGGCGCCAGGCCACCCAGTGGCGCCATTGGTACGCGGCGAACGGGACGACCATCAGCAGACCGGCGCCCGTGTGCACCAGCACCTGCAGCTGGGCCAGGGTCGAAAACGGGGCAAGGAGGATCCAGAAACCGGTGATGGCTTCGAGCAGCAGCCCGAGGCCGACGATGAAGGTGAGGCCACGCGTCCAGCCGGCGGCGGCTTGCTCGGGCGCGGACGAGGCCGCTCGCGCCGGATTCGGAGAAGAGGGAACCATGGGTGGGGTAAACTGCCGCGCACCCTACGAATCTCCCGTGTCCAGGGGAGTCTTGAACGCGGGAAACTTGATCCACGTCAAAGGTTTGCCCGAAAGAGGCGCGGCGAAATTCGCGGGCTCGCCCCGCGATCCCGACATCTCGCCACGACCTGCACGCAAACCGTCCTTTTGGCGGAGCACTTCGCCCACGTGCTGGGTGTTGGGATCGAAGCCATCGCAATGTGACGCTCTGGCCCCCGTAACTTCGCCCGACCAGCGAACGGCGCCCCGAAAAAAGCGTAAAACGCGAACCCCTCCGACCCTCCGGGGACTTACGTAAGAGGGAAAGTTGAAGCGCGGGCCGCTCTGTGCCGATGATCGCAACGTCCATGCTTTCCGTTCTGTTCAGCCCCTACTTCGTGCTCTTCTGCGTCGCCACGGGCTGCGGCGCCTACCTCGCGCATCGCCTGTACGTTGATCGTGCGACGCCAACGCTGTCGGACCGACTGGTCTCGCTGGGCGCTGCCCTGGCCACCTGCGGTCTGTGCGCGATCACCTACTGCATTCGTCTGGGCGTGTACTGCCCGGCGCGGCTCACGCCGGATCTCGCCATGATCATCAGCGCCGCAACCGGCCTGGCGATCGCGTTTCTGTGCGTGAACTGCGTGCTGACGGATGAAGTGTCGGCCGAGGACTGAGAGAGGCGGTGGGCTCTAGGCTGTAGGCTCTAGGCTGTAGGCTCTAGGCTCTAGGCTGTAGGCTCAGGCGTCAGCCTAGCCGCTTCGCTTCCATTCGCGCCAGGAACGCTTCTTCGGCAGCGAGCAGTCGGAGAATGTACGGCTGATCGCGAGGCACCTCGATCCGCACCCCGGGGCGACCGGGCAGAAAACACCAGTAGTCGACGACGGGCAGTCCTGTCACCGCCAGGATGTGCTGCAGCTGGGCGTAATGATGCGAGGGGGGACGGCCCTTCGCGCTGGCGCGCTGGTGATTCGCCTGGCCGCACTTGATCTCCACCGCCCGCGCGCCGTCTGGCGACAAGCCATCGAGACTCGCCCGCTGCCACGGCCGGGCGACACTTTGCACGCAGGCAGGCTCGACCACGACACCCAGCGTGGCGACGTACGCCGCGCGAGCCGCCCGCTCCAGCCGCACGCCCTGCTCGCGGGCAAAGGTCGACGGCGGCACCGCCGCGTCCGGCTGCTTCTCCAGCAGCAACCGCTCGGCAGACTTCGCCCGCTTGTCGCCCAGAATCCCGGGCGCATCCGAAGAGCCAATACCGCCACGGCGCCACGCCCACCATTCCGGTGTCCGCTCCACCAGGGGAATAAGCTCATAAGGCCGCGACATGGGCCAAGCAGAACCGTTGCCCGGCCGGATTTCAAATCCCGCCGGGACCGCAGGCCGCTGAGGCGATTTCCGCCAAGCCTCGGAATGACAAGCGTCGAGAATGCCGGGGTCATCCGTGATCAGCAACGACCCAGCTCGTTGCCTCAGGATGATCCGCTTCGGGATTGTCGGGGTGCGGGGCGGTAGACGGGTTTCACGGCATGAACGCCGGGCTGAGGTCGCCGCCGGGGTTATTCGCCGTCCTCGGATCGATAGGTGGCGAGCAACTCCGTCAACTCCCGCTGCCGCGGGGCGAGCTTGCGCCGGTCGTGAACGAACGCCCAGCCCACGGTGCCGACAACATACAGCGGATAGATAACGTATGCTGGAATCACCAGTTCCCGGCCGGCCTTCCCCACCGACTGCAACTGCAGCACGATGAGTGGCAGCAGGGCCGCGCTGAGCACGAGCAACACGGCGACTACGCGAAGGCGCGTCCGTTGCGCCCGGTTCTCATCCAGCAGGGCGTTCAGCGTCTGGTGAATCGAGGCCTGCGCCGCGCGGTGCTCGCGACGATGCCGTAAATGCCGCCACACCATCCAACTCCAGCCAACCCAGGGGAGCGCGAAGAAAGGGACCACGCCCCACTCCCGGTTGAGATTCAGCGGATCCAAGCTCGGGTCCGGACGATACCAATGCCAGGCGAGCTTGCCGGTGAAGAAGGACATCAGAACGAAAATCAGCGCGAGAAACAGGGCTTCTCCGCGGCGACGACGACGAAGGTCGGTGAGGAATTTCATTTTGTGGATCTCCATTTCGTCCGCGGTGGGACGGTTATGCGGTGAGCGCCAGAGTCGCTCGATCTCAGTGAATTTCATGGTGTGCTCTCCTCAGGCGTGGCGGCTAGCGCAGCTCCTCCGCGGTCGACGCGAGCAGCGCAGTCAGTTTCTGCTTCAACCGGGTAAGCCGGACGCCGACGGCTCCGACGCTCAAGCCGTGGATCTCGGCAATCTCCCCGTAGGCGAGACCGTCGAGGTGTAAAAGCAGGATGGACCGCTCCACCACCGGCAGCTTCCGGATCGCGACGTAAAGGTGCTCGAGGCCCTCGCGCCCGTCGAGGCCGCTGTCGTCGGCCGGGGGATGGTTCTCCATCGCTTCCGCCGCGTACCGGTCCAGTTTCCGCCGATATGACGTCTCGGACCGGCGCCAGGTCAGCGCGGCGTTGTGGGCGACGCGATAAATGAACGTGGAGGGGTGTGCGCCCTCGCGAAACGCCGGCACCGCGCGCCACACCGCCAGCAGCACTTGCTGCATCAGGTCATGGCGGTCGGCTCCTTCCGCGAAGCCGTTGGCCACGTGATGCAGCAGGCCGGCGTGCTCGCTCACCCAGCGATCGAAAATGATGTTTTGCTGCTCAGTCGTCACGGTTTCGTACCATTAGACGCGTCCCGCGTCGTATCCTTACAAGCTGCCTGCGCCGAGGAACGCTTTTTCGCCGCGTCCGAACGAGACGGGGCAAGCGCACCCGACGAAACTCCGCCTGCCCAAGCGACCTTCCCCCGGCCACGCAAGCGGCGCCCGCATCGCAGTCGCGGAGTTGAACTGCGAGAGATTCCAGATTTCAATTCCCCTCGCCCCCTCGAATCATCGGCCCCCCGGCGCCCAGCCCTTTTGTAGCTCCGGGCGCTGTAGGCGCGTCCGTCCTTTTCCTCCTCGCTCGACCATGCCGTCACGTCCCCCCGTCTCCCGCGTGCTTGCCGTTCTCGCCTCCTTCCTGGCGTTCATGTCCCTTGCCCGCGCCGAGATCGTGGTGCGCTGGAATCAGGCGGGATATCCGCCGGACCGCAGCAAGGTGCTGCTCGTGATGTCCGATCGCGACCTGGCGGAGCAGTCGTGGGAGGTTCGCCGCGACAGCGCCGTCATCCTTTCCGGCCGTTTCGGCGCCAGCGTGACCGGCCCCGGCGTGCACACCCCGCTGCCGTTCAACCACGGGGTGGATGCCAGCAGGTTGCGCGAGCCGGGGGATTACACGTTCCTCACCCATGGAGCCGAGCCCGCGGTGCTCCGAATCCACCCCAGACCCTACGCCCGGTTCATCGACCAGGCGTTGCAGCACCTGCGGATGGTGCGCTCGGGCCCGGACGTCTCCGCCCCGCGCCGTCCCTCGCATCCGGGGGATCGACGCGCGCCCGTCTGGGTACCCGATGGCGATCCGGCCAACGGCAAGTGGAAGGCCGCCGAACCGGCGCGCACGGTGAACGTGGAGGGCGGTTGGTACGACGCCGGCGACCAGTTGAAGTTCACGCTCAACGAGGCCTACACCGCGTATGTCCTGCTGCTCGCCCATCGTTGGAACCCCGGCTTGTTCACCGGTGCGGCACGGGCGGACGGCGCGCTCCCTCCCCTGCTCGTCGAAGCACGGCACGGGCTCCGCTTCCTGGCGCGGGTGTTTCCGGACGACGACACGTTCGTGATCCAGGTCGGCGACGAGCGCGACCACGACCAGCCTTTCCGGCTGCCCGAGGACGACCGGCTCGACGGTCGGCGGCCGGCCCTGGCCGCGTTGTCGCGAGTGCACCTGGCCTCGGCCTCCGCGGCGCTCGCCGCCGGGGCGGCCACGTTCCGCGCGTTGGGCTCCGATCATGGCGCCGAGGCCGGGGCCTGGGCCGACCTGGCGCGGCGGATGTACGCGCGTGCGCAAAAACCCGATACGTTGGTCACCGCCTTTGAGCGCGGCGGGGTCAACGACTTCTACCGGGACACCACCGACGTGGACCAGCTCGCGCTTGCCGCCGCCGAACTTTTCAACCTCACCGGCGATCGCAGCTATCTCGACGACGCCCGCCGTCACGCCCCGCCGCCCGCGCGCGAGGTCAGCTGGTCCTCCTGGCACGCCCACGCCAATGCCGCCCTGGCCCCGCACGATACCGCCGCGCTGCGCCGCCTCGAGGAGGAGGCATCCCACTATGCCGCTCACGCCGCGAAGGAAGGCCGGCCCTGGGGCATCCCGAGCCGACTCGTGTGGGGCAGTCTCCATCGCTGGATCGGCGCCGCCCACGCCGCCCATCGCGCTGACCTCCTGCGGAGTGAAAGTGAGAATGAAGGTGAAAGAGCCCGGAAGAGATCGGCGCAGTTGCACGCTCACTTTCCCTTTCACTCCGCCATGGTCGACTACACCTTCGGCCGGAATGCCTGGGGCGTGTCCTTCCTCTTCAGCGAGGAGCTGCCAAACACCGTTCGCCACCTCTACAGTCCGATGTATCACCTGCTCAAAAAGTTTCCCACCGGTGCGCTTTCCGAAGGACCCGGCAACACCGAGACCCACCAACGGCTCCAGAAGTATTTCGATGATGCACGCGCCGCGCACAAACTTCCGTGGCGGCCGGAACTTGCCCGCTTCAACACGCGTGCCGCCGTCTTCTCCGACGACGCGGCCGACTTCATGACCCAGGAAGCGACGATCGGCGGCCAGGCGGATCTGATCCTGCTTCTCGCGCTCGCCGAGCTCTAGCCACATCCGTGGGCGAGTTCCTGATCCGCGGCTGCCCTTCCGGAATCAGGTTCGACCTTGGCCGCCCGTTCTGCCAAACCCGCTGCCGCTTCCGGCCTTCGGCCTCCCTACCCCCCTCCGATCCCGAACATGCGCCTGTACCCCCTCCTGTTCGCCGCCGCACTCACGTCGGCCGCTGTCGCCGACGACGCGATCAGCCCCAGCCAACCGGTCCCGTTGTTCAATGGGAAAGATCTATCCAACTGGGCGCCCGATGTGCCGGAGCGCGACAAGAATCCCCACGCGCCGGCCAGCTTCGTCATTCGCGACGGTCATCTCGTCAGTCTCGGCAATCCCAAGGGTCACCTCGTCACGAAACAGACCTACCGAGACTACCGGCTCGTCGCGGAGTACCGCTTTCCCGGCAAGCCCGGCAATTGCGGCTTCCTCGTGCACGCCTCCAAACCGCGCGCGCTGTACCAGATGTTCCCGCAGTCGATCGAGGTGCAGCTCAACTCCGGCGACGCGGGCGACTTCTGGTGCATCCAGGAGAACATCGAAGTGCCGAACATGGACGCGCGTCGCCCGCGCAAGGAAGGCCAGCAGTGGGGCGGCGGACCGGCCGATGCCCGGCGGATCCTCAACCTCACCGAGAAATCGGAAAAACCGCTCGGCGAGTGGAACACCCTCGTGGTCGAAGCCCGCGGCCGGGCCCTGAAAGTCTGGGTCAATGGCGAACTCGTGAACGAAGGCCAGAACGCCACCGTCGACCAGGGCAAGATCGCGATCCAGGCTGAAGGCGCGGAGGTGGAGTTCAGAAAGGTAATCCTGGAACCGCTGTGAGCCGGCTGCGCCGGCATTTGAGATTTGAGATTTGAAATTTGAGATGGCGGAGCCGGCTTTGCCGGCATTTCAGATTTCAAATTTCAGATTTCAGAACGGCAGGCCATGTCACATTCCAGATCTCTCGCTCAAGACTCCGCCAATCGCCGCCAACCAGCCGCCCGCGGGCGCCCCTCCGTCCATCTCAAATCTCAAATTTCAAATCTCAAATCCATCAGAGCCGGCTGCGCCGGCATTTCAGATTTCAAATTTCAGATTTCAGATGCTCAGGCGTCGCCAGATTTTAGAACTCACCCTCAAGAGCCGCCAATCACTCCAAACCACCCGCCCGCGTCGAACGTAGTGAGAGCATCCGTCACGGGAATCGCCGCGGATTAATTCGCGCCGATTCGCGTCATTCGCGGGCCCCCTCCGTCCATCTCAAATTTCAAATCTCAAATCCATCCATGAGTACCCCCGATCTATCCCGCCGCGACTTTGTTAAACTCTCCGCGATGACCACCACGGCCGCGGTGCTCGCCGGCCTCGGCACGAGCCGCCTGGTTGGCGCTACTGCGGGCTCCGACCGTCTGCGCGTGGGCGTGATCGGCTGCGGCGGACGTGGCACGGGCGCCGCGCAAAACTGCGTCGAATCATCCCCGGGCGTTGAGATCGTCGCGCTGGCCGACCTCTTTGACCACCAGGTCCAAAGGGCGAAGGAAAAGCTGAATGTCCCCAACGCCGCCACGTTTTCAGGCTTCGATTGCCACACGAAGCTGCTCGCGCATCCGGACATCGATCTGGTGATTCTCGCAGCGCCCCCGGGTTTCCGTCCTTCTCACTTCGAGGCGGCCATCAACGCAGGCAAACATGTCTTCATGGAGAAACCCGTCGCGGTGGATCCCGTGGGCTGCCGCTCCATCCTCGCGTCCGCGCGCAAGGCGAAGGAGAAGAAGCTGGCCGTCGTCGCGGGTACCCAGCGCCGCCACCAGCCTTCCTATATCGAGACGATCAAGCGGATCCACGACGGGGCGATCGGCGACCTCGTGGGCGGACAGTGCTACTGGAACGACCAGGGCATCTGGTTCCGACGGAAGGATGATCCGAAGACACCGTGGATTGCCGACGTGAGCGACGTGGAATGGCAGTGCTGGAACTGGTACCACTTCGACTGGCTCTGCGGCGATCAGATCGTCGAGCAGCACATTCACAACATCGACGTCCTCAACTGGGCGTTTGGCGGCCCGCCGGTGAAGTTTTACGGCATGGGTGGACGTCAGAACCGCGGCGATCTCCCGGGCAACATCTGGGATCATTTCGCCGTGGAGATGGAATACGCCAACGGGGCGCGCGTGACCAGCATGTGCCGGCACACCCCCAAGTCCTCCGCCCGTGTCGGCGAACGGGTGGTTGGCACCAAGGGCGCCAGCAACTGCGACGGGATCATCCAGGGCGTGTCCGAGTGGAAATACGAGGGTGCCCACCCCAATCCCATGGTCCAGGAGCACACGGACCTGATCCAGAGCATCCGCTCCGGGGAACCCCTCAACGAAGGCGAACAGGTCGCACTCAGCACGCTGACCGCCATCGGCGGCCGGATGTCCGCCTACAGCGGCCGCGAGGTCTCCTGGAAGTGGCTGCTCGAAGGCTCAACGCTCGATATCTTCCCCAAGGACCTGAAGCCCGGTCCCGGGATCTACAACCCGATCCCGGTTCCTGGAACCTGGAACCTCGTGTAAGAGCTCTCAGCGGTCAGCGGTCAGCTTGGCTCGTGCTCGTGCTCGTAATCGTGCTCGTGATCCTTCCGACGATCACGAGCAAGAGCACGATCACGAGCACGACACAGAGCTGACCGCTGATAGCTGATCGCTTGCTAGCGCTTCGCGCGATCGATGATGGCGCCGCCGAAGTAGCCGGCGCAGCCGGCCACGCACGTCCACGCGAGCCAATGCCGCGTGAACAAGCCTACGACCAGGCCAAGTGCGCCGAGAATAAGCGCGCCCCAGCCGGCAAAGGCCGAGGGATCGCGCGGTGCAGGTGATTTTTCAGGAGAATTCATAAAGGAAAGACGTGGAAGGTTCGCCCGCGCGCAGCCGCAACCGCGGCGCCGCTGGGCAGGGAGAAAGGCCGGGCGTTTTCCGGCACACATTGTGAGCGGTGGGAGCGGCATTACGCCGCGGTGAGCGGTGGCACGCAGCCACGAGCCCGCCTCACAGCCTCAGCTCAACCGTCGCGATCCACCCCGGATGCAACGGCATGACGGCACGCTCCGGATAGACCGGCACCTCGTGCGCCCAACTCCCAAAAATCACGTCTCCCCCAGCAACCGCCGCTGCCGCCGGACCAAGCTTGCTCGTGCCGGCCTTGGCCGCCGCCCCGATGTCGTGACCACCCGCCTCAGGGCTGATCAGCGCCAACTTCGCCTCGAGCCGATCCGCCCGGAGCGCGGTCACGTGCGACCCGCCCTCAAACGCCCGCGACACGCCACAGCTCAGCGCCACGGCGATGATCGCCGCCAGCACCCGCCGAAGAAGTGCACCGCTCAGAATCACGGGGCGTGAGCGTTTGGATGGCCGTGTCGTCGTCAACGCAGGAAGATACGGATCACCCGCGCCGTCCGCTTTTCTGCAGTGCGAATACCGATTTCGCCACAGAGGTCACAGAGGCCCAATCAGAGCCGAGCCGGAGGCGGGCGCTACGACTGTCTTGGGCGTCACGCAATGAACAGGTTTGTCCAAGGACCGACCCTCGTGTCCTCCTTGTCCGCCAGGTCGAACATCGAACATCGAACATCGAACGAGTCCGCGGCTATCCGAACGTAGCGAAGAGCGCCAGCGATTCGACGGCTGACACCGATCTCAAATCTCAAATTTCAGATCTCAAATCCCGGAATGGGCCTCCGTGTCCTCTGTGTCGGAGCTCTGTGCTCTCTGTGGCTACTTCGGAATCCAGGTTGAACAGAAGGTAACGAAGGAAACGAAGGCCGCTGAGTGAATTGGAGCAGTTCCTCCAAATCAGATTTCTCAAAAATCGAGCTACAGCGCCGAGTGATCCCGCAATCCTTCGTTTCCTTCGTTACCTTCTGTTGAATGGATTGATTTGGTTGCGGCGCAGGCGGCGCGCCACGCCGATCCGGCACCTCGGCCGTCGAATTGATTCGCGAGGATTCGCGTGCTTCGCCGCGTGCTTCGCCGGCAGTTCTTCCGTGTATTCGCGTGTTCCGTGGGCTCCTTGGTTGCGGCTCGGCTGCTTTGGACCTTCTCGCCGCTATCCGCGTACCCCTGCTTGCCTCGTTCGACCCTGTGCGTTCGCTGCCCGATGCCCATTCACCTCGGGATCGGCAGCTGGGGCGACGACGCCTACGTGGGCGTGCTCTACCCGCGCGGGCTACCCAAGGCAGATCGGCTCCGCGAATACGCCCGATCTCTCGATCACGTGGAGGTCAACTCGACGTATTACGCCATTCCGCCCGCGCCCACCTTGCGAGGTTGGCTCAAGCAGACGCCGCCCGGCTTCACGTTCAGTCTGAAGTTGCATCGCGCGGTCGCACAAAGCCCCGCGAAAGCAGCCGATGGCGCCCTGCTGAAACGCTTGCTCCTCTCCGCCAAGCCGCTGCTCGCCGCGCAACGGGTGCCGACGTTTTTTCTCGTCCTCCCGCCGCGGTTCTCGCCCGAGCGCCACGCCCTAACCGAGCTCGATGGCCTCGTCCGCCGGCTGGCACCGCACCCCCTGGCGGTCGAACTGCGCCACCGCGCCTGGGTCACGGGCCGGCAGAAAGCCGCCACGCTCGCCTATTTTCGCGAGCGGAAGCTGATCTGGATCGCCGTCGACATGCCGCGCCTGCCGCGCTCCACGCTCATGCCGCCGGTGGACGAGGTGACGCATCCGACCATCGGATACCTGCGGCTGCACGGTCGCAACCCGCGCTATGAGGAGGCCGGCTCGGCGGCCGAGGGTCACCACTACCTCTATTCCGCACCCGAACTCCGCGGCCTGGTGACCCGCATCCGCAAACTCGCCGCCAAATGCGAGCACCTTTACGTCATCGCCAACAACCATGCCGAAGACTTCGCCCCGCGGACCGCGCTGGCGCTGCAGCAGGCTCTAGGCGGCAGGCTCTAGGCAGTAAGCCGTGCTGGCGCAGGTCCCGTCGGCACGCCCCGAAGCCGCTCCCGCGCGCCTCGACGTCAGGCTTCGCCCTTGCGCTGGATTGGCGGAGGAGCAGGTTCACCCGCGTTCGACGGTCGTCGGGTACGTGCCCGCGTCTTTGTGTCCTGGCGTCCTTCCGGCCACCAAGCCGCCGTCCATTCCGGCCACACCAATCATCGCTTGACTTACGACAAGTTCGTTTTACTTATACGCCATGGGTCAATCCAAGAAGAAGAGGTCGTGTCCGGCCCTTAACCAACCGATCTCTCCCGCCGACTGCGGCGCCAATCGGTTGGCCAAGTACGCGTGCCCGGGAACGTGCGAATACAATCCCTTCAGCGCCCGCAACTATGACGCGTTGATGAGCCTCGAGGATATCCTCGATCGCAAGACGCTCGCCGCCCTCTCCCGCCTTCACCCGGACCCCCACGGGTTTGCCCGCACCCAGCATGAGGCCCGGCGTGCGTATGGACCGGCTGGGGAATTCAGCACCGCGATGCGGGCCATCTTCGACGAGCGTGACCCTTTCGGTCGTACCGTCGCCGAACGCTGGCTCGCGACGGACGGCGCCAGCCTGAGCAACGACGAGCGCGTTCTGCTGCGGGCCAAAATGCAGTTTCAGCCCGCCTTGATCGAGGTCCAGCGCGTCGTGGACGAGCACCATCTCGAGGTCATCAACCTGTTCGATCCCGAACGCCGGACGCTGACGATCCTGGATCGATCGATCGCAGCGACTGTCGGACGCTTCACCTCGATGCTGGTCTGGATGTACCCGCTGTCACACATCTGGCGCGTCGGTGGCGCCGGGTTCGAGCCGCCGGAGATCCCCGCCATGTCGCCGGCGACCGTCGTTGATGCGTGCATCCGTCACTTGGGGGGCCCCATCGATCCGCAGCCGCGCGCCACCTGGTTGTGGAGTCACTTCGAGGAGTTGACTGAGGCGTTCCAAGCTGTCGACGCCGAACGGCGCCGCAGGCAGTTCGCGGTCACCGACGCCACGGTCGGACAGGCCTCGTACGCGCTCGAAGTCCCGCTCGCTGAGTGCCTGGCGATGCTGGCCAGCCATCCGGACATCGACCCGGAAGACCCGGGCCCCGAGCTGGCGGCCGAAGGCTTCCAGGCGGTGAGGGTGTGGCTCGCCGCGGCCACGGGAACCGATGATCACCAGGTCCGCCACCTGCTCGGTCGGTTGCTCTTCAAGGCGGACACCCTGCGCGTCGACGCGATCGGGGGAGCGCGCCTCGACGATTTGAAGGCCAAGGCGGAAGCCCTCCTCGGACCGCGTATTCGATTCACCGCCGAGCGGCGCGACGATATGGCGGCTCGGTTTCTGCAGCAGATTCCACCCCCCGACGCGGCCCTGGTTCCCCCTGAACTGCTCGAGCAGGTCGGACCCTTGCAGCTTTCCAGTTCGATCATGCCGCCACCCCAAGTTAAGGCCGGCGAGGACCACATGCTGGACATCCGTCGCGATCTGCTGCGCACGCTCCTGGACGAGAAGGTCCCGGCCCTCGATCACCACACCCCCAGGGAAGCGGCCAAACACCCCGCGTTGCGCCCAGCCCTGGTGGAGTGGACGAAGGGCTTGATCCGTCTGCAGGACATGGAGAACCTCCGCACGGGGACGCGGGACGACCTGATGAACCAGGTCGTCCGCGAACTGGACCTGCCTGAACTGGATATCGAACCGCCGCCGCTGCGAAAGCCCCCGGCCGATGACATGGCTCCCTGGGAGGATGGCCCCGAGGATTTGATCGATGACGAAGGGGACATCCTCGAAGACGCACCCCCGCCTAATCCGGACTGGAGCGCGCCGTCATTGCCGCCAAAGCCGCTCACCCGGGAGGAAGCGGCCCTGCGGTTGCAAATGGCCATGCACGTCATGCCCACCGCGGCGGCGGCCATCGACGCCATCGATGACAGCGGCAACCCGCTGCTCGACAGGATGACTGAGATCCTGGAGCGCGACCTCGATGAAGGCGAGTTGGAGTTGGCGCTCGCGATCGCGGCTCAGCTTTGGTTCGCCCTCGTTCCCCGGGGACAACGGCCGCTGCTGCGCTACGATCACATCGCCGAGGCCTACGAACGTGGTGCCACCTCCATGAGCAAGATCTCATCCCCCAAGTCGGCGGAGCAGCTGATCATCGAGGGATCCCCGCAGCCGGGTGTGATGATGAATCTGGCTGCCTTGGTGGTAACCGCCGGAACCTCAGAGCAGCGCGCCCACCAAGTCCGGCCAGCTGCCGGCATGGCCATAATCTTCGGCCTTAAAGCGCTCCTCGGCGAACTCGACCACGCGTTGCGGCAGTAAGGGACGGGACTAACGCCTGGAGGCCCGCTTCCCCGCTACGCATGGCAGTAAACGCGCACGTGCCGCGGGCGGACACCACACCGCCGGCCCTCACGTGCGCGTTCACCTCCCGTCTACGGGCAGCCCGAGGTTTTCTTTGGTCCAAACTCGCGGAACCCGCGCGAGACCGCTGTAGTCACCCTTGCCATGCTTCGCCCCTGCCTTGTGGCTATCGCGTTGTGCGTCGTTGGCGCCGTCCAGGCGGCGCCTGAACTGCCCGAGGGTTGGGCCGTTCACGGCATGGCGCCCGATCCGCAGCTGAGCACCTTGTCCGCCGAGGCGTTGATCGACCTCCTCACCTCGGCTCGACCGCATGCGAACCCGCCACCTCGGGTCAACGCGTCTGCTTTCTGGCCGCTCAGTGGTCAGGTCGACCTGGGCCGCCGATCCTTCCGGTTGGTGGTGGACGCTCCCGCGCTGCTCGAACTCGTGCACCGCGGTCCGACCGTCCTGCCCACCCTTCTCGAACACGTCACTGATCCACGTGCCACCGAGTTGGTTTATGTGGTCAAACGCGAGTTGAACTTCGCCGACATTTACGACGCGCGTGACCGCGGAGAGCCGGTGGGTGGCGTCAACACCGGCTGGACGGCCCGGGCGGCGGAAGAGGACACCTACCGCTTTCGCGTCGGCGATCTGTGCTACGCCGCCGTCGGCCAGATCGTGAACCGCGACTTGCGTCCCCTCCGCAGCAATCATGAGAACGTCTCCGTTTTCAGCGGTACGCCGAACCCCAACCCCGGACACTCGTTCTCCCACATCCTATCCCCGGTGGCGCGGGCGGAACTCGCGGCGGCGGTGCGGAACGACTGGGCGGGGTGCGACGAAGGCGCGCTCAACGACAGCTTGCGCACCGACACGCTCACCCGCCGCGAGCGCGAGCCCACCGACGTGGAGGCACTGCTCCGTCTGTTATACTACTTCCCCTCCGTGGGTGTGATCGAGGCCGAGGCACTCCTGCGACGAACGCTGATTCAGCCTGCGCCCGATGAACTCGATCAGGAAGGACCCTCGTCCATCGAGTTCTCGCGCCAAGCCCAGTTCGTCGAGGCGTTGGCGCCCTTTTCGTCGCAGCGACTGGACGCCGCGGTGCTGGCCCTGCTGCGAGATGCTTCGGCGGTCGCATCCGCGGAAGTGAAAGAGCGCGGCCCCCGTTTCTGGCATCCTGCCATCCCGGCCTTGGGCAGCGACCTCGTACTAAAGTGTGCCCAACGGCTCGTGCACCGCGGTCACGACGATGAGTTGCGCCGCGTCGTACGCGAACGACTCACGGCCATCGAGTCTGCGATCGCCGCGCCCGGAATGGAGGCGCGTATCAGATTCGTGATCCAGCTCCAGGCTCATACGTGTCGCGAAGTCCTCACCGCCATCGATGCCGAAGCAAAGACGACATCCTCGCTCCGACCGGTAGCTCGGTGGGGCGTCACTCCGCAGGGTGCCGATGCTTCGCCCACCCCGCCCGCCCGGGGACTCGTTCGTATGGGTCCGCTCGTGGTCAAGCGCTCCGGTCTGCAACTTGCGGTCACCGCAGAGGTGCTCGAACCCACGGCGGATCGGGTGGTCAGTGGGAAACTCATCCTGACCGACGCGATCGACAGCGTCGGTGTACGCCTCCTGCCAGCGTTGGCATTGCCTTCCGCTCCGGTTCGCATGCACACCGCCGGCGGAACCCAGAGTCCGTCGGCACTGACGTTCAATGCCGCGCTCAGTGCCGCCGCAAAACGCGCCACGCATCTCCCGACGATGCGAGGCCGGCTCGAGTTATTGGTCCCCGACGCCGATCGTGACGCCTGTGTCGACGTGCCGGATATGGCAGCTGTTTTTGGCTCCCCCGTGGTTAGCCCGTCTCTCGTCGACGCCGGCGTTTCCATCTCCGTGCTCGATCCCTCATCGATCGACCAGTGGCAGCAACCGGGCGTCGCCAGTCCTACCCCGCCCGAAGTCGCGGCCGCCATGCGCCTCAGGCTTGAACCCGGCCAGATCGCTGTCGCGACCGCTAATCCCAAGCGCCGGCTCCAGCAGGTCGTCTTTGTGGACGCGGCAGGTCGCCCACTCACAACTCGCGCGGTCTCACAATTGGGTGGCAGTGACTGGGAGGTCACGATCTACCGGATTGAGAACCCGGCCGCTGGACGCATCGGTTTACGGATCCACCTCAAGACGGAGGCATCGACCTTCGTGTATCCCTTTCACCTGACCGACGTCGCAATCCTGGACTGACCGTAGTCCGCCCTCACGGGCCGGGAAACAGACGGGTAGCCCGCCTCCCGCAATCGCGCGACCAAATCCCTCAGATCGCCGCGCGCCTGCGCGTTCCAGTTCGGCCTGGAAGCCGCACTTGCGCTCGGCCCCTCGCACCTCCGTGGCCGGAGTTTCTGCCTCACCGGTAGCAGCCTGGCGAGGAAGTGACTCTCACTTTCACGTTCACTTTCACTCTCACTTTCACGTTCCACCCCATAACGGAAATGGGCGTTTGCTCCGTCCCTCAATCGTGCGCACGTTCCCCCGCCGCCCCCTATGATCGCCTTCCGCTCGCTGCTCTCCGTTGCTGCCCTCATCTTTCTCAGTTTCGACTCCGTGCGCGCCGCAGCCAAGGCGCCCGAGTCGAGCCCCCGCGAGCGGATCGCGCTGACCGATGGCTGGACGTTCAAGAAGCTCGACGCCAAGGAGGCGGCCGACGGCCTTGACTACGATGTGCGACCCGAGGTGCGCGAGGGGCGCGATGACGGTCCCGCCGACGCCGCCGCCACCGAAGCGGTCCGGCTTGCCGCCAAGGATCGGCAGGTGCTGAAGCCGTGGATTCTTCCGACCGGCAATCGCTTCATCAAGGATCCGGCGAAACGGCACCCCCGGCCCGGCCACGCGCCGCGCGCGACGTCGCCCATCCTTAGCGCAGACTTCGACGATCGCGCCTGGCAGAAAGTCACACTTCCGCACGACTGGGCCATCGCCGGTCCGTTCCTGACGGAGGGCAATTACGGCGGCATGGGCCGGCTGCCGAGTTGGGGCGTGGCCTGGTATCGGCGGCAGCTCGACATTCCTCAGTCCGATGCCGGCAAGCGACTGATCCTCGAAATCGACGGAGCCATGTCCTACGCCTCCGTCTGGCTCAATGGTCAGCTCGTCGGAGGGTGGCCCTACGGGTACAACTCCTGGCAGGTCGATTTGACGCCCTACGTCGCCTTCGGCGGCAAGAACCAGCTGGCAATCCGCCTCGACAATCCCGGCCAGTCCGCGCGCTGGTACCCCGGCGGCGGCTTGTATCGCAAGGTGTGGCTGACGAAGACGGCCCCCGTGCACGTTGCCCAGTGGGGTACGTCAATCACCTCCCGCGACGTCTCCGCCGCGTCCGCCGTCGTCGACGTAGAGGTCAACGTCGATAACGATGGCGCCCAGCCGGCCACCGTCACACTCGACACCGAGCTGTTTCCTTTGGACCTCGCGGGGCGTCCCGCCGCTCAGCCCGTTGCTGCGCTACCTTCGGCGCAACTGACGCTTGGCGCATCGAGCTCCGGCGGCGTCAAGTCCAGCGTCCGCCTCGACAATCCGCGCCTGTGGGGCCCGCGCCCGCAACAGACGCCGCATCGCTACGTGGCCGTCACCACGCTGACGCGCGACGGTCAGGTGGTCGACCGCTACGAGACGACGTTCGGCATTCGCGCGCTGCGCTTCGATCCGAACGCCGGCATCTTCGTGAACGGCGAGCGGATCCAGATCAAGGGCGTGAACAACCACCACGACCTGGGCGCGCTCGGGGCCGCCTTCAACGTGCGCGCGGCCGAACGTCAGCTCGAGATCCTCCGCGACATGGGCTGCAACGCGGTCCGCATGAGCCACAACCCACCGGCGCGAGAACTTCTCGAACTCACGGATGCGATGGGCTTCCTGGTGATGGACGAGGTGTTCGACTCGTGGGAGCGCAAGAAAACGCCGCTCGATTTCCACCTCATCTTCCCCGACTGGTACGAACAAGACCTGCGCGCGATGATCCGCCGCGACCGCAATCACCCGTCCGTCATCATCTGGAGCATCGGCAATGAAGTCGGCGAGCAGTACACGGGCGCGGAGGGCGGAGCCGTCGCCCAGAGACTCAACGACATTGCCCACGACGAGGACCCGACGCGGCCGACCACGTCCGCCATGAACTACGCCAAGCCGGACATGGCGCTGCCGGCGGTCGTGGACCTCATCGGCCTTAACTACCAGGGGGAGGGCATTCGCGACACGCCTGAATTCGAAGGCACGGAGCGCATCCGCACCAAGCCGATGTACCCCGCGTTCCACGAAAAATTCCCGGACAAGGTCGTGATGAGTCTCGAGACCGCCTCCGCCTTCAGCAGTCGCGGGGTCTATCTCTTCCCTGTCACCAAGGAAACCAGCGCCCCGACCCGCGATGGCCGGGGCGGCGATTCCCGGATCGCCCAGGTGAGTTCCTACGAATTGCACGCCGTCGATTTCGGCGCCTCGGCCGACAAGGTCTTCGGGTCGCTCGAACGCCATCCGTTCGTCGCGGGGGAATTCGTCTGGACCGGTTTCGACTACCTCGGCGAGCCCACGCCCTATTACTCCGCCCGCAGTTCCTATTCAGGGATCATCGACCTGGCCGGCTTTCCCAAGGACCGGTACTACCTTTACCAGTCGCACTGGCGCCCGGAGCTGCCGCTCGCGCACCTCCTGCCGCACTGGACCTGGCCGGACCGCATTGGCCAGGTCACCCCGGTCCATGTCTTCACCTCCGGCGATGAAGCCGAGCTGTTTCTCAACGGCCGCTCGCTGGGGCGCAAACGCCGGGGCCAGCACGAGTATCGGCTGCGCTGGGACGATGTCATTTACGAACCCGGCACCCTCGAGGTGGTGGCGTACCGGCAGGGCCGCCACTGGGCGACCGACCGCGTCGAGACCGCCGGGGCGCCCGCCCGTCTCGCGCTCCACGCCGACCGCATCTCGATCAAGGCCGATGGCGAGGACCTGTCCTTCATCTCGGTCGATATCACCGACGCACGCGGTCTGCCCGCCCCGCGGGCCGACAACGCGATCCGTTTCCGCGTGGAAGGCGCAGGGGAGATTGTCGCCACCGACAATGGCGATCCCACCAGCTTCGAGCCCTTTCCCGCACCGCAGCGCAAGGCGTTCAGTGGTCGCGCCTTGGTGATCGTGCGCGGGGTGAAGGGGCGGCCGGGCACGTTCCGCCTCACCGCGGAGAGCGACGGGCTGAGTGCCGCGGAGATCGTGATCGAGTCCCGGTAGACGGGCAGAGGGAAGTGAGAGGGAGACGGAACGTGAGGGGAGCGATAGGGATTGCCTCACCTCCTCACTCCCTTTCCCTCATTCCCTTTCCCCTCTTTCACCATGTCCTGTCCCTGCGGCTCCTCCCTTCCGTTTGAATCGTGCTGTGGTCCGATCCTGGCTGGTGAGCCGGCCCCGACCGCGGAGGCCTTGATGCGGTCCCGTTATACCGCGTACGTCCGTCACGCCTACGACCACCTCGAGCGCAGCCTCGCCAAACCCGAGCGCGCCGACTTCAGCCTCGAGGACGCCCGTCGCTGGTCCGAGTCGTCGGAGTGGAAGGGCCTCAAGATCACCCACACCGAAGCCGGCGGCCCGGAGGACAAGGAGGGCACCGTTTCGTTTGTGGCCCGTTTCAAGACGGGCACCGAAGAGCACGAGCACGTCGAGACCGCCCGTTTCGCGCGGGAAGACGGCCGCTGGGTTTACGCCGGCCAGGAGGAGACCGTCGCGGAACCCGTACGCCGTGCCACGCCGAAAATCGGCCGCAACGACCCGTGCCCCTGCGGCAGCGGCAAGAAGTACAAGAAGTGCTGCGGCGCCGCGGCGTAAGGGTCGACGATCCGGGATCCGGGATGCCGGTGCTTAAGTCGGTCGTCCCGCGTTCACCCGGAATGCCTTGGCGACGCGCTGGCAAACCTTCCGCGTAAACGCGGGACTACGTACCCGAGCGCCAACCACCCGGATCTCGGATCTCGGATCCCGGATCTCGGATCTCGGACCCCGAATCCCGGATCCCGCCGCCCCCTCACGCGTACTTGCTCGGCGTTGGCTCGTCGTCGGGCATGGCCTCGTAGGCGTGACAGGATGACGCCGAATCGCTCCACAACGGGAGATTGTCGCGCCGCCAGCCGGCCGTTTCCACAATGTCGCTTCTCACATCGAGCCGCTTGGCTCGCATCATCACGCGGTTGAGACCGGCGTAGGCGATATCCTCCGGTCGGAGGCTCAGCTTTTCAGCGAGACGAGCCACGGCATCGTACTCGCCTTGATCGAGGTGCAGTTTGATCGAGGCCATGATGGATCCTGGGTTGGACTATCCTGCGCTCGCGGGGCGGATGCTCGAAAGAACGCGAGGGAGCGACCCCCGGTCTGGCGACACTATCGTCCCCTCGGCAGCGTTGTTCAAGGGCGACTCCTCTCAGGACGGCTGACATTAGCGCCCCAACTAACCTCTGCCATCCTCTGCCTGCTAATCGTGCTTGAGGCAGCGGCGGTCCTTTAACCCGCCCACCGTCGGCGGAGGCGGCAATCGGCGGGCCGAGGCAAGGGCCGGCTTCCCGACATCCAACCTGGATTCCGAAGTAGCCACAGAGAGCACAGAGCTCCGACACTGAGGACACGGAGGCCCATTCGGGATTTGAGATCTGAAATTTGAGATTTGAGATCAGTGTCAGCCGTCGAATCGCTGGCGCTCTTCGCTACGTTCGGATAGCCGCGGACTCGTTCGATGTTCGATGTTCGATGTTCGATCAAACGTCGATCGTCCAAGGCAGAACGTCCAACATCCAACAGCCAACGTCCAACATCCAACCTGGATTCCGAAGTAGCCACAGAGAGCACAGAGCTCCGACACAGAGGACACGGAGGCTCGGTCCTTGGACAAACCTGTTCATCGCGTAACGCCCAAGACAGTCGCAGCGCCCGCCTCCGGCTCG
>JAEWKR010000028.1 GCA_023457715.1 Verrucomicrobiota bacterium
GTCTCAGCACTCCTCGCGGCACGAAACGCTAACGTCGATCAGCTCACCCAAATTGCAGCTTAGACGTGAGATCCAAAATCCTCGCGAGAATGAAACATCCGACAACATAGCAGCGCAGAAGGCGCAAAAAAGCGGACCCCGAGCTTGTCGGCTCCGCGTAGCGTAGGCGTCCCGCCTGCGTAAGGACGAGGCTACGCAAACACCTCGCCGGATCGCGTGAGGCCGCGCATCGGCCGCCATCTCAAATCTCAAATCTCAAATCTCAAATCCCCGGCGCAGCCGGAATGAGGACAGGCAAAAGGGACAGACCCTAAAACCAAGCCCTCGGTCGAAAGGCTCGGTCGCCACGCTGGACCGCGGGCGGCCCGCCCGCCTCACGCGATCCGACGTTCGTGCTCGTGCTCTGGCCCGTGATCCACTGACCTGTCCGTCCCCACCACCACATTCGGCCCGGCCGTTTGCCTGGTTTTTTTTGCGCCTTCTGCGTCTTCTTGCGGCCATCCCAGCCCCCACACCCCATGTCCTCCGTTGCTCCCCGCCGCGCGGCGCGCGCGATCTTCTGGGCCGGCTTCGCGGCCGGTGTCCTCGACCTCCTTTTCGCCTGGATCGCTTTCGGCAAACCTCTGCCGGCGCTCCTCAAAGTCATCGCCGGCGGCTGGTACGGCCGTGCCGCCGGGCAGGGTGGAGCGGAGGTCGCCGTCGTCGGTTTCCTCTCGCACTTCCTGATCTCCTTGGGTGCGGCGGCCGTGTACTACGCGGCCAGTCGTGCGCTGCCCTGGCTGAACCGACACCCGGTCATCGCCGGCCTGACCTACGGCCTGCTCGTCTACCTGGTGCTGCCGCTTTCGGCCTACCATACGCCGGTGCGCTTTCCGTCCCTCCTCAAGCCTGACGTGCTCTCGCACCTCTTGCTCGTCGGACTTCCCATTGCGTGGATCGTCCGCCGCGTCGGCCCGCCGGCGCGGACCCCGGCCGTTCCCGTGTAGCGAAAACACGGACGCAGCGTGTATCTGTGAAGTATCTGTGAGTTAAAACGGCTTCTGCGTTGCGTAGGTGATGGGCAAACAGCGTGTTAACGCTTGACGAAATCCCGTATAAATCTGTGAGTTAGGGCGCATGCCTCGCCCACAAACCGTCAGCCTGAGCGATGTGACTCTCCGCCTCCAAGCGGGGGGACCGCAGCGCGCTGCCGATTTGGCCGCAAACGGGGGAGTGGACCGCTCACACATCGCGCGGCTCCTCAACCAAGCCGGGCGGCAGGTGGAGCGTATTGGGGCGGCCCGCCGCGCCCGGTACGCCCTCCGGCGCAGCATCCGGGCGCTAGGCGATGGATGGCCGGTATATCGCTTGGACGAGGGTGGCCGTGCGCGTGAGTTCGGGCGCCTGGAATCATTTTGGGGCGGTTGGCGGATGTCATGGGCCGAACCCGCGCCCGCGTGGTCGCATCTGGTGACCGACGTGGACGACTGGTCCCAGGGATTTCCCTTCTTCCTTTCGGATCTCCGGCCGCAGGGCTTCGTCGGCCGAATCATCGCACGCCGGGTGGCTGCGGGGATGTCGCTCCCGCTGGACCCAACGAGTTGGGGCGACGACCAGGTTCTGGTTTATTTGGAAGCCGAGGGCGATGACCTGCCGGGCAACTTCGTGGTGGGAGATGGCGCGCTGAGGCGGGCGCTTGGGCTTCAGGCGCATGCCTCGGCCGTCGTCGACCGGTCGAGCTATGCCGAACTCGCCTCGATGGCCCTGCATGGCGGGCTCCCGGGTTCGTCGGCCGGCGGTGAGCAGCCGAAGTTCCTCACGCGCGTGCAGGAGGGCGGGGAATCCCGTGCCGTCCTGGTGAAGTTCTCGCCGCTGCTGGAGACGCCGGCCGGGCGCAGGTGGGCGGATTTGCTCGTCGCCGAGGCGATCGCCTGGGAGGTGCTCGCCGCGCACGGCGAAGGCACCTCGGGCGCGCGCCTCACCGACTCCGGCGGCCGGCGCTTTCTGGAGGTGCCGAGGTTCGACCGGGTGGGGGAGTGGGGCCGCCGTGGCGTCATTTCGCTGACGGCGCTGCAGGGTGCCGAGGGTGCGCTCGACACGACCGACTGGGTCGCGGCGGCCGAGCATTTTGCCACCGAAGGTATCCTCTCGGCGGAGACGGCGGCGTCCGTCCGCCGGCGCCGAGCCTTCGGCGAGCTGATCGGCAACAGTGACATGCACCCCGGCAATCTGGCATTCTTCCTCTCGGACCAGGTGCCGCTGGCACTCGCGCCGACCTACGACATGCTCCCCATGTTGTGGGCGCCGGTCGCCGGCGGCGAGATCCTGGATCGAACCTTCAATCCCCTGCCGCCCGTCCCCCGGCAGGCAGCGGACTGGTCCATCGCCGCGGGCTGGGCCGAGGCTTTCTGGGAGCGCCTGGTCGCCGACCCGCGCGTGTCCTCCGGCTTCGTCGAAATCGCCCATCGCTCACGCGAGACGGTGGCGCATTTGCGTCGCGGATACGGCTCGTAACCGCCCGGACCCCACGCCCGCCCCATGAGTCCTCCCTCCGGATTCGGCGGGGGAATCGGCCCCTGACGGTGGCTCGCTCATCGCGGAGTGACCCGTAGCCCGAGCCCGCTCGAATCGACGATCGCTGCGCCTTTCGTGGACCTGAATACCGATTTTGCCACAGAGGTCACCGAGGCCCAATCAGAGCCGAGCCGGAGGCGGGCGCCGCGACTGTCTTGGGCGTCACGCAATGAACAGGTCTGTCCAAGGACTGAGCCTCCGTGTCCTCCTTGTCCGCCGTAGGCTCGGCGAAGGTGGAAGTGTCGGAGCTCTGTGCTCTCTGTGGCTACTTCGGAATCCAGGTTGGATAAGCGGTTCGTGGAAGGTGGGTTACAAAGCAAGATGTTCAACACGGCCGAAAAGCGTTGCGCATAGACCGAGCGGTCAGAATATCGACCTAGCGGACTAAGATGGAACGCCTCGATCAAACCCCTTCTTTCATCGAACAGGCCCGGCGCCGGCAAATCATCGAGGCGACGATCGACTGTGTCGCTGAAACAGGCTACTCCGACACCTCCCTCGCCAAGGTGGCTCAACGGGCCAAGATCAGCAAAAGCGTCGTTCTCTACTACTTTGGTGAGAAGGACGAGCTGCTCACGGCAACCGCTCAGACGCTCCTCGATGAACTCGGGCGGTTCATCGTGCCGAAGGTTCAGGCTGAAACGTCGGCGGCGGGGCAGCTGCGGGCCTTCATCATGGCGGAGTGTTTGTTTCTGGAACAGCACCGTTCCCGATTGGTGGCACTCTCGCACATTCTGATGAATCACCGCGATCGGAACGGAGTTCTTCGTCTCCAACAGGAGGCAGAAAAGGTGAACCTCCGGGTGTGGAGCGAAATACTCGAGCGCGGACAGAGGAACGGGGAATTCCGTTCTTTCGCGGTGAAGCCGATGGCGAACACCTTGACGCATGCGATCAACGGCGCGCTGGCCCAATGGTTGGCTGAGCCGTCCCTCTCGCTTTCTGAGTACGCCGCCGAACTGGTGACATTGTTCGAGTTGGCTACACGCCAGGAGGGCAAACCTCCCGCGCCTTCCGGATATTTTACGACCAAATGAACCTATACTCTGTGAAAACATTGCTCTCCACGGTGCTCCTCGGCGCCCTCCCGTTGACACTCGCCACGCAAAGCCTGGGCAACGAACCCTCGAAGTCCGTGCCCGGATCAGCCGCGGCTGCGGGCACGTCCGACCGTGTGGTCGCGCCCGTGAAAATCCGAGGAGTGGTCTACGACGTCGGGCTGCAGTTCAACCCGGGAAGCTACTCGGTGGAGACCTACAACGCGGACCTGGTCAAGTATGACATGCGAACGATCGCGACGGATCTCCATGCGAACACGGTGCGGATCGAAGGAGAAGAGATCGAGCGGCTCGCGGATGCTTCCCGGGCGGCGCATAGCGTCGGCCTGAAGATATTCTTCAACCCCTGGAAGATGGGGGCTGATGCCGACGAAACCGTGAAGTATATGAAAGCGGCCGCCGTCATGGCAGAGAAACTGCGGTCGGAGGGGCTCGATCTCGTCTTTGTCGCGGGCTGCGAGTACACCATCTTCAACCGCGGAGCCCTCCCTGGAGATACCCTTGGCGACCGTCTTTCCTCGCTCGTATCCCTTCTCACGAAAGCGGCGAAGACGAAGGAGACATTGCCAGAGATGGTCGTCGCCAACAAGCATCTGAACGAAGTCCTCGGACGCGTCGTCAAGGAAGTGCGGAAGCACTTCTCGGGGCCGGTGACCTACTCAGCGGGAACCTGGGAAGGCGTTGACTGGAGCATCTTCGATATTGTTGGCGCCGACTACTATCGAAATGGCGAGCCGGAAGCGGACTATGTGGCCGGCTTGGAGCGGTACCGGCTGGGAAAGCCTTTCATCGTCATGGAGGTGGGGAGCTGCACCTATGAGGGCGCGGCGGCCCGCGGGGCGGGCGGGTTCATGATTTTGCAAGGTACCAATCCGGACGGGACGCCAAAATATGAAGGCGGAAAGCCACCCGTCAGAAGCGAAAAGGAGCAGGCTGATTACGTGGAAACGCAGGTGCGGGTGCTCGCTAAATCCAAAGTGGACGGTGTGTTCATCTACGTTTTTTCATTTCCCACCTATCCCCACGATGAGCACGGCGCAGATCTGGATATGACTTCCTTTGCATTGGTGAAATCGTTTCCCAAGCACGATCCCCGCTCCAGGCAGGTCCCGTCATGGGAAAAGAAAGAAGCCTTCCACCGCCTGGCGAAGCTCTATCAGCAGATGGGAAAGTAGTCTTCGTTACGGTCACACGGCCGGGTGGATCGATGGCGCATGTGCGTCGCGGATAAGGCACGTCCCTGCCGCATGCCCGCATGCCCGACCGCTTTGATTCGCTTCACTTCCGCGGGGCATTTGCCACGCTGCGCCTCCGCTCCCGTATGAACCGCCGCACTTTCGTCTCCTCCGCGCTCGCCGCCACCGGCGCAGCGCTCCTGGCTCGCCCGACCGGTCTGTTTGCGCAGTCCACCAAGCCCGCGCCTTTCAAGCTCGGTTACGCCCCGCACCCCGGCATGTTCAAGGCGCACGCCCCCGGCGGCGTCCTGGACGAGATCCGGTTTGCCGCCGATCAGGGCTTCACCGCCTGGGAGGACAACGGCCTGCCGGGACGATCTCCCGCCGAGCAGGAAGCGATCGGCCGCACGCTGGCGGAACGGAAGATGCAGATGGGCGTGTTCGTCGCCTACGCGAGCTTCGACGAGCCGACCTTTGCGGTAGCCAAGCCCGAATACCGGGAGAAGGTTCTCGCCGGCATTCGGAACGCCGTCGAAGTCGCGGGTCGCTGTGGCGCGAAATGGTTCACCGTCGTGCCGGGTTCCGTGCACCAGCAATCGGACAAGACTGGAAACTGGAATCGCTACGGCGGTCCGCGCCTCGCCGAAGGATTCCAGACCGCGAACGTGATCGCCCTGTTGCGCGAGTGCTCCGCCATTCTCGAGCCCCATCGCCTGATCATGGTCCTGGAGCCGCTCAACCGGTACGCCGACCACGGCGGTGTTTTCCTGGAAAAATCCGACCAGGCGTATGCGCTCTGCAAGGCGGTGAACAGCCCGTCGTGCAAGATCCTCTTCGATATTTACCACCAGCAGATCACCGAGGGGAACCTCATCCCCAACATCGACCGCTGTTGGGACGAGATCGCTTACTTCCAGTCGGGTGACAACCCCGGTCGCAAGGAGCCGGGGACCGGCGAGATCAATTACCGCAACGTGTTCCGCCATCTCCACCGCAAGGGTTTCACCGGCGTCATCGGGATGGAGCATGGCAATGCCCTCCCGGACAAACACGGCGAGCAGGCAGTGATCAACGCGTACCGCGAAGCGGATCGGTTCTGATCGCAGCGCGGTATGCCGCGGCCGCTCTCGCCGCGCGGCCGTGGGAACGCGATCTCCTAGCGTTCAGCCCGCGCGTGTGGGCGGGGAAAGGGGGTCAGAGCGTCAAAGTGTCAATATCGGCCCGCAGTACCCTGCTACCGCGGCAGATCGCCTTCGCCCCTGATTAAAGAGCCTGTGCAGGTAATCCAACCTTCGGCGCACCCCGCTGACCGTTGTTGCGCAGCCGCCAGAGCGAATTGTTACTTTGCACGAGTACGGACTGCACTGGTTCAGGGACTGGATCGTGTTCGCCGACCGGGTTCAGGTAATTGGTAGGAAGGATGACGACAGCCGGTCTCGATCCGCAGTGCTCGCCGAAGCCGCTGTGGTGCGTGTGGCCCTCATTGTTCCGACCTGATTCAGGTTATGTGAATGGCCGCGTGGGCACGACGCACATCTCAGACCCACTTCGATACGTGTACCGTGACTGAACCCGCGCACTCTCAGGACTATTGCCCATGGCCGAGTTCATCCACTTGGCCGATGAACGGCTGGCGAAGCGATCGCCAGGACCGGCATCAAGCAGAGAGAGAGCTGGAACGGGGAGGAGTACGTCTTCGCCACGCCCGATCTCGAAAACTTCATGGTTTCGCACTAGTGCTCTGCGAGTTGAAGCGACGCGGAATCCGCACGATCGCGGCCGTTAAGTTGCGGATACCGGAAGATGAACAAGTGCGTGTCGGCCACTACGGTCGCGAGCCCCTCGACACGACTGCGGTCGGTGCAATCCGCGCTTTTCGAGAGCACACGTCTGGCCTTGGACTGCAGGTGATGATTCCGCGGAAGATCAAGCCATCTGAGATCATGCGCCTGTACGCACCGCCGCAGGGAGTCGGCTGGCGATACTACCCCGAAGCCAAGGGTCGTAAACCCTGCGGCTGTGAGGCCTGCCAACGCGGCGAAATCAAGTCCCGCAGGATTCGGGAGGCGTACGAGAATGAGTGACTACCAGCAGCTCTGCGAACTGGCTGACCGCGAGATTCGGCTCGGTATGGCCGATCAAGCACTGATGAACCGCGCTCTTCAGCTCTCTGGCGGTGTGATGGCCCAAGCGCACCAGACGTACTGGCGACTCCGGGCGAATCAGCTTCAGGAGCAGGTCGCCGCGGCGGGAAACGATGACGCGATCGCCGAACTGATCACTTGCTTGGACGCACAGGAGCGCCGACTTCTGAGCCACAAGGGGCGAGCACGTTGGATCTGGGCCGTGACGATGGTTGGCGGACTCTTGGGCGCCGTCGTTTTCCCCTGGATGGCTGTGGCAGAGCTGCGTCATGGCGGCAGCGGTTTCTACGCGCTGGTGTTCGCGGCCGTAGCCTCACTCGTTTTGGCCGTGATCGCTTTCACCGCGTCCCGGTACCATACGGAGGTAGACTGACTTCGCATCTTTATGTGGCCCTTCAAAAAGAAACCTGTGGCGGCGCCAGCACCGCTAACTCTGAGACAGGCACTGGATGAACTAAAAGGGATCGGAGTGGCGCTCGCTCCGTCGGCGTCGATTGACGATCTGCTGCCGTCCATGAACGGTCGGCTGGACGATCCTGTCGATCGAGTTCACCTGCTGTGCGCACTCGGCGGCGAGGCGGAGTGCACCGACGCCGGACTGCTGTCGCACGACGTCTGGCATTTGGACGCGGAATGTATCGAAGATCACGGCGACTACGTCCGCCTGGCAGAGCGGTTCGCTGTTCTCTCGGCCGGAAACCTCCCGGTGCAGGAGGTGAAAGACCACGTGGATATCGAGGCAGCGCAGGCGTGGATCGAGTTCACCTTAGACGGCGGGCGCGTCCATTGGGATCTCGTCGTGGACAACGAATGGATGGACCCGGCCTTGTACTCGAATTTTCAGAAGCTCGTTGGTTCGCGCACACGTACGGGCCGATTCATGATCTGCGCGTTGGGCCAAGATTCCATCCTGCTGTTCGGTGACGAGAAGAAGCGCCGCGCGATATCGGAGTTCTCAAGCCTCGATTTCCGATGGGAGTGACAATGCGTCACGACAGTCACGAGACCGACCCGCGCAACGGCCCTCCGGTTGAGGGAGCGTCTCTCCATTTCGCCGATCTAGATCGTGCGCTCTTAGTTTGGGCGGGCCGGGTAGTATCGGTCGCAAACTCCGCCATTCTGCACGGTGTACGACCGTACCTCCAGCAGTTTGTCCAACCACGTGTTAACAACGTCGGGTACACTGACGGGTTTATTACGTTCAATCACACTGAGGAGATTGTGCAGCACCCGAAGTGGACGATTGGACATCGGGATCAACTTTACGCTTCAGAGTTGGAAGGAGTTTCCGAGGTCAGTGAGTTGCTCGCGCAACTTGGCAGGATCGCACAAAAGCCGGAGGAGGTTCCTCTCGCGGTTCGCAAGGCATCGCGCCGGATCATGGAGCTCGTGTTTGAAGGAAAGGTAGCTCACCTCAAACGCCGGGTTCACTACTTTCCGATGGAGATCGCTGGCCAGCCGATCCCGTGGTCACTGAAGGTCGGCTTTTCTGGGGTCATCCCAGAATCTCAACTCGTGGTCGGTTCTACTACGATTTGGATAACTCGTGGCGCGGACCTCGAGCGGATGTGTGAGCGGCGGCGCGAACATCGTCATTTTGTGGCGGATAAAAAGTCGACATGAGGGTCAAGCGCTGCCGGCAGCGATATTCGCGGCCGGCAGGCGGGTTGATCAGGTGGCGTTCTCTTCGGCCATGCGTTCGCGGGTCCGATACGAC
>JAEWKR010000029.1 GCA_023457715.1 Verrucomicrobiota bacterium
CGCCGCAACCAAATCAAACCCATTGAACCACAGATGAACACAGATGGACACGGATCCAGGCCGGTCTTTTTCCAAATCTGAGTCCATCTGTGTTCATCTGTGGTTAAATTGCTCGGACTGAGTGCACCGACCTAAATCTTGCTCAAAAAACACGAAATGCTGGGATAGCACTGCAAGAAGGGACTCGTCTCTGACGCCTTCCTTTTTGCGCCTTCCATCCGTGGTCATCTGTGGTTGAGCCGGTCTGCCTTTGGTTGCGGCGTGGACGCTCCGGGCCTTCTTGCGGCCATGGCGTTTGAAAGCTGACCGCTGATAGCTCTTGCATCGGCATTGACGCCACGGCCCGCACAAACCGAACATGCCGCCATGAAGCTGAGGCCTGTGCACTTCATCCTCTGCGCCGGAGTCGTCCTGGGGTTCACCGCCTGCGGCGAGAAGCAATCCCCGGTGACTGACCTGCAGCGCAAGGAGGCGGCCTTGCTCATCAGCGAGGCGCAATTTGCCTCGACCCTGCGCAACCATGAGGAGGCGGAAAGCCTGCTCGCCCGCGCGGCGGCTGTCACTCCGGACGACGCGGCCCTCTGGATCAGTCTCGGCTCGGTCCGCAAACGCCTCGGCCAGGACGGTCCGGCGAAGCAGGCCTACGAGCGGGCGCTCAAGCTCTACCAGGCGGAGACGAAGGCAAAGAAGGCGGAGGCGGATCCGCTCCTGCAGCAGATTCACGTTCTCGCGTTGCTCGGACGGGTGGAGGAAGCACGCGGGCTGCAGGAAAAAGCGCTCGCGCAGTTTCCGGAGGATCGCGACGTACGCGCCTTTGTGCAGGAGAAACGGCTCGACCGTTTCCTGGCCGACCCGCAGTTCAGGCAGATCGCGCTCTAGCGCCGGCCGTGCCGGAATACTGGATGCAGTTCGGCCAGGTTGCGCTCGCGCACCTGCTCGCGGTCGCCAGCCCCGGCCCCGATCTGGCGATCGTGCTGAAGCAAAGCGTCATCCACGGCCGGAGGACCGCGGTGTGGACGAGCCTGGGAATCGGGACGGGTATCCTGCTGCATGTGACGTACTGCCTGCTTGGGCTCGCCCTCGTGATCAAAGGTTCGCCGTGGCTGTTCGGCCTGCTGAAATATGCGGGCGCGGCTTACCTGGCCTGGATCGGCATTCAGGCCCTGCGAAATGGCGGACCGAAAGACAGCCCTCGTCCCTCGGCCGACGCGGGGACGGTTCGGCCAGGCGGCGATGCTGCGGCCCCCGCGGTTCCCGCGCCGAGGGCGTTCCTCACCGGTTTCCTCACGAACGCCGTCGGCAACCCCAAGGCGACCTTGTTCTTCCTCGCGCTGTTCAGCGTCGTCATCGACCCCCGGACCCCGCGGCTGATCCAGGCCGCCTACGGCGTGTGGATGGCGGTGGCGACGGCGGCGTGGTTCACCTTCGTTTCGTATACCTTGACGCACGAGCCGGTGCGCCGGAAATTCCTCCGCCACGGCCACTGGATCGATCGCGTCCTGGGCGTGGTGTTTCTGGGGTTCGCCGTGAGCCTCGCCGTTTCGTCAGTGCGGTAGGTCTTGATGGCCGCAAAAACGCGCAGAAGGCGCACAAACGAACCTTTTATCCTTTCACAGGAGCTCGCTGAGGAAGCGGAGGAATCGAGAACAGGGAGCTGATCCGTTCGCGCTATTTGCTCTAAAGCCGGGATCGCTGACCGCTTCCTACACGTACACCCCGCCGCCTAGCAATCGTTCGCCGTCGTAGAGCGCCAGGATCTGACCGCTGGCCAGGCCGCGTTGGGGGTCGCGGAACACGATCCGCGCGGTGCCGCCGCCCTCGGGCTCAAAGCGGACAGGGACGCGCGGGTCGCGGTAGCGCACACGCGCCTCGAGCGCGGCGGAGCGGGTCAGCTCCGGGCCGATCCAACTCAGGGAGTGGACGCGCACGTCGCGCTGAAAAAGGCCGGGCGCGTCCGGATGGTCGAAGGCGACGAGGAGGGCGCGGTCGGCGGCGCGTTTGCCGACGACGACGTACGCCTCATGGTCGGTGTTGGATGGCACGCCGATGCCTTTTCGCTGCCCCAGGGTGTAGAAGTGCAGTCCGCGGTGCGTACCGAGCGCCTTGCCATCGGTGGCGCGGACGATGGGGCCGGGCGCATCGGGCACGTAGGCCCGGAGAAAGTCGGCCATCTTGACCTCGCCGATGAAGCAGATGCCCTGGCTGTCCTTCTTGGTCGCGGTGGGCAGGCCCGCGGCCTGGGCGAGGCGGCGGAGTTCCGGCTTGGGCAGGTGGCCGATCGGAAAACGCGCGTCCGCGAGTTGCTCCTGGTTGAGCAGGGCGAGGAAGTAGGACTGGTCCTTGTTCTTGTCGGCGCCCTCGAGCAGGTGGTACGCGGGGTCTACGGCTTGGCTACGTTGTCCCGCCTTCAGGCGGAATTCGGGCGCGCCGCTCAAACTTCCGCCTAAAGGCGGGACAACATACTCGGAAGCGGACTCCGCTCCGCCGTGGGCTTCGACCCGCCGGGCGTAGTGTCCCGTGGCCACCGCGCTGAAGCCATGGTCCTTCGCCCAGGCACGGAAGACCCCGAACTTGATCTCCCGGTTGCACATGACGTCCGGATTTGGCGTCAAGCCGCGGGCGTATCCTTCGAGCAGGTACCGCACAATGCGTTCGCGGTACTCCTGCATCAGGTTCACCACGCGGAACTCGATGCCGATCGTTTCGCACACGGCGCGGGCGTCGTCGATGTCCTGCATCCATGGGCAATGCCCGATGATGTTCTCCTCGTTGATCCAGTTCTTCATGTACGCGCCCACGATGTCGCAGCCCTGCTGCTTCAGGAGCAGGGCGGCGACCGAGCTGTCCACGCCGCCGGACATGGCGATGAGGAGGCGAGGGCGGGAGGGGGCGGACATGATACGGGATGCAGGATCCAAGATCCAGGATGCGGGAGGCAAGATCCAGGATGCCAACCGCCCTTCGGTCTTTCTCTTTCTCTTAATCTTTCTCTTTCTCTCGTTTTCGAAGTGCGCGGGCGTCCCGAGCCGAAGAGGCGGGAGAAAGATAAAGAGAAAAGATTAAGAGAAAGACCAAAGGGGAGCGATCGCGTTTAACCAGGCCGCACCGCGCTCCCGGATCCCGCTCCCGGATCCCGCCCTACGTGATACCCGCTCCACCGCGTTTCCCGCTTGTCGACGCGACGGCACCCCAGATGCTGTTCGGCTCGCATGGCGGAATCCTCCCACCGAATCGTACGCGCCTGGCTTGAATCCCCGTCGGTGGGCATCATCGAGCTGCATCGCGACTGGACGGCCAAGTCGAAGCCGCGATTCAGCCTGGGGCGTCACTGCCCGGCGTTGGGCGGGCTGGCGCCTTGTCCCGGGCTGCCGGCAGGCAAGGTGTTCGGGTACTTCGTCAATGCGCAGCGTGAGATCACGTTCGTGCTGCCGCTGGAGCACGGCTGCAACATCCACCCGGAGCTGGATACGGTGTACCTGACCGGCGATTTCAACGACTGGCAGCAGGCCGTCGGGAAGCCGGAATGGCAGTTGCAGCCGGCGTTGCTGGAGGGCGAGCGGGTGTTGCTTTGGACCGGAGACGCCACGCCGTTCTTCCAGAAGCCGGCGGTCCGCTTCAAGTTCGTGACGGGCGAGCATCAATGGCTGACGCCGCCGGGCGATGCGCCGAACGTCGTCCGCGACGCGGAGGGCAACCTCAACCGACAGGTGGAACCCCATCGCACGGGCCACCACCTGTGGCGTTTTTCGCTGGGCGAACCGCTGGACCTGGCGGAGGCCTGGACCGTCGGTTGGGCGGATACCTGGGCCAACGCGCAGTCGCCGGCGGTGGCGCTCACGCCCGGCCCTTTTTTCTTCGAATTGTCCACGCGGCTGGAATTGGGCGCGATCGTGCGGGGGACCCAGACGATCTTCCGGCTGTTCGCGCCGCGGGCCCGCGCGGTGACCCTGTATCTGGCGAACGAGGACGGAAAAGCCGAGGCGGCCCAGCAGTTTGCGCTGTCGCGGCGCGGGGATGCGGATGGCGTCGCCGGCGTGTGGGAGGTGACACTCGATCAACGGCTGCATGGCTGGTACTACTGGTACTCCGTGGACGGGCGGCGCGAGGCGGGGTTCGATCCCATGGTCCGCGTGCTCGATCCCTACGCGCTGGCGGCGGTGGATCGCGCCGGGCCCGGCATTGTGCTGGACCGGGCGCACATCGGGCACGGCGATCGGAGTTTCACGGCGCCCGACTGGCAGGACCTGGTGATCGCCGAGGCCCATGTCCGGGATCTCGCCGCCCATGCCCCGATCAAGGCCACCGCGGAGGAACGGCGGGGGTTCACCGGTCTGCGCGCCTGGGTGGAAAGCCCGGAGTTTTATCTCAGCTATCTGGGGGTGAACGCGGTGGAGCTGCAACCGGTGCATGAGTTCGATAACACCACGCCGGAGGAATACGGCTGGGGCTACATGCCGACGAGCTACCTCGCACCGGAGAGCAGCTATGCACTCGCGCCGAAGCGGGCGTCCGGCATCCGTGAACTCCAGGAGTTGGTGGCCGCGTTTCACCGGCGGGGCATGGCGGTGATCCTGGACGTGGTCTTCAACCATGTGGGCGAGCCGGCCCACCTGATGTTCATCGACCGCTTGTATTACTTCGAGCAGGACGCGAACGGCGCCCTCACGAACTGGAGCGGGTGCGGCAACGACCTGCGGGCGCGTTCGGCGATGGCGCGCCGGTTGATCATCGACAGCTGCGTGCACTACCTGGAGGCGTTCGGCGTGGACGGGTTTCGCTTCGATCTGGCCGAACTGCTGGGGGTGGATGTGCTGCGGGACATCGAGGTGGCGCTCAAGCGGGTGAAGCCAAACGTGATCCTGATCGCCGAACCGTGGAGCTTCCGCGGGCACATCGCGGGAGCGTTGCGGGACACCGGGTGGGCGTCGTGGAACGACGGGTACCGGGACTTCGTGCGCGACTACGTCCGCGGTCGCGGCACGGCCGAGCGACTGGAGTATTTCCTGCGCGGCTCGCCCTGGTACTTCGCGAAGTGGCCGGCGCAGACGATCAACTACACCGAATCGCACGACGACCGGACGTGGATCGACGTGATCACGGAAAACGCCGACGGCAACGGCTACCACCCGACGGCCAACGACCAGCGGCGCACCCACCTGATGGCCGCAATCCTGTTCATGTCGCTGGGCATCCCGATGGTATCGGCGGGGCAGGATTTCCTCCGGTCCAAGCACGGGATCAACAACACGTACCTGCGGGGCGACCTCAACGCGCTCGATTACCGGCGGTTGTACCGCCACCTGGGGACGCACGCGTATTTCGCGGATTGGATCGCCTTTCGGCGGGGCAGCATCGGCCGGCTGCTGCGGCAATGGACCCGGCCCAGCGAGGGTTTCTTCCAGTTCTTCCCGGTGGAGGGCTCACCGGCGCTCGCCGTGGTTTACAACGCCGACCTGTCACAGGGACCGCAACGACTGCTCTTCGCCATCAATCCGACCTTTGCGGATGTCACGATTCCGATCGGCGTCGACACCGCGGGCCAGCCGGACTCCTGGGATGCGCTGGCGGACCACGAGCGATTCTATTGGTCCGACGTCCATGGCGCGGTGCTGCGGGTGGAGCCGGATTTGTTTCTGCCACCGCTCGGGTGCGGGCTCTGGGTGGGGTAGGGGCGGGTTTTCGATTCTGATTTTTTCGATGATGATGGGGCCGCCGCGCCGGCTCTGGCCGGTGGAGGCTTGGGGCCCGAAGGAGTCGCCGCGGTTTCGAGTCGCCGGCACTTTGGTTACGCCAGGAGCTGACGCGGCGCGGGCGGTTACGGGCTGAAGCCGGCGCCACGTCCGGCGGCGCTCACTGGCGGCGGCGGCGGCGGCGGTAGGCGGCGGCGACGAACAGCAGCCCGCCGGCCATGAGGGCATAGGTCGAAGGCTCGGGCACGACGACCGCCTGATAGGTGAGGGAGACGAAGGAGGGCTGGTAATTGATCGAGAACGTGAACGCGTCGCCACCGAGCAGGGCGGTGACGGTGTCGCCGCTGTGGGGGAGCCCGGCGAAGTATCCAGTCATGCCGTACGAGGACGAGGCGACCGAGACGAGCGTGAACGTGGCGTCGACGGCGGGCGCGCTGAGCAGATTGAGGCTTAGCGTGATCAAGCCCGAGCCCAGGTCGACGATGCCGCCGGGCGACTGAAAGATGAGCTGGTCGGACACGCCGTGGTCGATATCGACGGCGAAGGTGGCCGCGCCGGACACCGTCAGCTGGCCGCTGGTCAGACGCAGGTTGCCGACCCCGGCGTTGCCGGGCGACAGCGTGCCGCCGGCGAGGTTCAGGTCGCCGTGGATGACCCCGCTGCCGCCAATCCAGCCGCCGCCGCTGTTGGTCAGGCGGTCGAGCGTGTAGAGCGTTCCGCTCTGCAGGTGGATCGCCCCCTCGTTGACCAGCGGGTTGGCGGCGGGGATGTTGACCGTGGCATTGCCCCCCGCGAGCCGGATGACGCCGGACGCGGCGTTGAGGAAGGTGGCCTCGCCGCCCGAGTAGCCCAGGTAGAGATTGCCGCCGGTGACGTTGATCGTGCCGGAATTGACCACGGTCTCCACGGTCAGGCTGCCGCTGCCACCGGTGTGGGTGATGCTGCCAAGATTCGTGAAACGGGCACCGTCATAACCCGAGGCCTGGATCGTGACGTCGCCGGTGATCACGCCGGCGGCGCCGAGGGTGAATTCGCGGTCCGTGCCGAGGAAGTAGAGCGAGCTGTTTGGACCGAAATCGACCGTGGCCTGGTCGATCGTGCCGTTCTGCTGCCAGTACAGCCAGCTGTGGTCGCCGAGCCCCAGGCGGGCGCCGGCGGTGCCCAGGGCGGTGCCGCCGGTCCACGTGACCCAGCTGGAGGCGGGGAGGGCAACGTTGCCGAGGAGCGTGACGTTCTGGAGCGTGCCGCCGGAGGAGGTGTAGCCGAGGGCGCCCGGCGCGATCTGGCCGTTCTCGATGGTGCCGGAATACAGCTCGTACATGCCCGTTGCGGGCGCGTTGAGCGTCTGGCCGGTGTTGTCGAGGGTGCCCTGGAGCAGGACCCGGCCGGCGGCGCCGATGTTGATCGTGCCGCTGTTGAGCTGGGTGGTGGCGTGATCGTAGCGGAAGATGAGCCGGCCCTGCGTCGCATTCAGGGAACCGTCGGTGTTGTCGAACGCGCCATCGAAATACAGGGTGGCGTCGGGGCCATTGACGGTGATCGAGCCGGTATTGTACGTCGCGTACCCGCTCGCGGTCTCACCCAGGGTGAGGGTGCTGCCGGCGCCGGTGACCTGGATCGTCCCGCTGTTGCGAAACAACCGGGCGGAAAGGTAGCCGGTGCCGGAGGTGTGCGTGAGCGTGCCGGCGTTGTCGACGGCCGTGCCCAGGCTGCCATCGGCGTAGATCTGCAGATCGCCGGAGCCGGCGACCGTGGAGGCAAGGACCAGGGTGGAGTCGGCGCCGCTGAGGTAGATGCCGCTGTTGCCTCCGAAGGCGAGCGTCTTGTCGGCGAGCGTGGCGGACTGGCGCCATGTCAGCCACGAGGCGCTGCCCAGGGTCAGATTGCCCGTGAAGTTGGTGCCGTCCTCCAGCCGCACTCCGGCGGAGGAGGGAAGAACGAGGTCATCCTCCAACGTGACGCCCCGCAGGCGACCGTCACTGGTGGTGTAACTCAGCGCCCCGGCGGAGATGGTCCCGTTCTCGATGGTGCCGCCGTACAATTCGTAGCGGCCGGAGGCGGGCGCGAGGAGGGTCGTCGCGGTGTTGTCCAAGGTGCCGTTGAGGAGGACGCGGCCACCGCTGGCGATGTCGATGATGCCCCCGTTGAGATGCGCGGTGGTGTTGCTGCCGCGGAAGATGAGGCTCCCTTGCGTGGCGGTCAGCGCGCCGCCCGTCGTGTCGAAGCCGTCCTCGAGATAGATCGTGGCGCCGGGCCCGTTGACGCTGATGCTGCCGGTGTTGCGGGTGATGGCGCCGGAGCCCCCGCCAATGCTGAGGACACCGGCGGCGGAGGTGTTGGTGATGGCGCCGCGGTTGAGGAGGGTCGGAGCGGAGATGAAGCCCGTGGACGCGGACGTGTGGTTGAGCGCGCCGTCGAGGGTGATCACCTGGCCGGAGTTGTAGCCGATGATGTAGATCGTGCCGGTGCCGGTGGAGGCGCTCCCGAAGGTCAGCGTGCGGTCCGCACCGGAAAGCTGGAGGGAGGACGACGCGCCGAAGGCGAAGGCCTTGCCCTCGAAGGCGGTGTCCTGTTCCAGGATGAGCGTGGCGTTGCTGCCCAGGGTGGCGTTGGCGCCGGCGAAGGAGGCATTGCCCTTGAAGCGGACGTGGGTGTGCGGTGCCAGGGTCAGGTCGCCCAGCTGAACGGCGCCGTCGAGGTAGCCGCCGCTGGACGTGAAGGCGAGGGCGCCCGCGGCAATGGAACCGCCCTGGAGGGTGCCGCCGTAAAGCTCGAAGGGGCCGCCCGTCGGAGCGGTGAGCGTGGCATCCGTGTTGTCGATGACGCCCTGGAGATAAGCGTGGGTGTCGGCGGCAAGGTTGATGGTGCCGCCCGTGAGGTTCGAGGTCAGGTTGTTGCCGCGAAAGACCAGGTTGCCCTCGAGCGCGTTGATGGTGCCGCCGGTATTGTTGAATTCGCCGTCGAGGAAGAGAGTGGCGCCCGCCGCGTTGACGTTGAGGATGCCGGTGTTGTGGGCCAGGATATCGCCCCAGGTTTGACCGAGGGTCAGGGATCCATGGGTGGCGGCGACGGTGATATTGCCCTGCAGGTTCAACCGGGACGCGCTGATCGAGCCCCCCTGCGACGCGGCGTCATGGGTCACGGTGCCCAGCACGGTGATGGTCGCCCCGGGGTCGGAGTTCGAGCTCGCGTTGATGTCGCCGGTGACGGTCGTGCTGCCGCCGATGGTCAGCGTGTAGTTTCCGTTCACATACACATTGCTGCCCGTGGCCTGGGTGATGGTGCGGCCTTCGATGGCGCCGTTCTGCTCCCAATAAAGCGTCGAGTAGTCGCCCAGGCTGGCGCTGGTGCCGGTGAAGGTGGCGTTGCCGGTCAGGTGCACGGCGGCGGACGCGGGCAGGGCGAGATTGTCGTTCAGCACGACGCCTTCGAGCACGCCGCCGCTGGAGGTGAAGGTGAGCGCGCCGGGACCGACGATGCCCCCGCGAAGGGTGCCGCCGAGCAGTTCGTAGCGGCCGCCGGAGGGCGCATTCAAGGTGGCCGACGTGTTGTCGAGGGTGCCGGACAGAAGCGCGCGCCCGCCGTCCACCAGGTCGACGAGCCCGAGATGGGCGGTGGTGAGGGTGTTCTCGATCCTGAGCTTGCCCGCGGTACCGGTGGCGCGCAGGGTGCCGGCGTTCTGCAGCTGCGTCGACCCGCTGATGCGGATCTCGGCCCCATCCGCATGGATCAGGCCGGTGGCGAGATTGGCGACCGTGCTGTCGCTAAAGTAGAGCGTGCCGCTGGTGTTGCGGATCGTGCCGCCGTTATTGACGGTCAGGTTGTAGAGGTAGCGGGTCAGATCCTCGGTGCTGTAGAGCAGTTCGACCCCCGGGCTGAGGTTGAGGATCGTGTTGCCGACGCCGTGACCGTAAATGCCGCTCGTGCGCCGCATCTCGACCTTCCCGGCGGTCCAGCTGGAGATGCTCGACCCAAGGCGCAGGGTGTAGCCGGCGTGGAGGAAATCGAACAGGGCGGTGGCGCCGTTCTCGATATCGAGTCCCTTGACGCTGGCATCGGCGGCACCGTTTGCGGTGACGATGACCGCCTTCTTGAGCATGGCCTGCGCGGAGTTTCCGGGGGCGATGCCGCCGCTCCAGTTGGCCCCCGTGTTCCAGCTGCCGTTGCTGTTTGGCTGCCATTCGACGGCGGTTTGGCCGAACGCGGATGCGACGGCGGCAAGCGCAACCGCGAGGGCGCGCCAAAACGTGGTGGGATGTGGGACCATGTGCAGCTAACTGGCGATGGCGGTTCTGTCGTTCCTGGGCAGTCAAGACCAGCGTAATCGCCCGGCGGGGGCCATCTGGCCCAGACAGTTCGGGCACCACCCACCGCGGGGCGGCGGGACGGGCTAGGGCTTGGGGGCCAGATACCCCGCCTGCACCGCTTTTTCGAGCATGGCGGAGGCATAGGTCCAGAGCGGCCGGCAGCCCTGCGCGATGTGCTGGTTGCGCGCCGTGACCCGATCGTGGGTGATGCCGTGCTTCTTCCAGCCGCCGCCTTCGCAGCGCACGTTCTGCAACATCGGCTGGAAGCGGTCGAGGGCGGTGGCGAACCGCGCCTCGGGCGTGGCCTTTTCCTCGAACTCATCCCACAGGGCGCGGAATTCGCGCGCCTGGTCGGCCGGCAGCAGCCCAAAAATCCGTTCCGCGGCGATCGCCTCCCGCTCGTGCTGGTTCGCCATTGCGGCCACGTCATACGCGAACGTGTCGCCGGCATCGATTTCCACCAGATCATGCACGATCAGCATTTTCAGCACGCGCAGGACGTCGATGGGCTCGTTGCTGTGCTCCGCGAGCACGATCACACAGAGGCACAGGTGCCAGGAGTGCTCGGCGTCGTTTTCCGCGCGACGGCTTTGGGTCACGAGCGACTGCCGGAAGATGTCCTTCAGCTTGTCGCACTCGGCGATGAACTCGATCTGCTGGGCCAGCCGCTGCGCCGCGGCATCAAGGGCGGTATCCACCCGACGATTGAAATGTGCGCGCCAGCCTCAGGCCAATCTTTCTCTTTCTCTTAATCTTTCTCTTTCTCCTGCCTTGAGCCTGCTCGTGCTCGACCGGTTCGATCACGATCACGATTACGAACCACCATTTCGGAGAAAGAGAAAGATAAAGATTAAGAGAAAGACCAAAGGGCAGCCGAGCGCTGGTGTTCACTCGGGCATTTTGGCTCGCCGGCTACGCACGTGTCCCGGCGCTTGATTTCGCGGAGGTCCTTCATGAGCTTTGTCATATGCGTACCCTCGCGCTTTTCATGACGCTGTTTGCCGCCTCCTCCTTCGCCCAACCTGCCTGGAATTATCCGCCGGCCCCCCGGGGCGAGACGGTGGAGGATTACCATGGCGCGAAAGTGGCGGACCCGTATCGCTGGCTGGAAGACCTGGATTCGAAGGAAACCACCGGGTGGGTCGGGGAGCAGAACCGGCTGACGTTCGGCTTCCTGGAGAAGCTGAGCCAGCGGCAGGGGTTCAAGGAGCGGCTGCAGACCCTCTGGAACTATCCGCGCATCGGCGTACCGTTCAAGGAAGGGACGCGCTACTTCTTCTCCAAGAATTCGGGACTCCAGAACCAGGCGGTGTTTTACGTCCAGGACACGCTCCAGGCCGAGCCGCGGGCGCTCGTGGACCCCAACACGCTTGCGGCCGATGGCACCGTGGCGTTGACCGACACGCGGGTGTCGGACGATGGGCGCTGGCTCGCCTACAGCACGGCGGCGGCGGGGTCGGACTGGAACGAGATCCGGGTCCGATCGGTGGATACCGGCAAGGACGAGGCCGACCTGATCCAATGGGTGAAGTTTGCGACGCCCTCCTGGACGAAGGACAACGCCGGTTTCTTCTATTCGCGGTACCCGGCGGCCACCGTCGATCAGGGCACCGGCAAGACGTTCAGCGCGCTGGAGCACCAGCGGATCTATTATCACAAGCTCGGGACGCCGCAGTCCGCCGACGTGCTGGTGTATGAGCGCGCCGACGAGCCGAAGTGGTTCGTCCGCGGCAGCGTCACGCAGGACGGCCGGTTTCTGGCCATCTCGGTGTCGCGCGGCGCGGCGCCGGAAAACCTGCTCAGCGTCATCGACCTGGGCGACCCGCGGGCGCCGACGATCAAGGGCAAGGTGACGGACCTCGTGCAGACCTGGGACGGTGAATACGACGTCATCGGCAGCCGGGGTGACGTGCTCTTCGTCCTGACCAATTTCGAGGCGCCGCGGCGTCGCGTGATCGCCATCGACACCGGCAGTCCCGGGCGGACCAGCTGGAAGACCCTGATTCCGGAAACCGAGGATACGATCGACACGGTGCTGCTCGCCGGGGGCCGCTTCGTGGTGAAGACCCTGCGGGATGCCAGCAGCCGGCTGGCGGTGCACAGCCTTGACGGCAAGTTGACCGGCGAGATTCCGCTGCCCGGGATCGGGACGGTGGGGTCGATCAGCGGTCGCGACGAGGACACGGAGATGTTCTACAACTTTGTCTCGTTCACGACCCCTGCCAGCAACCTCCGCCACGACCTCGCGACGAACACCGGCGCGGTTTATCAGGCGCCCACGGTCGCGTTCAATCCCGCGGACTACGAGACGCGCCAGGTGTTCTACACGTCGAAGGACGGCACCCGCGTGCCGATGTTCATCTCGCACCGGAAGGGGCTGAGGCTGGATGGCAGCAACCCGACGCTCTTGTATGGTTACGGCGGCTTCGACATCTCCCTGACCCCGGCTTTCTCGGTGGCGAACCTGGTCTGGATGGAGGCCGGCGGCGTGTATGCGTCGGCGAATCTCCGCGGCGGCGGCGAATACGGCAAGGAGTGGCACGAAGCGGGCACGAAGGAGCGCAAGCAGAACGTCTTCGACGACTTCATCGCGGCGGCGGAGTGGCTCTTCGCGAACAAGTACACCCAGCCGGCGAAGCTGGTGCTGAGCGGCGGCTCAAACGGCGGGCTCCTCGTGGGCGCGGTGGTGAACCAGCGGCCGGACCTTTGCCGGGTGGCTTTTCCCGCGGTGGGCGTGATGGATATGCTCCGGTTCCACAAGTTCACGGTGGGTTATGCCTGGACGACGGACTACGGCTCCAGCGACGACGCGGCCGGCTTCAAGTACCTCTCGGCGTATTCGCCGATCCATAACGTCAGGGCGGGCGCGAAGTACCCCGCGATTCTCGTCACCACGGCCGATCATGACGACCGCGTCCATCCGGCTCATTCGTTCAAGTACGCCGCCGCGGTGCAGCACGCGATCGCGGGCACGCCCGGATCGGGTCCGGCGATGATCCGCATCGAGACCAAGGCGGGGCACGGCGCGGGCAAGCCGACCTCCAAGCTGATCGACGAAGCGGCCGACAAGCTCGCCTTCGCCGCGCACTTCCTGGAAATGCAGCCCCCCGCGAAGAAAGGGGAGTGATCGGGAAGGTGAAAGTGAAAGTGAAAGTGAGAGTGAAAGTGGGCGGCCTCGCCGCCACGTAACAACAAAGCCCGCCGTCCGGCGGCCTTTGTCGTTAGTCCACTTTCACTTTCATTTTCACTTTCACTCCGCTGCGATCACTTCCCCGCTCCCACGGGCTGCGGCGATTCGGCGAACTGCGGCACGGGCTTGGGCGTGAAGTACTTGGTCAGGCGCTCCATGTAGATGTAGAACACGGGCGTGATGTAGAGCGTCAGCATTTGCGACACGATCAGGCCGCCGACGACGGCGAGGCCCAGGGTGCGGCGGGATTCGGCGCCGGCGCCCCAGCCGAGCGCGATCGGCAGGGTGCCCGCGATCGCCGCGAGCGTGGTCATCATGATCGGCCGGAACCGCACGAGCGACGCCTCAAAGATTGCGTCCTCGGCGTTGCGGCCGCGCGTGCGGCGCGCATCGAGCGCGAAGTCGATCATCATGATCGCGTTCTTCTTCACGATGCCGATCAGCATGATCAGGCCGACGTAGCCGTAGATGTTCAGTTCCTGGCCGAAGACAAGGAGCGTGGCGAGGGCGCCGAAGGTCGCGGCGGGCAGCCCCGACAGAATGGTAATCGGGTGGATGAAGTCCTCGTACAGGATGCCGAGAACCAGGTAGATCGTAAGGACGGCCACGAGGAGCAGGATGCCCAGCCCCTGGATGGAGCTGGTGAAGGCGGCGGCGGTCCCTTGGAACACGCCGCCCACGGTGGCGGGCAGGGTTTCGCGACCGATGTCCTCGATCTTGGTCGTCACGTCGCTGAGCGAGACGCCATCGGCGAGGTTGAATGAGACGGTCACGGCCGGGACCTGGCCGAGGTGGCTGACGGTGAGGGGGCCGACCGTGTTCCGGAGCTTGGCGACGGCGTCGAGCGGGATGAGCTTGCCCTCGCGATTTCGCAGATGGAGCAGCGAAAGCGAGCGGGCGTCGCGCTTGTACGCGTCCTGCAGTTCCAGGATGACGAAGTATTGGTTCGACGGCGTGTAGATGGTGGAGACCTGGCGGGAGCCGTAGGCGCTGTAGAGGACGTCCTCCACCTGCTGCGCGTTCAGGCCCAGGGCGGAGGCCTTGTCGCGATCGATGTCCACGATGAGCTTGGGACTGGTGACCTGGAGATCGCTGTTCACGTCGGTGAGCCCGGGGACCTGCCGCACGCGTTCGAGGAAGCCCGGCACCACCTGGTACAGCTCCTGGAGGTCCGCCCCGTAGATCGAGTATTGGTAAACCGAGGACGACATCCGGCCGCCGATGCGGATGGCGGGCGGCACCTGCGGGAACACCCGCAGGCCCGGGATCCCGGCCAGTTCCGAGCGGAGCATGGGGATGATCTTGTCGGCCGCGGGTCGTTCGCCGCGCGGCTTCAGGCGGACGAAGGCGCGGCCGGAGTTGCCGCCGCCGATCGACGCCGAGTAGCCATCGACGTAGGGGTTGCGGGAAATGACGGCGAGGAAGGCGCGCTGGTAACGGACCATGGCGTCGAAGGACGCGTCCTGCGCGGCCTCCCAGCCGACGAAAATGCGGCCGGTGTCCTCGGTGGGAATGAAGCCCTTGCGGATGACGGTGATCAGCACGCCGGTCAGGATCACGGTGGCGAGCGCGACGAGCATCGTCAGCCGACGATGGCGCAGGGTGGAGCGCAGCGTGCGTTCATAGAGCCCGACGCTGCGCTGGAACAGGCGCTCCATGAGCTGATAGAAGCGGCCGTGCTGCTTGTGCTCTGAAAGGGGTTTGAGGAAGCGGCTGCACAGCATCGGCGTCAGCGTCAGCGAGACGAAGCCTGAAACCAGGATGGCCGCGCTGATGGTCACGGCGAATTCGTGCAGGAGCCGGCCGAGCACGCCGCCCATGAAGAGCACGGGGATGAACACCGCGACCAGCGAGATGGTCATCGAGATGATGGTGAAGCCGATCTCGCGCGAACCGCGCAGGGAGGCCTGCATCACCGGCTCGCCGTTTTCGATGTGCCGGATGATGTTCTCCAGCATCACGATCGCGTCGTCGACGACGAAGCCGACCGAGAGCGTCAGCGCGAGCAGCGACAGGTTGTCGATGCTGAAGCCGAAGAAGTACATCACCGGGAACGTGCCCACCACCGCGATGGGCATCGCGATGCTCGGGATGATGGTCGCCGAAAGGGAGCGCAGGAACAGGAAGATCACGAGCACGACGAGGGCGATCGCGAGCACGAGCGTGAACTTCACGTCGGCGACCGACTCGCGGATGGCGTGCGAGCGGTCGATCAGCACCTCGAGGTTCACCGAGGAGGGCATCTGCGCGCGGAACGACGGCAGCAGCTCCATCACGCCGTCGACGACCTTGATCGTATTGGTGCCGGGCTGGCGCTGGACGAAGAGGATGATCGACCGCTCGCCATTGTACCACCCCATCGCCTTGTCGTTCTGCACGCTGTCGACGACGTGGGCGACGTCGCCGAGCCGGACGGGGGAGCCGTTGCGGTAGGTGACGATGACATCGCGGAAACCGCTCGCGTCATGCAGCTGGCCGGTGGCCTGCAGGGTCACGGACTTGCTGTTCCCGTCCAGCACCCCGGCCGGGAGATTGACGTTGTTGGTATTGAGGGCGGTGCGGACCTCGTCGATGCCGATGCCGCGGGAGGCGAGGGCGCGCGGGTCGAGCTGCACGCGGACCGCGTACTTCTGGGCGCCCATCACCTGCACCTGGGCAACGCCCTCGACCATCGAGATCCGCTGGGCGAGGAGATTCTCGGCGTATTCATTGACCTCGGACAACGGGAGGGTGGAGGAGCCGAGAGCCAGGAGGAGCACGGGGTCGTCCGCGGGGTTGCTCTTGCGGAAGGACGGGGGGCTCGGCATGTCCTGCGGGAGCCGGCGCTGCACGGCGGAGATGGCGGACTGCACGTCCTGGGCGGCGCCGTCGATGCTGCGATCGAGGTCGAACTGCAGGGTGATCTGGGTCGAGCCGAGGCTGCTCGTCGAGGTCATCGACTCGATGCCGGCGATGGTCGACAGCTGCTGTTCCAGCGGCGTGGCCACCGACGAAGCCATGGTCTCCGGGCTGGCGCCAGGCAGGTTGGCGCTGATCTGGATGGTGGGAAAGTCGACGTTGGGCAGGTCGCTGACCGGCAACGAGCGATACGCCATGACGCCGAAGATGGTGATGGCGGCCGTCACCAGCGTCGTCATGACGGGACGGCGGATGAACAGTTCGGGGATGTTCATGACGGATCCTTCTTCGCCTTCGGCTCGCCCTTGCCCTCGCCGGGAGCCTTCCCGCCCCCGCCCTTGGGGGCAGCAAGGTGTCGCTCCGGATTGACGAGCACGTCCGCGGGCCGGATCTGCACGGGCCCGCCCGGCATGACGCGCAGCTGGCCGTCGATCACCACGGTTTCGCCCGTCTTGAGCCCGTCCTTGATCACGGCGTACGGCTCGGCGGTACGCTCGACCGTGACGCGGCGGAATTCCGCGGTGTTATCGGGTTTGACGACGAAAACGTGCTGGCCGGTCTGGTCGGTCTGGATCGCGCTGGTGGGCACCGCGAGGACCTCAGGGGAGGCGAGGGTGAGGGACGCGGTGATGAACTGACCGGGCCAGAGTTTCATTTCGGCGTTGGGCAGCGTGGCCTTCAGCTTGATTGTCCCGGTGGCCGGATCGACCGTGTTGTCGAGAAACGTCAGCTCTCCGCGATCGACGGGGGGCTCGCCGGCGGTGCCGGCAACGTCGACCATGAGGGTGCCCTCGGCCCGGTAGCGGGCGAGCGCGGCGAGGTGCTGCTGGGCGATCGAGAAGGTGGCGTAGATGGGGCGGACCTGGACGATCGTCACGAGCGGTTCGTTGTCGTTGCCGCGGATCATGTCGCCTTCATGGACCGTGAAGTCGCCAAGTCGTCCGGCGATCGGCGCGCGAATGGAGCAATAGCTGAGCTGAAGCCGGGCGGTGGCGACGGCGGCCTCCGCGGCGGCGGCCTGCGCCTCCAGCGTGCGGGCGTTGTCCTCGAACTGCTGGAATTGCTCCTGGGAGATCATCGCACCCACATCCAGCGCCTTGTAGCGGCTGAGCTGGCGGCGGGCGGTGTCGAGCTGGACGGCGATCCGCTGCTGATCAGCCTCGGCGGAGCGCAACGCGTTCTGGAAGGGGCGTGGGTCGATCTCGAGCAGCAGGTCGCCCTGGGCCACGTCCTGACCCTCCTGGGCGTTGATCTTGAAGAGGGTGCCGGTGATCTGCGCGCGGACGTCCGCCGAGCGGATGGGTTCAATGGTGCCGATGGCATCGAGAATCAACGGCACGACGCGCTGCTCGACCTTGCCCACGATGACCGGCGCCGGACCGCCCCCGCGTCCGCGTCCTCCGCCGGGGCCGCCGGCAGCCCCGGATTTTTCCGAGCATCCACTCGGGAAAAGGACGGTCGCCGCGGCGACTGCCAGCAACACGGAGGGACGGAGGAGGCGTTGAAAGCGGACGGACATGGAGGAAGGGGGCGCGCCGAAGGAGTTGGGGAGCCGGACGAATCGCGCCGGCCGAAGTTGCGGAGATTGAAAGGGGCGGAAGGGAGGAAAGGGTCTTAAAGGTCCTAAAGGACCAAAGTGACCAAAGGGACGCAAGGGACCAGTGGCGACCCAGGAGGGCGTCTCTCTTCTCGCGGGGCGCCCTTGGTCCTTCGGTCCCTTGGGTCATACCCGACGCTTTTCCTTGCGCGGTCGAGCGGCCGGGATTTCCCTCGTGGGCAATTTTGTCCCATGAAAGTACTCGTCGCCGACAAGATCTCACCCAAAGGAGTCGCCTACCTGCGTCAGCAGCCGGGCTTCGAAGTCGTTGAGGCGTATGGGTCCTCTCCCGAGAAGGTGCTGGAACTCGTGAAGGATGTGCATGCGATTGCCGTCCGCTCGGAGACGAAGATCACGGCGCAGGTGTTTGCCGCTGCGCCCTTGCTGAAGGTGGTGGGCCGGGCCGGCGTGGGCGTGGACAACGTGGATGTCGAGGCCGCGACCGAACGCGGTGTCATCGTGATGAACACGCCCTCGGGCAACACGATTGCCACGGCCGAACTGACGTTCACCCACCTCCTGTGCGGGGCGCGTCCCGTTCCGCAGGCCGCGGCGTCGATGAAGGCCGGCCAGTGGGATCGCAAGAGCTTCTCGGGCATCGAGCTCTTCAAGAAGACGCTGGGAATCGTGGGTCTGGGCCGCATTGGCGGCGAGGTCGCGAAGCGCGCGCAGGCATTCGGGATGCGGGTGCTCGCTTATGACCCTTACCTTGCCCCAAGCCGGGCGAAGGCGATGCAGGTGGAAGGCGTCACTCTCGATCAACTGCTGAAAGAGTCCGACTACATCACGGTGCACATGCCCCTGACCGAGGACACCCAGTACATGATCGATGAGGCGGCCTTTGAGAAGTGCAAGAAGGGTCTCCGGATCTTCAACTGTGCCCGCGGCGGCATCATCAAGGAAGCCGCGCTGATCGCGGCGCTGAAGTCGGGCAAGGTCGCCGCCGCCGGCCTCGACGTCTTCGAGGACGAACCGCTGGCCAAGGACAGCGAGTTGCGCTCCCTGCCGAATGTCGTCCTGACGCCGCACCTGGGTGCGTCCACGGCCGAGGCCCAGGAGTCGGTGGGGATCGAGGTGGCGGAACAGATCGCCGATGTGCTCAACGGCGGGGTCATCCGCAACGCCGTGAATGTGCCCTCGATCGATGCCGCCACGATGAAGGTGCTCGGGCCGTACATCGACCTCGGGACCAAGCTGGGCACACTGGTGCAGCAGATCGCGTCGCCGCAGATCGTCTCGTTGAAGATCACCTACTGGGGCAAGCTGCTGGATCTGGATGTGAATGCGGTGACCCGTTCGATCGAGCGCGGTTATCTGCGCCGGATCAGCGGCGAGGAAGTTAATTTCGTCAACGCGCCGGCGCGGCTCGAGCGGCTCGGCGTCAAGGCCGAGGTGCTGAAGTCGACCGCCGATTCCGGCTACACGGATCTGATCCAGGTCGAGGCGACCACTCCGGAGGGGAAGGTCTTCTCCGCAGCTGGCACGCTGATCGGCAAAGGCAACGAACCGCGGATCGTGAACATCAACGACCGCGAGGTCGAGGTGCTGGCCGACGGTAAGCTTCTGGTCCTGGAAAACATCGACCAGCCCGGCATGGTCGGCGAAGTCGGCACCATTCTGGGCAAGGACCAGGTCAACATCGCGGACATGTCGCTCTCCCGGCTCACGCCCGGCGGGACCGCCTACATGGTGGTTCGCGTCGACAGCGAACCGAGCGAGTCGGCGCGCGACGTGATCAAGAACCACCCCGCCATCCGCATGGCAAAGTTCGTGCACTTCTGAGCGATGCTGTGACCGGTTGAACCGGCGGTGACGCACCGCCGGTCCCGGCCGGTCTGTCTCCATGGCCACGCCTTACCTCATTACCGCCGCGGTCGGATACCTCCTCGGGGCGCTCCCGTTCGGGTATCTGGTCGCCCGCGCGCGGGGGGTGAACATTTTTGAGGTGGGCTCACGCAATCCCGGCGCCACGAATGTCCGACGCGTGCTGGGGAGCGGGCCGGGCAATCTGGTGTTCGCACTCGACGCGCTCAAGGGGGCCATCGCTGCGTTCGCGCCTTATGGCTATCATCTGGCGCTGGAGCGGGGGGAGACCTCGCCGGAGGCGCCGATCGCCTATTTGCAGATGACCGGCCTGGTGGCGGCGCTGCTGGGGCATAGCTTTTCCTGCTTCACGCGTTTCCGCGGCGGCAAGGGCGTCGCCACGGGCGCCGGAGGCTTCGCCGTGCTCTTCCCGGTGGGTGCCCTCATTGCGTTGCTCGTGTGGAGCCTGACGGCGTTTGCGACGCGGTTCGTCTCCGCCGCCTCCATCCTTGCCGCGGTCTCGCTCCCGGTGACGGCCCTGGCGCTGGAACGCGACCGGGTCTTCGTCGGCGCCTGCATTGCCGTGGCGGCGCTGGTGGTGTTCCGCCATCGCAGCAATCTGGCGCGCATCGCGGCGGGCACCGAAAGCAGGATCGGCCGGAAGAAGGAGACTCCCCAATCATGAGCGAACCCATGACCGTCAACATCGGGATCTGCGGCTTCGGGACCGTCGGGCAGGGGGTGTGGAAACACATCACCGCCAAGCAGTCCGATCTGGAGGCGCGCCTCGGCGTGAAGCTGAATCTCGCGAAGGCCGCGGTACGCGACCTGAACAAGAAGCGCGGCGTCAAGGTTCCGGCCCGGAAGCTCACGGATGACGCGCTCTCAATCGCGAACGATCCGTCGATCCCCATCGTTTGCGAGTTGATCGGCGGCACGAAGCTCGCCCGGCAGGTGACGCTCGCCGCCCTTCGCCTGGGCAAGATTGTCGTCTCAGCGAACAAGGCGCTCATCTGCGAGCACGGTGCCGAGATCATGGCGGCGGCCCAGCAGCACGGCGGACACTTTTTCTTCGAGGCTTCGGTGGCCGGCGGCATCCCGATCATCAAGGCGGTGCGCGAAGGGTTGGTCGCGAACCGGTTCAGCCGGATCTACGGCATTCTCAACGGCACCTGCAACTACATCCTCACGCAGATGGAGGATCAGGATGCGCCGTACGCGGAGGTCCTCGCGGAGGCGAAACGGCTGGGCTATGCGGAGGCCGACGAATCGCTCGATGTCGATGGCTGGGACACCGCGCACAAGGCGTCAGTGCTCGCCTGGCTCGCTCACGGCGTGTGGGTGAAGACCGATCAGATGATTGTCGAGGGCATCAGCCGCATCACCCCCGACGACTTCAAGAACGCCTCCGTGCTGGGTTTCGGCATCAAGCTGCTGGCGATCATCGACCGGGATCTGGCGACGAGCGAGGTCTCGGTCCGCGTGCATCCGACGCTCCTGCCCGAAGGCAACGTCGTCGCCAACGTCAGCGGCGTGTTCAATGCCGTCTCCGTCACGGGAGACGTCGTCGGCACGACGTTCTATAGCGGTCGCGGTGCCGGCCAGGACGCCACCGCGAGCGCCGTGATCGGCGACATCGCCGACGCCGCGTCGCTGCTGAAGTATGGCAAGGGCGCGCACCTGATCGGGGAGGGGGCCGGGGCCAGCTCCGCCGCGTGCCGGCTGGCTCCGCTCGAAAACGTCCGCTGCCGTTATTATCTGCGGCTCACGGTCAAGGACGAGCCGGGCGTGCTGGCGCGCGTGGCGGCCGCGATGGCGAAGCAGCACATCAGCATCGCGAGCGTCATCCAGACCCCGTCGGCCCGCGAGAAGGCGGCATCCCTGGTGCTCACGACGCACGAAAGCAACGAGCGGGCGATGCAGCGCACCCTGCAGCAACTCAACGCCCTCGGCAGCCTGCTCGAGGCCCCCGTGCTCCTCCGCATCGGGGATTTTTAGGCCGAGTTGAGAGTTGAGGGTTGAGAGTTGAGAGACCGAACGGTCCGAACTCCGAACTTCCGACTCTCAACCCTCAACTCTCAACTCTCAACTTTTCACCCATGGCCCGAATCGTCCAAAAATACGGCGGCACGTCCGTCGGCGACGTCGAACGCATCAAGAAGGTCGCGGAGCGCATCAAGGCGATCCGCGACGAAGGCAACGAACTCGTTGTCGTCGTCTCCGCGCGCGCGGGGGTCACGAACGAGCTCATCGCCCGGGCCAAGGCAGTGTGCGCCACCCCGAGCGACCGCGAGCTCGACCAGCTGCTGGCGATCGGCGAGCAGGAGACGATCGCGCTCACCGCGATGGCCCTGCATGGGATCGGCGTGAAGGCGATCAGCTACACCGGCGCCCAGGCCGGCATCTTCACCGACACCGTCCACACCAAGGCGAAGATCCGCGACATCGACGCCAAGGCGCTCGAGCGCGATCTCTCCGCCGGGAATGTCATCATCGTCGCCGGTTTCCAGGGGGTGAACGACGTGGGCCAGACCACCACCCTGGGCCGCGGCGGCTCCGACCTCACCGCCATTGCGCTCGCCGCGGCCATCAAGGCCGACAAGTGCGAGATCTACACCGACGTCGACGGCGTCTACACCGCGGATCCGCGCGTCGTGAAGACCGCCCGGAAGCTGCCGGAGATCAGCTACGACGAGATGCTCGAACTCGCCTCCGCGGGCAGCAAGGTGATGCAGTCGCGCTCGGTCGAGTTCGCGGCCAAGTACAACGTCGTTTTCGAAGTCCGCTCCTCCTTTAATCACAACCCAGGAACCATCGTGAAAGCAGAAGTCGCCTCCATGGAAAAAGTCCTCGTCCGCGGCGTCGCGGTCGACAAGGACCAGGCCAAGGTCGTCATCAGCAACATTACCGACAAGCCCGGCTCGGCGGCCCGTGTTTTCCGCACGCTCGCGGACGCGCACATCAACGTCGACATGATCGTCCAGAACGTCGGCCGGGGCGGCGTGGCGAACCTGACCTTCACCGTGCCGCAGTCGGAGGTGCAGAAGGCGGCCCGCACGCTCGAGCCGGTCCTGAAGGAGCTCGGCGCGACGGTCTCGCTCCATGACCAGGTGGCCAAGCTTTCCGTGGTGGGCGTCGGCATGCGCACGCACAGCGGGGTGGCGGCCACCCTGTTCCAGACGCTGGCCGATGCGGCGATCAACATCGACCTCATCAGCACCTCCGAGATCAAGATCTCCGTCGTCATCGCGCTCGACAAGGCCGACGAGGCCGCCCGCCTCGCCCACCAGGCCTTCGACCTCGACAACGCCTAGGGCAAAGCAGCGGGTAGCGGGTAGCCATAGAAAGACCGGCGGCGGTGCCGCCTCGACGCTCGCTACTCACTGCTCGCTACTGTTTCGCTACTCGCTCCTTTCCGCATGAAGTTCATTTCCACGAGAGGTCAGGCGCCGGCGCTGGGATTTTCCGATGCGGTGGCAACCGGGCTGGCGCCGGACGGCGGCCTGTACCTGCCGGAGTCCCTGCCGGACTTCAGCGGCCGGCTGGGGTCGTTCGCGACGCTCTCGTATGCGGAACTTTGCTACGAGTTCATGCGGGTGTTTGCGACGGACATTCCCGCCGGGACCCTGCGGCAGATCGTCGCGCGCAGCTACACCACGTTCACCGATCCGGCGATCGCGCCGTTGCGGCGGCTCGGACCCCGGCTTTACGTGCTCGAGCTGTTCCACGGACCGACGCTGGCCTTCAAGGATTTTGCCCTTCAGCTGCTCGGCAACCTGTATGCGCATCAGTGCGAGGTGCGCCGCGAGACGATCAACGTCCTGGGCGCCACTTCGGGCGACACGGGCGCCGCGGCCATTCATGGCCTGATCGGACGGCCCGGCACCGCGATCTTCATCCTGTATCCCGACGGCCGCGTTTCCCCGCTGCAGGAGCGGCAGATGGCCTGCACCGGGGCCGGGAACGTGTTTGCGCTGGCGGTGGACGGCACCTTTGACGACGCGCAGGCGGCGTTGAAGGAGATCTTCGGCGACCAGGCGTTCCGCACGCGGCACCGCCTCTCCGCGGTCAATTCGATCAACCTCGCGCGCGTGCTCGCCCAGTGCGTGTACTACCTTCACGCGTGGCTGAAGCTGCCGGTGGCGGAGCGCGACGCCGTGGAGTTCGTGGTTCCCACGGGTAATTTCGGCAACGTGCTTGCAGGTTGGATGCTGCAAAAGATGGGCGTGCCCATCCGCGGTTTCAAGGTGGCCACCAACCAGAACGACATTCTCTACCGCATGTTCACCACCGGCGAGTACCGGGTGGGGGAGGTGCAGCCCAGTCTGGCCCCCTCGATGGACATCCAGGTCGCGTCCAACTTCGAGCGGTTCATCTATTTCGCCGTGGGCCGGGACTCCGCCCGGGTCCGCGCGGTGATGGACACGTTCAAGCGAACCGGCGCGTATCGTTTCGAGAATTTCAACCGCGACACGTTCAGCGCGTCACGCTGCACGGACGCCGAGATTCCCGGGATCATCCAGCGCGTCCACCGTGACTTCGGATACGTGGCCGATCCCCACACCGCGTGTGCCTTCAAGGAGCTGTCGTCGGATCGCGTGAACGTCGTGCTCTCGACGGCCAGCCCGGCGAAGTTCCCCGACACGATCCAGGCGGCGATCGGGGTCGAGCCGACGCATCCAACCCTCGAGGCGCTGAAGTCCCGTCCGATCGTGAAGCACCTGCTGCGGTGCGATCCCGACACGATCCGGGCCTTCATCGACCGGCATGCGGTTGGACGCTGATGGGGGGATGAGGGGATGAGGGGGCAGACTCTCAACTCTCAACCTGGATTCCGAAGTAGCCACAGAGAGCACAGAGCTCCGACACAGAGAACACGGAGGCTCGGTCCTTGGACAAACCGGTTCATCGCGTGACGCCCAAGACAGTCGCAGCGCCCGCCTCCGGCTCGGCTCTGATTGGGCCTCTGTGACCTCTGTGGCAAAATCGGTATTCAGGCTCAACTCTCAGCTTTGGTCGCGGCGCAGCCGCTCCTGGTTCATGGGCGTTTTTCCGGCAGCAACTCGGCTTCGTCCATGGGACGACCGAAGAGGGGGGCGCCGACCGTGATCAGCTCCGGAAGGGCGCGATTGGGCGACACCCCCTCGGTCATCACCGTCAGACGGGTGCGCCAGAGCAACTGGGGTTCCTCGGCGGCGATCGTCGCGGGATCGTAGGCTGAGACGACAACGTAGTAGAGTTCCGCCATCACCTGGTCGTACAGGGCCTCGTTCCGGGCCGAAATATCCCGGAAGCGGCGAAGAGGGTCGGTCAGCGCCGCGGCCTGGTTCACACCCACGGCCGCCTTGAAGGTGGCGTCGGGCACGTTGGGGGTGGCGGCGATGGTCTTCACCGAGTCCGAGACCGCGGTGCCCAGCGCGCGGGCGAAGGCGGGCCCGGCGACGAAGTTGGCACGCACACTCACGTTGTAGGGGTGATACTGAGCCGGCAAAGCGTAGATGCCCCAGCTGAACGTGAGGGCGATCGTCGCCGGCTCGCCCTCCCCGGCGGCGGAATACCCGCGGCTGGCCAGCGCATTGCGGAGGGTTTGCTCGAGATTTCCCGGTGGGATTGGACGGTAGAGGTCGGCGCGACCGATCTCCTTGTAGCCGCCGGACTGGAGGACGTAGCGCGGCGATTGGCCGGCCATCCGGGCCAGCGCGGATTCGCCCGCGGGCGTGACTTCCGTGATTCCGGTCATGGGTGCGGCGACAACGCAGCGCGCGAGCGCGAAAAACAGAACACCGGCCAGCAGGGGAGAGGAGCGGAGTTTCATGGGCGAAGTGAGCTAATTGTAGCCAAGGATCTGCACAAGAGAAGGCCAATCTGCCGGACGCACGGGCAGCGGCACGCGCTGAGGGCGCAGGCGGGACGCCTACGCTACGCCGAAGTCGGCCGACGGCTCAGCGTAGCGTAGGCGTCCCGCCTGCGCACTTCGAAGTCGGCGATGGCTCTGTGTAGCGTAGGCGTCCCGCCTGCGCATCCCCAACGCCGGTAGGCTCCAGGCGCCACCATCAGCCGCGATTCTGCCCTGCCGCTGACAAACTGCTCCCTTGCCGAGGGGCGTCTGCGGACTCACTTTCGTCGGATTGCAATGAGCACCCCGGTTAAAATCTACGATACCACGCTGCGCGATGGCACGCAGGGTGAAGGCATCAGCTTTTCCGTAACCGACAAACTGCTGATTGCGGAGAAACTGGATAATTTCGGGGTCGACTACATCGAGGGCGGTTTTCCCGGCTCGAACCCGCGCGACATCACGTTTTTCGCCGAGGCGAAAAACCTGAAGCTCAAGCACGCCCGGCTGGCCGCCTTCGGTTCCACCCGGCGCGCCGGCGCGAAGGCGAGCGAGGATGGGCAGCTGAAGACGCTGCTCGACAGCGAGATGCCCGTGATGACGATCGTCGGCAAGACGTGGACCCTCCACGTGACCGAGATCCTGCGCACCACGCTGGAGGAGAATCTGGCGATGATCGAGGACTCGACGCGCTACCTCGTGGCGCAGGGGCGCGAGGTGGTGTATGACGCCGAACACTTCTTCGACGGGTTCAAGGACAACCCCGATTATGCGCTGCGGACCCTGACGGCGGCGATCCGCGGGGGAGCCAGCAACCTGACCCTGTGCGACACCAACGGCGGCACGCTGGTCGACGAGTTCAAGGACATCGTCGGCCGGGTGGCGAAGGAGTTCGGGTCGGACAAGGTGGGCGTGCACTGTCACAACGACAGCGGGCTCGGCGTGGCCTTGTCGCTCGGCGGCGTGGCGGCGGGCGCGTCCCTCGTGCAGGGCACGATGAACGGGTATGGCGAGCGCGTGGGCAACGCGAACCTGGTGACGATCCTCCCGAACCTGTTCCTGAAGATGGACCGCACCGCCCGTTGCGCCGCCAATCTCCGGCAGCTGCGTGACCTCTCGCTGTTCTTCGACGAACTTGCGAACCTTCGGGCCGACCCCAAGGCGCCGTTCGTCGGCCATTCGGCGTTTGCGCACAAGGGCGGGCTGCACGCCAATGCCGCGCAGAAGGTCGCCCGCAGCTACGAACACATCGACCCCGGCCTGGTCGGCAATCGCACCCGGGTGCTGGTCTCCGACATGGCCGGCCGCAGCAGCCTCACGCTCAAGGCCAAGGAACTCGGCATCGAACTGGACGCCCAGCGTCCCGAGATGAAGGCGCTGATCGACGAACTCAAGGACCGGGAGTTCCGCGGCTACGAGTACGAGGCGGCGGATGCCTCGTTCAAGCTGCTCGTCGCAAAACATGTCGGCGCCAAGCAGTCGTTTTTCGAGGTCGAGAACTACCGGGTCATCATCGAGCGCCACGGCGGCGAGCTTTGGTCCGAGGCGACCGTCAAGCTGCGGGTCGACGGGAAGTCCGTCCACACCGTGGCCGAGGATTCCGGTCCGATCGGCGCGTTGGACAAGGCGCTCCGGCTGGCGTTGGAGCAGGCGTATCCGCAACTCCGCGACATGCAGCTCCGCGATTACAAGGTGCGTATCCTGGAGGGGAACGTGGGCGCCAGTTCGCGGACCCGCGTCCTGATCGAAAGCGGCGACGGCCAGCGCATCTGGGGCACGGTCGGCGTCAGCGACAACATCATCGACGCCAGCTGGGAGGCGCTCCGCGAATCGGTGGAGTTCAAGCTGACGCTGGGAGCGGAGCAGTAAGCGGTAAGCTGTAGGCGGTACGCGTTAGGCTGCAAACCCCAGCCTAGGAATTGCCGCAAGAAGGCATAGAGCAGCCGAGCCGTAACCAAACTGCCCACGGAACACACGGAATACACGGAAGCCTCCCGCGAAGCGCGCGTACCGAACGGAGTGAGATCGGACATCGCCGCGAATCAATC
>JAEWKR010000030.1 GCA_023457715.1 Verrucomicrobiota bacterium
AGTGCTATCCCTGCATTTCGTGTTTTTTCAGCACGATTTGTTTTTGGGCTCCTCCCAATCCTCTCAACCACAGATGAACACCGATGGACTCAGATTTGGAAAAAGACCGGCCTGGATCCGTGTCCATCTGGGTTCATCTGTGGTTCAATAGGTTTGATTTGGTTGCGGCGCAGCAGCTCTGGGCCTTCTGCGCATTTTTGCGGCCAATTGGCTTGGAGCTTGCCGCCTACCGCCTACCGCCTATCGCTTGCTGCCTACTTCGACACCACGAACGCAGCCGTCACGTCGACCGCGACGTTGCCGTCCTCGACGATGTGCGCCTTGAGCTTCAGCTTGGCTTTGCCGTACCGCTGAAGGGCGTCTTTGAACTCAGCGATCGCCGCATGCGCGGGACGCTCGCAGATGGCGCGGAGATCACCGATGACGGGGCGGCGGTACGCCGCTTTGCTCTCCTTGACCACAATGCTCCACTGGGTCTTCTCGGCGCCCTTCTCGTTTTTCATCAGCTCCCAAACGACGCCGTAGCCCGCGAGGGTGGCGAGGGAAACCAGACTGCCGCCAAACGCGGTATTGAGCGAATTCTTGTTGGCGTCCTTCGGTGCGCGCAGGACCAGCGCGCGCTCGTCACTCAACTCCACGCCGACGCCCATGGCTTTTGCCAGGGGTATCATCTCGTGGAGAAAAAGCTCCAGCGCGGGGACCTTCACCGATTTCATTCGGGCGCAACTTGCAGGGTTTTCCACCAGCCGTCAAAGGCGGAGACACCCCATTCGACGCTGCGCTAAGGCTGAATGCAGAATGAAGAATGTAGAATGACGGATGCGGAAACTACGCACATTCTTCATTCTCCATTCTGCATTCTGCATTAGCGCGCACCGCGTCAGGGCAGCGTTCCCGCGACCACGGTGACCATCTTGTCCGGATGCAGGTGTTGTTTGATCGCGCGGTTGACCTGTTCCAGCGTCAGCGCCTCGAGCCGGCGCGGATACTCGTCGACCCATTCCGGTCCGAACCCGCGCTGGAGCGCGTTCAACAGCACCGAGGCCAGCCCACCGGTCGTGGACAGCGCGACCTTGTAGGTGCCGGTCAACGTCACTTTGAAGTTCTTCAGCTCCTCCGCGGTCACGCCCTCGGCGTGGAAGCGCCGGAGCTCCCGGAGCGTGGATTCCGTGCCCTTCGTCAGCAGCTCGGGCGCAAACGTCGCCTGGATGTACCAGGCGCCGTCGGTGAACGTGTCCGAGGCCAGCGAGGCTCCGATCCCGTAGGTGAGGCCTTCCTGGTTTCGGATCACGTCCAGCAGCCGCGCGGAAAAGAATCCGCTGCCCAACACCGAGGTGGCAAAGTTGAGCGGTTGATACTCCGGATCGGCGTAGCGCAGCCGCGAGGGCTGGCCAATCAGGAAGGTGACGCTGGTCTTGCCGGGCATGTTGACCCGCCGGATGGCGCCCGCCTCCAGCACCGGCGCCTTCTCCACCTGCGGCATCACCTGGCCACCGGTCCAGCCGCCGAACGCTGCGGCAACCGCAGTCTCGGCCTCCGCCACGTCCACGTCCCCCACCAGCACCATGCGGCAGGACTTCGGCCCGTAGTTGGCGGCATGGTACGCTTTCACCTGTTCGAGCGTGGCCGACTCGATGTCCGCCAGATACTTCTCGTCCGAGGGCGGACGATTGGGATGGCCCTCGGGGAAGATCGCCCGTTCAAAGGCGCTTTCCGCCCGATAATCCGTGTCCTCGAGCGCACGCTTGTGGCGGCCGGCGAGCTGCTTCTTGAGCTTGGCGAATTCCTGCGCGTCGAAGCGCGGGGTGCGCAGCTGCTCCGCGAGGAGTTCGATCACCACCGGCAGATCGCGACGAAGAAACTTCCCGGCGAAGCCGACCGTGTGCGTGCCGGAACCGAAACTGAGCGTCGCGCCCGTTTGCTCGAGGAGTGCCGCAAGCGCGAACTTGTCATGTTTCACCGTGCCCTTGTCCAGCATGCCCGCCGTGAGATCGGCGATCGCGGAATTGTCCCGCGGGTTGAAGGCCGCCCCGCCGCTGAGGGAACCACGCAGGGTCACCACGTCCTTGATCGACGTCGGCAGTGCGACAACGTCGATGCCGGCGATCGACTTTCGCTGCACGCGCGGCGCGATCAGCGCGCCCTCTCCGCCACCCCCTCCGATCGTCGCCTCGCGCTTCTGACCCGTGAACGCCGGCTTGGCCATCGGCCTGGCGTCGGAGGGCGTCGCGCCTGCCTCTGTCTGGGGATCCCGATAATGATACGGATGACGACCGATCGAACCGGCCGGCTGGTGGGTGTGGCCCGCCGTCTTGCTCTCGCCATCGACCGTGATCGGAATGAACCAGCCGGTGGTCGATTGATCGTCCTTGAAGTAGGTTTTGGCGACGCGGTTCACGTCGGCCGCCGTCACGGCTTTGATCTTGTCCTGGCCGGTCACGTAATACGTCCAGTCACCGACGGCGATGCATTCGTTGATCTGACCGGCGATCGCAAACGACCCGTCGCGGCGGTAGGCTGTGCTCGCGAGAATCTTGGCGATCGCGGTGCTGACCTCTTCCGCGCTCACGCCCGAGGCCACCACTTTCTGGACTTCGGCAAGCAGCGCGGCCTCCACCTTCTCGTGCGTCACCCCCGGAGCGAGCAGCGCGGTGAGGTTGAAAAGAAAGTCGTCGTGGAAAAATCCCTTCGAGGCATCCGCGGAGATTGCCAGATTCGTGTCGATCAGCGCGCGATACAGCCGGCTGGTCTTGCCTGTGCTGAGGACGGCCGAAAGGACCTCCAGCGCGGGATGGTCGGGGTGCAGGGCGCGGGGGGCCTTGTAGGCAATCTGCAGCGCGCCCACTTCGCCCGGCCGACGCACCGTCACCCGGCGGGCCCCCGTTTGCACCGGCTCCTCGGTGTACACCTGCGGGATCGGCTTGGGGGACCGCGGGATGGCCCCGAAGGATTGCTTGATCAACTCGAGGGCGCGCGCGGGTTGGAAGTCTCCGATCACCGTGATCGTCGCATTGTTCGGCCAATAGAACGTGTCGTAGAATTCGCGCAGCTTTTCGATCGACACCTTCTCGATGTCAGACCGCCAGCCGATCGTCGAATGATGGTACGGATGCGCGACGTAAGCCGCCGCTGTGACTTCCTTGTCCAACGCCTCGGACGGGTCGTTCTCTCCGCGTTCAAATTCGTTCCGGACCACGGTCATCTCAGGCTGGCGATCCTCGTCGCGGAGCAGCAACCCCCGCATCCGATCGGCCTCGAGCTGTACCGCCAGCTCCAGGTGATTGCTCGGGAGGTTTTCATAGTAGTTCGTGCGGTCCAGCCAGGTGGTCGCGTTGTTGATGCCGCCGATGCGGTCCATCATCGTATCGAACCCCTTCCCGTTGCCGGGGTTGAAGTTCTTGCTGCCTTTGAACATCAGGTGCTCGAGCACGTGCGTGGCGCCCGTGGTGCCCGTGACTTCATTGCGTGACCCCACGCGATACGTGACCATGAACGTCAGCACGGGCGCGGAGTGATCCTCGAGCAGGAGCACGTTCAGATCATTCGCCTCGAGCTTGTATTCGGCGATGCCGCCAACGGTGCGAACATGCCCATAGCCGGGAACGCTGGCCGGAGCGGCCAGCAGCGTCACGGCAGGCACCGAAGCAAAGCACAGGAGGGCGAGGAGACGTTTCATGCGGGTGGTTGGAAAGCCGGACCATGTCATCCCCCGGCCCCGAGCGCCAACGGAATTTGCGGAACGGCTGGCGGAACGACATGGGTGGCGTGGAGCAGGGGAGGGGTGGCCAACCTGCAGGCTGAAGCACTGCGGCTACCGACGGGAACGCTTGGCTGCGTCGGTAGCACCAGAGCTTCAGCCTGGTGGCTTGCCGCTCGGGCCAAGAGTCGCGATGGACACCCGATCCACCCTCTGCATGCTGCGCCGCCATGTTCAAACGCATGCTCACGAGACGGGCGGCTGCGATGGCCGCGCTAGGATTGGCTTTGGCCGGAACGAGCTTCGGCGGCGAGGGACCTGCGCAGCGGCCGATGCAGCTGGCAGACCTCTTCCAATTCCACCGCGTCACCGATCCGCAGATCTCGCCGGACGGGCAGTGGATCGCCTACGTGATCACGGACGTGGTGATGGCGGAAAACCGGACCAACTCCGACATCTGGGTGGTGCCGGCGGCCGGCGGCCCGCCCCGCCAGCTGACGACCTCGCCGCGCCACGACCGGCATCCGCGGTGGTCGCCCGACGGTCGCTGGATCGCCTTCGAATCCACGCGCGACGGCGAGGCCCAGGTGTACCTGCTGCCGGTCGCCGGCGGCGAACCGCGGCAGCTGACCCGGCTGGCCGGCGGGGCCAGCAGTCCGGTCTGGTCGCCGACCGGCCGCCACCTCGCGTTCACCTCGTCGGTCTACCCCGAGTTCTCGCCGCTGCCCTTCGCCGAGGCCGAGCGCCGCAACCGCGACCGGCTTGCCGCGCAGGATGCGTCCAGAGTGAAGGCGCGGCTCTATGAGGAGCTGTTTTTCCGGCACTGGGACAAGTGGTCCGATGGACGCCGGACCCATCTCTTCGTGTTGGAACTGGATGGCGCCGGCGCAACGGTCGCCGATCCGCGCAACATCACCCCCGGCCCCAACGACGGTGTTCCCAATTCGGATACGTTTGCGGCCGGGGAGGACTTTGCCTTTTCGCCGGACGGCCGCGAGGTGTTGACCACGCTCCCCCCGCTCCCCACGCGCGAACAGTCGTGGTCGACGAACTACGACGTCTGGGCCATCAACCTCACCTCGGGTGAACGCCGCAATCTGACCGGGGACAATCCCGCCGCCGACGGCTACCCCCGCTTTTCGCCGGATGGCCGGTCGGTGGCCTATCGCGCCCAACGCCGGCCCGGCGCGGAGGCTGACAAATGGGACGTGGTCGTGCTCGATCGCACCACCGGCCAGCGCCGCGTCGTGACTGCCCAGTGGGACCGTTCCGTCGATCGTTTCTCCTGGTCCGCCGACGGGAGGAGCCTGGTCGCCGAGGCTCACGAGGGCGGCAGCCAGCCCTTGTTTGCGGTCCCTCTCGACCCGGGTCCCGTCCGGCCTTTGGCGATAGCCGGGGTGAACGGCTCGGTCTCCGTCGCGCGCGATGGTCGCTGGATCGCTTTTTTGCACCACCGGTCCACCCTGCCGCCGGAGATCGCGCGTCTCGACCTCGGGCAGTCCACGCCGGGGCTGGTCACGCAAACCAACGCCGGGCTGCTGGCGCCGATCGCGTTCCACGAACCCGAGTCGGTGACGGTGCCGGGGGCGGGCGGGGCGCCCGTGCAGATGTGGATCATCCGTCCGCCGAACTTCGATCCGGCCCGCAAGTATCCGCTGGTGTTCTGGGTTCATGGCGGACCGCAGGGCGCCTGGATGGACGCTTGGTCCACCCGTTGGAATCCGCAGATCTGGGCGGCCCAAGGTTACGTGCTGGCGCTGCCAAATCCGCGCGGCAGCACCGGTTTTGGCCAACGATTCACCGATGAGATCTCCCGCGACTGGGGCGGGAAAGTCTACGAGGACCTTATGGCCTGCCTCGCCTATATGAAGCGGCAGACGTACATCGATCCGGACCGGATGGCATCAGCCGGCGCCAGCTACGGCGGTTACATGATGAACTGGTTCCAGGGCCACACCCGGGAGTTCAAGTGCCTGATCAACCATGACGGGGTGTACAACTTCAACACGATGTACACCACGACGGACGAACTTTGGTTCGACGAGCATGAGCATGGCATTCCCTGGCAGGACGCCGACTTCGATAAGTTCTCCCCGCACCGGTTTGCGGCCAACTGGTCGACGCCGATGCTCGTCATTCACAACGATCTCGATTTCCGTTGCCCGGTCTCGGAGGGGCTGGCGGCGTTCACGACGCTGCAGCGGAAAGGCATCCGGTCGAAACTCCTGATGTTCCCCGACGAAGGCCACTGGGTGCTCAAGCCGCAGAACAGCGAGCGTTGGCACCAGGAGGTGTTCAAGTGGCTCGGGGAATACCTGAAGGAGTAAAGCGGTAGGCGGTAAGCTTTAGGCTGTAGGCTGTAGGTCCGCCCGAAGCCTGGAGCCTAAACCGGAACGATGCAGTCGGATTCACCGCGAAGGTCGCGAAGATCCGCGAAGGTCCAGACATCTCCAGAGCTCAAACCAAAACCACCGCCTGGTGAAACACGGTGATTGCTCCTTTGCCGGCTTTGCCTTCGCGCTCTTCGCGGTTCAACGGGATCGTCGCGCCTAAAGCCTACCGCCTAAAGCCTACCGCCTAAAGCCTACCGCTTTCCTCACGTTCGCCGCTGCTTCGCCGGCGGGCGGGTCTTCTCTTCCTCCAACTGCCGTTTGTGGGTCTGGCGGGTCGGCCCGACGGTGTCGGCGGCGAGCGCCCCGCGCTGGCCCATCGGTGAATCCGGCTCGACCGTGGTGTCTTTTTTGGTCTGCCGCTCCATTTCCGCGTTCATCTCGGCGCCCAACAGGACGGAGAACGCGGAAAGGAACAACCACATGAGGAATACCACGACGGCCCCGAGCGAACCGTAGGTCTTGTCGTAGCTCCCGAACTGGCTCACGTAGAGTGAGAATAACCCGGAGACAGAAACCCACAGGATCGCCGCGACCATCGCGCCTGGGCTGACCCACCGCCATTTGGCCTCGTTGCGGCTGGGCGCGTAGCGATAGAGAATGGCCAGCGCGATCATGAAGCCGCAGAGCAGGATCGGCCAGCGCGCCACGCTGAGAATGGTCTCGAGCTGGTTGCCGAGATGCATCGACTGCAGCACCGCCGGCATGACCGCCACCAAGGCGATCGCGACCAGGGAGCCCGCGATGATGCACAGCGTCAGACCGAGGGCGATCACGTTGAGCCAGATGAAGCCGCGTTTCTCTTTTTCACCGTAGGCGATGTTCAGGCCCTGGATCAGCGCCTTGGTCGCTCCCGCGCTGCTCCACAGCGCCAGGGCCAGACCGAGGATGGCGCTGAAGCCCGCCGCCTCTTCGTTGGTGGTCAGGCGCGTCAACTGCTCCTCCAGCATCGGCAGCACTTCGCGGGGCAGGATCTGCGCGAAGGACTTGATCTGTTCGCTGACCTGCATCGGATCGAACGCCAGACCGTAAAGGCCGATCATCGCGGCGAACGCCGGCACCAACGCGACGAACGCGTAGAAAGCCACGCCGGCGGCGACGATGGTGAGATTGTCGTTGGAGATTTCTTTCGCAGTCCGCGATAAAACGTCGAGCCAGCCTTGTTTGTGCAGCTCGGTCGGGGACTCGGCGTTGCGGCCGCGGCCGCGCTCGTTCTTCTCGTGTTCCGGAGCGTCCGGCTTGTCGCTTTCTGAAAGGGCCATGGGAGTAAGGGGATAAAAAAGGAGGGCCGGTCCGCGGAACGCAGACCGGCCACGCCCGTGACAGGATTTACATTGCCGGACGCGCCGCGGAAGGATCGGCGGGTTCGGCTCCCGCACGATCGTCAAAGCCACCCTCGCCGCGGGCGGCGGTGGAGGCGGCCTCCTTGGCGCGGTCCGCCACGGCCTGACCGCTCTGGCGGAGATGCTCCATGGTGAGACCTTGCGATTCGGCTTCCTCGCGGGCGGCGGAGGTCGCCGCTTGGACGACTCGCTTGCCCTTCTCGAGCGCCTCGCGGCCCGCATCGCGGGTGCGGTTCCGCAGACGATCGACGGTCGGGCCGGCGAGTTTGTTGACCGGACCGGGCGTCGGGATCGACAGGCCGATGAGCACGCCGGCGGCCAGGCAACCCAGGCCCACGCTTACCGGGTACTCGTCGGCGGTGTGCACGACGTGTTCGCGGCTCGAGCTGTAGAGCGCCCGGGAGCGTTCGCCGACCTGCGCGCCGAGATGGCTGGCGCGCTCCTTGACGCGGCCGCCCATCTGCGAGGCGCGCTGCTTGACGCTCTGGAACTTGTTGCGGGTCGCCTCGCCCATGCCCGAGAGCTTGTCGCGCGCGGCCTGCTTCATGTTCTGCAGCTTTGAACTCTCCTGGTCCGTGGCCCCGACGTTGCTTTGGTCGTACACCGAGCTGCCGTAGCCGCCCGTGTTGGCGATGCCGCTCGTGTTGCCGAGGTCGGCGCCGGGATTCATGCTGAGATCGGCGGACTCGGAGGCGAGCGTGCCGGGATAATCAAGCGGACGGTCGTAATGGAGATCCGGGTCATACCGGCCGCTGTCATCGTAGTCGGTCTCGTACTCGGACCGGCGACTGCGGCTGGCGGAGAATGCCAGCCAGGCGGCGCCGGCGGTGATCAGGAGGAAGGGGAGGGGGTTCTGCTTCACGGTGTCCATCACCGCGTGGGCCGCGGTGCCGGCTGACTCGGAAACTTTGCCCGCCGTTTGGGAGAGTTTTTCTTTCACGCGAGTGGTGGTCTGGGAGGTTGCCTCGGAATGGTTGCGGAAGAAGCCGATGGCTTCGTCAAGGAGGTGGCGTCCGCGCATGCGCTCGCCGAGCGCGTCGATGGTGTTGTCCATCCGCTGGCGCGTCATCTCGATGTCGGACCGAAGCGTGTCGGCTTCGCTGACGGATTTCTGATTCATTGGGAGTGTTGGAGTTTGCTTTGGGCCCAATCCTTGTTCTCACGCATGGTCTCCAGGGTCTGCCGCGGCGCGAGGGTGTCGTGCGACATCGCCTTCTTTGCCTTGGAAATCATGCTCCAACCGATCAGAGCCACGATGGCGCCCACGACGGTGGGCGCCAGCCACTGTGCCAGGTCGCTGTCCATGCCGGCGCGGACCAGCAGGGAGCTGATCAACAGGCCGAGGCCGATGAGCAGCACAATGACGCCGGCATAACTCACGAAACCGCCGATCGCGATGTGGGCGGCGTGGCCGCCCATGCGCGAGGCATTCTCCTTGAGTTCTGCCTTGGCCAGGGCGACCTCCTGCCGGAGCAGGGTGGTCGTCTCGTCGCGCAGGTCGCGCAACAGGGTGGGGAGGGTGTTCGGTGCGGAGGGATCGGGATTCATGGCGGTTAGATGCTGCCCCCGGCAGATGGGTTGAAGGTGTCGCCGCTGCCGCTGGGGTTGCCCGCGTCGTAGTTTCCCGTGGTGCCCAGCAGGCCCGTGTTGATCATGCCGGATTGGGATACGCTGCTCCCGGCGTAGTCGTCGCTGTTCATGTCGCCGGCATAGCCGTAATCCTCGGCGGAGGGCTGCCGCGCCTTGAGCAGGTTGCCGATGACGAGGCCGCCCACGAAAAGGCCGCCAAAAAAGGCCAGCGGGTGCCGCCGGGCAAAAGTGCCGACATCATCGCGCAGCGTGTTCAGATCCGCTGAGCGGATGTAGCTGGAGATGCCTTCGATCTTGTCGGCCAGCTGGTGCGTCGCCCAAGCGATGTTCGGATCCTGCTGCTCGAACGCCTTCGCGGACTCGTGCAGCGAGTTGCTGTAGCCGCTGACGCGAGCCGCGGCCTGTTCCTTGGTTTCCGAGGCGAGGCGCTGGGCTTCGTCGCGGGCGCGCGTGGCGGTTTCGCCCGCGGCCGATTTGAGGCGCGCCGCGGTGTCCCGCGCGGTGGTGCTGATGGTCTGCTTTGCCTGCGTGAGGGTGCCCGTCACGCCGCTTTCGCTGCCGCCAAGGTTACCGTCGCCGGCGGGAGCGCATACGATCTGCCGAAGTTTTAGTGGGTTCATGTTTTCCTTCCGTCGTTGTTCCGTCGAGAGCCTGGAGGTGGCGACAGACAGCGCGGAACGGAAGTGGAGCGGTGCGAACAACAAGAAATCGTGCGAACGCGCATGGGCCGCGGTCGGGGCGCCGCTTTTTACGCGGTGTCATGGGTTCCCGGGTACGCCCCTGGGTCGGGCGGCCCGCGGGGCGCGTGACAGGGAAAATGCCGGGGTGCGAATCCTCCCACCCAAGGTCGCCGGTGTGGGCACGCCGGGCGGGCGCGCGGGGCGACGTTCAGTTACGAGCGGGCTTGTCGTCCCGCCCGGTGCAACTGCCAAGAGTTCCAGAGATTGTGCCACACCACGTAGCAGGTTGGCCCGAGGGCGACCACCGGCGTGGCGTAGAGCAGCGCCAGGTAGATCGTGAAGGTCGTGTTCTTTTGGCCGAGCGACTGGCTCGCCTCCCGCGCGAAATGCGGCCCGCCGATGCGATGCCCAAGCGCGAAATTGAGGATGCACACCGCCAGGCTCGTGGCGGCGATCAGGAGCAGAAGGGTGGGGGGGACGGATTGGAGCCGGATGAAATGCGAGGCATTGGCCGAAACGAGAAACAGCGTCACCACCCACATGCTGAACGAAAGGGTCCGCAAGCGGGCCGGCCATCCGGCGGCGGGTGGATGAACCCGGCGCAAAAGGAGCGCGGCACCCATCGGGGCAAACACGATGATGCACACCGTCCCCAGCACGCTGCCGAAGTCCGCTGGTGAAATCCGGCCCAGGACGGGCGGCAGAATCACCGGCGAGAGGGCTGCAATGGCCAGGTTTCCCAGGACGAACGAGGCCACGACATACTCCACGCGCCCGCGGAGGAAGCTGATGATGACCGGTGCCGCGATGGCCGTGGGCGCCAGCCCCGTGAAGAAGCCCGCCAGGGCTACCTCCGGCCCGCCCACCGCCGCTCCGATCGCCCAGCCCACAAAGGCCATGGCCACATTGGCGGTGAGCAGCCACCCGTGGCTCCGGTGAAGTGCACTGCGGCTCAGCTTCACCTGCAGGAAGACGATGAACAGCATCCCGATCACCAACCAGCGGATGAGGGGAGCGGCCACGTGCGCCTGCGGTACGAGGACGCCCGCCAGCATGGCGCCAATCAGGGCGAGGGTACGGTAAAGGCCGGTCAGCACCACCCCACGCAATCCGCTAGGGTTCCGCAATGCAACGATGTGCAAGCCCGCCCCCCAGCCCCCAAAACCAGAAACGAGAACGAGAAACCAGAAACCAGAAACGAGAAGAAACGAGAAACTAGAAACCAGAAACTAGAAACCAGAAACGAGAAACCAAAAACCCTATCGCGTCGCCTCGACCGTCGCCGAGTTGCCGTGAGTCGACCCCGCGAGGGCTGAGCCCTCGCTGCCGGGCGACGGCGTGCTCTTGACCTTGTCCAACGCGCCCAGGTGCAAGGGTTCGCCGTAGGGGAAGGCGGCCACTCCGGCCATCAGCGTTCGGGCATCATCGAGCGGGGGTAGCGGATTCTGGGGCGCCCGCTTGGTCCAGTTTGTGGCGTAGCGCGTGCGCATCGACGTTTTGGTCGAGTCAAGCGTCAGCAGCCCGAGCGTCAGACCCAGTTGCAAATCCCGCTTGGAGCGGGTCACCCACGCCTCGCGCCAGTCGAAATGCGGCGGCGGACGCGACGACCGGACGAAGAACCGTCCGAAAAGCTTGTAGGAAAGCCGATCGGTCTCCCGGGCGTTGCCGCGCAGATCGAGGAGGTCGTACTCCACGCCGCCGATCTCGGCCACGATCCACGCATGCTCCTTCCAATAAGAGGCTTCCAGCCGCCAGGTGATCCCCAAGGCCGAAAGGATGTGGGCGGCGAGCACGGCCCGGCCGTCACAGTCGTCCCTCATGTAGGCCCAGCCCGCATTGCGTCGGCGGGCGATCATTTCGTCGAGCGTCGCGTGGTATTCCTGCGGACCATAGATCCGGCGGTCGTCGTCGTAATCCACCAGCAGGTGCGAGACGTCGTTCACGATCACCAACTGCTGCAGGCGATCGGTCGTGATCTCGCGGATGGCAGTCGCAATGGGCTGCACGGCCGGATGATCCGCGCGCACCGTTTTTCCCATTTCGGTGCGGAAGTGCCGGATGCTGTGGCGGGGCTCCGGGGAGCGGGCCGCGGCGCCATGCTGGCCCCCGGGGGCGGCGCAGACGGCGAAGAACAAGGTCGCGTACGTGCACGCGACGGCGAAGCGGCGTCGCCCGATCTTTGTCTTCGCAGGTGCCCCGTTCCTCGTATCCACACCGAACTACATCGGCATCGGGGAATCTCCTATCGAGCCTTTTCCTACGGTAAAACCCCCTGGGGTGCGAATCGTTTGCGCCGCTGATGCATGCGGCAGAAAAAAATCCCCCCCCTGACCAGGGGGAGTTGGCCTGTCGTTGGTACAACATGCGGACGCGGCCTCGGCACGACGCACCCCCGACCCATCCTGCCCCTTTGGTCACCTCAGGGGCGACTCATTGTCAGGCCCGCCGCGACGGCATTGTCACCCAATGGGCGACCGTTTCTCGCACCGCCGTTACGCCTCCGCCCGGCGCGTTTTGTCACCTAATGGGTGACAGTTTCCCGGTTGCCGCCGAACGCCCGGCGCGGGCCGTTTGTCACCCCATGGGTGACAGTTCTTCCGTCGACGCGTGGCGGCGGCTACCGCGTTCGCCGGCCTGCCGAATTCCGCCGGGCAAACTTGGTCGGCGGCCGCTGGCGGCTGTGAAGGGGATCACGCAGGATCAGCTGGATCTTGGTCTCGGCGGAGGTCGGCGTGGTCTTCATGCGCTGACGGTACCTCACCAAGGGCGGGGGCGTAATCGGGCCGGGAGACCAGCCCGCCATGGGAATGACCCCGGGGGCCTTGGGTTTCACTTTCACCCTCACTTTCACCCTCACTTTCACTTTCACTCTCACATTCCCTTACACTTTTCCTTCTTACGTAACGACCCCGGCCTGACGTCTTGCCCAGCGGCCTTATGACACAGTAGGGTCGCTCTCTTATATGCCATCCCGTATCACTTCCCTCCCCGGGACGCTGGGGTCGCTGGCCGTGAGGGCCGCGTCCGTTTCACTCTGTCTCGCCGGCATGCTGGGCGCCGGCCTGGATCTTCGCGCCGCCGAGCCGGCGACCTCTCCTGTCACCGTGACCAATCCTCTGCTCCAAAAGAGCCCGCTGCCTTTCGAGTACCCTCAATTTGACCTGATCAAGCCGGCCCACTTCACGCCGGCGCTGCAGGCCACGATGGCCGAACAGCTGCAGGAGGTGATGGCGATCGCCGATCAGCCCGAACCGCCTACGTTCGAGAACACGCTGGTCCGCCTGGAAACGGCGGGCGTCCGGTACAGTCGGGTCTCCGCCGTTTTCAGCAACCTGGCCGGCGCCCATTCGAATGACGAGTTGCGCGCCGTCGAAAAGGCGATGGCCCCCAAGTTCGCCGCGCACAGCGATGCGATCCGCCTCAACGCGAAGCTTTTCGCCCGCATCCAGGCGCTCCATGACCAACGGGAAACGCTCGGGCTGGACGCGGAGTCCCAGCGTCTGCTGGAACGCTATTACAAGGATTTCGTCCGGGCGGGCGCGAAGTTGCCGGAGCCCCAGAAGGAGGCCCTCCGCGCCCTGAACCAAAAGCTCGCCGCGCTCGAGACGGCGTTCGCCCAGAACGTGCAGAAGGAATCGATCGCCAAGTCGATTGTCGTGGCGACGCGCGAGGAACTGGCGGGCCTGACCGACGCCGAGATTGACGCCGCGGCCGCCGCGGCCAAGGCGGCGAAGCGCGAAGGCTACCTGCTCACGTTGACCAACACCAGCAGCCAGCCCTCCCTTTCGTCCCTCCGGAGCCGCGCCGTTCGCCAGCGTCTGTACGAAGCCTCGATCAACCGTTCGAGCCAGGGTGGCGATTTCGACAACCGGGAGAATATTTCCGCCATCGCCCGTCTCCGCGCGGAAAAGGCCCGTTTGCTCGGATTCAACACGCATGCGGAGTACATTGTTGCCGAGCAGACCGCGGGTACCGTTGGGCGCGTCAACCAGCTCCTGGCCGACCTGGCGAAACCTGCGGTCGCCAATGCGCGGCGTGAAGCGGCCGACATCCAGGCGGTCATCGACGCCGAGGGCGGTGGTTTCACGCTGGCGGCCTGGGATTGGGATTACTACTCGGAGAAGGTCCGCCAGGCGCGTTACGCCTTCGATGAATCGAAGCTCAAGCCCTATCTCGAGATGAACCGGGTGCTCGAGGACGGCGTGTTTTACGCGGCGAATCGCTTGTTCGGGCTCACCTTCAAGGAACGCAAGGACCTGCCGGTGTATGAACCCACCGTGCGCGTGTTCGACGTGTTCAACCCTGACGGTTCGCAACTGGCCATCTTCCTCGCCGATTTCTACGCGCGTCCGTCAAAGCGCGGCGGCGCGTGGATGAACGCCTACGTCAGCCAGTCCAGTCTGGTTGGCACCACGCCCGTCATTGGCAACCACCTCAACGTCCCGCAGCCGCCGGCCGGCCAGCCCACGCTGCTCACCTTCGACGAGGTGATCACCATGTTCCATGAGTTCGGCCACGGCCTGCACGGCATGTTCTCGCAGGTCAGGTACCCGCGCTTTGCCGGCACCGCCGTGCCGCGGGACTTCGTCGAGTTTCCCTCCCAGGTGAACGAAATGTGGGCGACCTGGCCGGAGGTCATCGCCCGGTTCGCCCGGCATCACCACACCGGTGAACCGATGCCGAAGGAGTTGCTCGAAAAGATGCTTGCGACCGAGAAGTTCAACCAAGGCTTCAAGACCACCGAATACCTCGCCGCCTCGCTGCTCGACCAGGCCTGGCATCAGCTGAAGCCCGAGGAGGTTCCCGCCGCCGATGGCGTGCTGGCCTTTGAAGCGGAGGCGCTGCGCCGGGTCGGCCTCGATTTCGCGCCAGTCGCGCCGCGCTACCGCAGCGCGTATTTCGTACACGTCTTCCGCAACGCCTATTCGGCCGGGTACTACTCCTATATCTGGGCCGAGGTGTTGGATGCGGACGCGGTCGACTGGTTCAAGACCCAGGGTGGGTTGACCCGCACCAACGGCGACCGGCTGCGCCAGACCGTCCTCTCCCGCGGTGGCAGCGTCGACGCGCTCGAGATGTATCGGCAGTTCGCCGGGCGCGAACCGAAAGTCGACGCGCTGCTCAAGCGCCGCGGCCTGGACACCTCCGAAGCGGCCTCGAACTAAGAGATCAGGGACTACAGACCAGGGACGAGGGACCAAGGACCAAGGACGCCGCCTTCAGGCGGACTGCCTTGGGCCCGCGGGCTCTGGTCCCTGGTCTTTCCGTCTGCCTACGCCACCGCTTCCTCTGGAAACAGTTCGGCGATGGTCTGCTTCAAGAACGAGGGATACACGGGCTTGAACAGGATGCGATCCACGCCAAGCCGGCTGTAATGCTCCGCCACGGCAGGATTGAGTTCCGAGCTGAAAACCATGATCCGGCCCTTGAAGGGCCGCCGACGGACCTCGGTCACCAGATCGATTCCATTCATGCGCGGCATGTGGTGGTCGGTGATCAGCAGATCGTACGCGTTGAGGTCCAGCTCGAGCCGTTCCAGCGCCTCGGCGCCATCCACCGCGCAGTCGATCTTGTGCCCGTCACGGGTGAAGACGGCGCGAGCGAGGTCGCGCAGTTCGCGTACGTCCTCCGCGTAGAGGATCCGCACGGTGCGGTGGGGTGAGGTTTCGAACGAGGTGGGAACGTTCATGTGCAGCGAGCTTACCAACCTTGGAACGCGAACGGTATACAGGGTTCACCGCATTCGCGTTAAAAACGCATCAAATCGTAGCGCGTGTAGGGGCCCCGTCGTGCTCGGTGCGAACTAGCCCCAGCGGCGCGGCGTGGCGACCCTCCCCACCCTCATGTAGGGAGGGGTCTCCGAATCCCGACACGCCTGCCCTCCGGCGCTCAGTAATCCAGGTACGGCCCCAGCCAGCGCTCAACGTCGGCCACGCTCATGCCCTTGCGGGCGGCGTAGTCCTCGACCTGGTCCCGGGCGAGCTTGCCGACGCCGAAATACTTCGAGTCGGGGTGATTGAAATACATCCCGCTGACACTGCTCGCCGGATGCATGGCGTTGCTTTCGGTCAGCGTGATCCCCGTGGCCGGCGTCGCGTCGAGCAGCGCGAACAAAGGCGGCTTCTCCGTGTGGTCCGGGCACGCGGGATAACCCGGCGCCGGCCGCACGCCGCGATATTTTTCCCGGATGATTTCGTCCATGGTCAGCGTCTCGCTGCGACCGAAGCCGCAGAAATCCCGCGCCCGTTTATGGAGCAATTCCGCGAGTGCTTCCGCGAAGCGGTCGCCGAGCGCCTGCGCGATGATGGCCGAATAGTCGTCGTTGCCCGCCTTGAGCTCCGCCACGAACTGCTCGACGCCATGGCCCGCGGTCACCGCGAAGCCGCCGAGGTAGTCAATGCGACCTGAATCGCGCGGCGCGAGGTAGTCCGCCAGGCAATGGTTGAACTGGCCCGCGGGCTTTTCCTGCTGCTGCCGCAGGAAATGAAACCGGGTCACAACGGAGCTGCGTTGCTCGTCCGCGTACACTTCAACGCTGTCGCCGACCGCATTCGCCGGCCAGAAGGCCAGCACGGCTTTCGCGGTGTAGCGTTTCTCGGCGATGATCCGCCGCAGCAGCGCCTGGGCGTCCTCGAACAGTTTGGCAGCCTCCGCGCCCACCACCGGATCCTTGAGGATCTCGGGAAACCGGCCGCGCAGCTCCCACGCGCTGAAGAAGGGCCCCCAGTCGATGAAGGGCACGATCTCCTCGAGGGCCACCGATTCGAACACGCGCCGCCCCAGGAAATCCGGCCGCGGGATGTCGATCGCCGCCCAGTCGAATTGCGGTCGGCGTGCCCGTGCTTCGCCCAAGGGGAGCAGCGTGCGCCGTGTGCTCCGGTTCTGAAACTCGACCCGCTGCCGTTCCTGTTTTTCCCGGGTCTCCGCCAGATACGAGGCTTTCTGTTGGGGCGAGAGGAGTGCGCTGACGACATTGACGACCCGCGAGGCGTCGAGCACGTGCACGACCCCGGAATCGTAAGCGGGGGCGATCTTGACCGCCGTGTGGGCGGGACTGGTCGTGGCTCCGCCGATCAACAAGGGCACGTCGCAGCCCTGCCGTTTCATCTCGCTCGCGACGTGCACCATCTCGTCCAGCGAGGGCGTGATGAGTCCCGAAAGCCCGATGATATCCACCTGCTTCTCCCGGGCGGTCGCGAGGATCTTTTCCGCGGGCACCATCACGCCGAGATCGGTAACCTCGTAATTGTTACACGCCAGCACGACGCCCACGATGTTCTTGCCGATATCGTGCACGTCGCCCTTGACCGTCGCCAGGAGCACCCGGCCGTTGGCTCGCGTCGCCGCACCGGCCGCGGCCAGGCGCTGCTTCTCCTCCTCCATGAAAGGGGTCAGATACGCCACCGACTTCTTCATTACGCGGGCCGATTTGACCACCTGCGGCAGGAACATCTTGCCCGCGCCGAAAAGGTCGCCGACCACGCGCATCCCGTCCATCAGCGGTCCCTCGATGATATCGAGCGGTCGGGGATATTTTCTTCGCGCTTCCTCCGTATCGGCGTCAACGAAGGCGTCGATGCCCTTCACCAGCGCGTGCTTCAATCGTTCCTCGACGGTGCCGTTCCGCCATTGTTCGTCCGCTCCCGTGCCGGGGACGCGCGCGCGCGGTCCCGCGCCCTCAGCGTCGCGCAGGGCCGCGCTGGCGCGAGCCATCTCGTCGGCACGCGTCACAAGCCGCTCCGTCGCGTCCGACCGGCGGTTCAACAGCACGTCCTCGATCAATTCGAGGAGATCCTTCGGGATTTCCTCGTAAACCCCCAGCATGCCCGCGTTGACAATCGCCATGTCCAGCCCGGCGCGAATTGCATGATACAGGAACGCCGTGTGCATCGCCTCCCGGACCGGGTTGTTGCCGCGGAACGAAAAGGACACATTCGAAACCCCGCCGCTGACCTTCGCATGCGGCAGCGTTTGTTTGATCAGCCGGGTGGCCTCGAAGAAATCGACGGCGTAGTTATTGTGCTCCTCGATCCCAGTCGCGACCGTGAGAATGTTCGGATCGAAAATGATGTCCTCGGCCGGGAACCCGATCTTCTCCGTCAGCAATCGGTAGGCCCGGGTGCTGATCCGCACCTTCTCGTCACGGGTGGCAGCCTGGCCCTGTTCGTCGAACGCCATCACCACGGCAGCCGCACCATACCGCCGGACGAGCGTCGCCCGGCGGAGGAACTCTTCCTCGCCATCCTTGAGCGAGATCGAGTTCACGATCCCCTTGCCCTGGATGCATTGCAAGCCGCGCTCGAGCACCGACCACTTCGAGGAATCCAGCATGATCGGCACCCGGCAGATCTCCGGCTCCGCGGCGATGAGGTTGAGGAATTTCACCATCGTCGCCTCACCGTCGATCAACGCTTCGTCGACATTGATATCCAGGATGTTCGCACCGCTTTCGACCTGCTGGCGGGCGATGCCCAGGCACGCCTCCCAGTCGCCCGCCTTGAGCGCCTTCGCGAACTTGGGCGAGCCGGTGATGTTGGTGCGTTCACCAACGACGAGAAACGAGGAGGCAGCGGAGGAAGTCACAGCGGAAAAGGTTTTGAGTTTTGCGTTTTGGGTTTTGGGTTGGGTTTGGAGTCACTCACGCTTTGCGCACTGGGTTACGCAGTCGGCGAACCCAAAACCCAAAACTCAAAACCCAAAACCCGAAACTCTCAGGCGATGAGCGGCTCGAGCCCGCTGAGTCGCAGGGCGGGAGGGTGGGCGGGGATCGAGCGGGGTTCGAGGCCTTTGACCGCCTGGGCAATGGCCGCGATGTGTGCCGGGGTGGATCCGCAGCAGCCCCCGACCAGATTGACCCAGCGGTTGGCCGCGAACTCGCGCAACACCGCCGCCATCTGCTCCGGCGTTTCATCGTAACCGCCAAACGCGTTGGGCAGTCCGGCGTTCGGGTAGCACGTCACGTGGCACTCCGCGATCCGGGCGAGCTCCTCGACATACGGTCGCATCGCAGCGCCGCCCAGCGCGCAGTTGATGCCGACGGAAAACGGCTTGGCGTGCGCAACACTGGCGTAGAACGCGGCCACGGTTTGTCCGGAGAGCGTGCGGCCCGAGGCATCCGTGATCGTCACGCTGATCATGACCGGCACCCGGTCCTTCGCGCCGCGTCGCTCGAAGGTGGACTCGATCGCAAACAGCGCCGCTTTGGCGTTGAGGGTGTCGAAAATGGTTTCCACGAGCAATGCGTCGATTCCGCCGTCGAGCAGGGCGTCGATCTGTTCGGTGTAGGCCGCGACCACTTGCTCCCAGGTGACCGCGCGGTAGTCCGGCCGGTTGACGTCCGGGGAAAGGGACAGGGTCCGATTGAGCGGCCCGATCGCCCCCGCCACAAAGCACCTCCGCCCGGGAGTCTGCTCCTCGGCCCGCAGCGCCGCCCGCCGGGCGCATCCCACGGCCGCCAGGTTGATTTCCCGAACCCACGCCTCGCCCTGATAATCGCTTTGGGAGATGGAGGTGGCATTGAACGTGTTGGTTTCGACGATGTCCGCGCCTGCCGCGAAGTAGTCGGCGTGGATCCGCTCGATGATGTCGGGACGGGTGACGCTCAAGAGGTCGTTGTTGCCTTTCAGATCGTGCCCGTGGCCTTTGAACCGCTCCCCGCGGAAGTCCCCTTCGCTCAGGTTGAACGTCTGGATCATGGAACCCATCGCCCCGTCGAGCATCGCCACCCGCGTGGCAAACAGGGTACGGAGCGCCTCCGCCGAATCAAAACGTCGCGCTGAATGTGGGTCCATACGGCTAAATTACCCCTGAAAGTCGACCTGGCAAGTATTCATATCAAGAAATACGGATATAATGATCTGAGTGCTGTCTCCTACGTCGGAACGGGAAATCCCTCGCGCCGACGGCAACGGGCAACCCACCGCGAAGCGTCCCGAGCGTCGAATCCCCGTTCCGTTTTCCAATGCGGATCAACTTGCTGCGAAGCCTGCACCCGCCTGACATCCCTGCTCATGAATCCCTCCGGCGTCGGCAAATTGGTCAGTACCCTCATCGTGGTCGTCATCGTCATCGCGGCCGTACTTCAAGCCACCTATGTCGTGGAACCCGGCTTCCGCGGGGTGGAGGTGACGCTCGGCAAAGTCAGTGAGCAGTTCAAGCCGGAGGGCTTTGGGACCAAGGCTCCCTTTGTGTCGCAAATCGTCTCGATTCCGGTTCGGCAGCTCACGCGCGATCTGCCGGCCGAGTGTTACTCCTCCGACCTGCAGCAGGTGAATGTGTCGCTGCGCATCCTCTATCGCATTCCCGAGAGCTCGGTTGTGCGGATCTTCAAGGAATTTGCCGGCGATCCCTTCGATACGTTGATCGCCCCGCGCGTGCATGAGGCGCTCAAGGAAGTCACCGCACTCCAAAGTGCGGAGCAGATCGTGAAGAAACGCGAGGACATCAAGGCCAAGGCGCTGGTGGCCACGCGGGAAAAAATCGGCGCGATCCTGGTGGTCGAGGATATCGTGCTGGAAAACATCACGCTCTCGAAGGAACTGGAGACCGCGATCGAGTCGAAGATGGTGCAGGAACAGGAGGCCGCGAAGGCCCGCTTCACCCAACAGAAGGCCCAGATCGAGGCTGATACCGCAATCATCCGCGCGAAAGGCGAAGCGGAATCGATCCGCATCCGCGCCGAAGCCATTCGCGATAACCCCGGTCTCATCCAACTCCAGATCGTCGAGAAGTGGGATGGGAAGGCCCCCTTGGTCATCGGCGGCGGCAGCGGCGGTGACAGCGCAGGCGCCAACATTCTGCTTCCGCTCGGCCTGCCCACGTCGCCCGGCTCCACGCCTGCGTCAGCTCCGCGCCGTTGATTTGTATCCGGGTGAGGAGGCGGCCACGGACCCCGGCCCGCGTTCCCCGGTCAGGCAAAGGGCTGCCGCAAAATCGTCTTCCACCGCGCTGGGTCCGCGCGGCGGATGTCCGTCAGGTAGATTTCGTGGTGCTTGCCGGTCAACCGCCGGCCTTGGCCGGCAATCCACTGATGCAGGCGTGCGATCACGGGCCCTTCTTCGGAAAAAGGGCCGACGTGCAGGGTTTGCGCAGTCGGTCCTTCGTGATGTTCGCGCAGTTCGAGGGGCTGCAGATCAAGCCCCCGCTTCTTCGCGACGGCTGTCTTCGCGACCTGCACCTCGTCGAGGGTGATGAATGCCGGCTGCAGAATCATCATCGTCCACTGCCAGTTGGCCTTCGAACCTTGGAGAAAGTCATCGGGGTTGTCGCTCCACCACAGCCCCTCGAGGGGCATCACCGCGTAATCCACGCGGTGGGTTTCCCGGGCGGCGAACTTGAGATGATACGACACGGAGAAGAGGCCTTCCACGGCCCGCTGGTACAGCGGTGAGGTGTTCGGATCCCCCTGTCCGTCCCAGCACAAGTAGCGCTGCGTGCCGGGTTCCACCGCCTGAATGGCTCCGACCTTTCCGGAATAAAGGTTTCGCAGCTCCCGCTTCAGATCCCGTTTCGGCGTGGTCTTTGACATCGACCCAGGATGCCAGAGCCGAGTGACAGCGTTATGTCAGCAGGATGGAACCCCTCCGGGCCGGAACGCTCATTCCTGATCCGGAGCCGATCGGCGGCACCTGCACTCCAAGACCGTTCCCGCCCGCGAGCCACGGCGGCCCCGGCCACGAGGCACCCCGTCCTGGCGTGAAACTCCGCTTTCTCCGTTGCCTCCTGTAAAACCTGGCTCGTCTCGCTGAATTGCTGACCGCTGATCACCTCAAGCCCGCCGCTTGGCGCCGCTGAACGGCTATCAGGCCCGCTTTTTCCCCGCGTGCCCAACCCTGCACCCATTCGCGCTGACGGGAATTCCGCTTGCGCGGATCCACCCGACCCGGTTCGTTCCGCGCGTTCGTCGTTCTTTCATCGATCCCGAAACTTTCAAGCAGCAGGGAAGGCCGTGGAAATCGGCCACAGTTGCGCTGCGGTTACATGTCACGAATCCGCACCACGCTGAAAAGCGCGGGTGAGCCAGTCGGGCGAACGCTCGGTGAAGGCGCGGAGGAGGAGGGCGCGAAAGCGCCGGAAGCATGAAGTCCGAACATCTGCCTTGGAAGGCTCACGCGTTGGGCGCGAACTTTGCGCGCACCCGTCGCGAAAACTTCATCGCAAAAATGAAGCGTGAGACTCAGGCCAGCGCGTGACGCGTGCACCGGCGCCGGCAGGACCTTCGGGACCTGCGGCTTCCGCCGCGCCATTCCGCCCGGTTCTGCATCTCGCCGCCTCCGCAGCAACCATGTTGAACCGCACTCCGACGGCACGCGCCCTGCGCCGTTCCGGCCTCCTCCTTCTCCTGGCTTCCGCCTTCCCGGCGGCGCTCTGCTCCGCCCAGCCCGCACCTCCCGCGGCCCGGCCGGGTATTTCCGCGCCCGCGATCCCATCGCGCGTACTCACACCGCCATCCGGCGACGAAGCCCAGCAGCTCGAGGCGTACATCACGACCGCGACGCGCACGCCCGCCACGCACCCGGCACTCGGCTCCGCCGTGGATGCCATCACGACGCAGGATCTTGCGGACCAGCAACTGCACTCGGTGAGCGACGCGCTCGCCTTTGCGCTCGGCACGCCAGTGTTCAGTTCGGGCGCCCCGGGCTCGACCACCTCGCTCTTCCTGCGCGGCGCGAACTCCAACCAGACCCTCTTCCTGGTGGACGGCATCCGCATGAGCGATCCGAACACCGACTACCAGACCTTCCTGGGCGGCGCTTCGTTTGCCGCGCATGAGAAGTTCGAGGTCGCGCGCGGTCCGCAAAGCACCCTGTACGGGGCCGACGCCCTCGGCGGGGTCATCGCGATGCGACTGCTGCCCGGCGCCGGTCCCGCCCGCTCGGCCGCCCTCCTCGAGGCCGGAACCTTTGGCACGGTCCGGGGCGCCGTCGCGAGCCAGGGCGCCCAGGGGGGCGGGGCGTGGAACGTATCCCTGCAGGCGGCGCACACCGACAACGAGCGGGCCAACAATGCCCTCGATACGATCAATGTCGCGATGCGTCTCGACCGGCAGGTCGCCCGCACCGCCAGCGTCGGGACCACGGTCCGCTGGTACCACGGCACGCTGGGCTCGCCGGGCGACCGATTCACCGACGACCCGAACAACCAGGACACCGACAGCAATCTGCTCGCCACGGTCTTTGGTGAACTGACCTTCCCGGATTGGACCGCCCGGATCACGGCCGGCGGTCAGGAACGGCGTTACGTCAACGACACCCCCGCCCCCAATCCGCCGTGGAACAGCCCGGCGCAAAAGAACGTCGTGTTGAGCCGGCGCGGCGTTCTGGATGCGCAAGGCAGCTACACCGGACTCGACCGCCATCGGCTGACGGTGGGCGCCACCGCCGAAACCAGCCACACGCGCAACAATGGTTACGGCGCGATCGATCAGCGCCAGCAGCTTTTCGCCGTCTTCGCGCAGGACGAGTTCACCCTCTCGGAGGCGCTGTTCCTCACGGCGGGCCTGCGTCACGACGACTTCGATACGTTTGGCTCCGCCACGACGGGACGCGCGACCGGTGCCTGGTTTCCGGTGCCGCGACGGCTGAAGCTGCGGGCCAGCTACGGCACGGGCTTCCGCGCGCCCAGCTTCCTCGATCTGTACGGCCGCGACGCGTTCTACGTCGGCAACCCGCAACTGACCCCGGAGCGCAATCGGGGCGTCGACGCGGGGGTGGATTATTACCTGCCGCATCGCCGGGGGACGCTCAGCGCGACGTGGTTTCGATCGGACTTCAGAAATTTGATCCAATACGACTTTGCCGTCTTCCCCTCGACGGTGGTCAACCTGGGCCGCGCCCGCGCGCAGGGCGTCGAACTGGCCGCCCGGCTCGGCCTGGGCCTGCGCACCGACGCCGCCGTGAGCTACACCTACCTGCAGGCTGAGGCACTCAACCCGGCAGGGCGCACCGCCCTCCTGCGCCGACCGCGCCACAGTGTGAGTGCCAGTGTCACCCAGCGGTTCACCGATGCGTTCACCGCGGGCGTCGGCCTCAATCACGTGGGCCAGCGGCCGGATGTCGACGCGGCCACCTTCGTCACCGTCACGAACCCGGACTTCTCCGTCGTCCGCCTCTACGCCGCCTGGCAGGCGACGCCTCGCCTGACTTTGAAGGCCCGGCTGGAAAACGCCCTCGATCAGGAGTACGAGGCGGTCAACGGCTATCCCGCGCTCGGGCTCGGCGCCTACGCTGGCATCGAGTGGCGGTTCTGAATCCGCAGCCGTCCACGAGACTCGGCGGTGCCTCAGCCCGCCAGCGCCGGCATGGGCACGTCCAAGGCCGCGGCGACGGCACGCAGCAATTCGAATTCGGCCACCCGCACCTGGCCATCGGCCTGCACCACATGCGCCGACGCGATCAGCGTGCGCTGTTTGATCGGCAGGCTCGCATGGCCGAGCTTGTCCAGCGCCGCGTCGAACGCGGCGAAGTTCTGTGCCAGGGTGCCATCGTACCGCAGCTTGCCTTCAATGAGCCGGAGTTGCGCGGCACCCATGGAAAACGCGCTCGCAGCCGCCTCCGCACCGGCGGTGGAGGCCGCGGCGAGGACGGACAAAACCGCCGCGATGTCATCGACCACGCCATGAAACGAGTGGTACTGCACCACCGTCAGCGAAGGGCGTTCGCCCACGGCCAGCGCGTGGCCCACGATTCGTCGCACCGCAAACTCGAACGCAGTCACCCGGCTGTCGCTGCGCACCAGCGCCTCCAGGGAACCGAGCAAGTGGTGGATTTCCTCATGCGACAGCTGACGGAGCGTGGGCAGAGCGAGCTGCACCAGTGGCAGCCGGTGTTCGTCGCGCACCTCGAGCAAGGCGGGCTCGAGCTGCCGGAGAATCTCGACCGCGGAATGCCCTTCGCGTTCAACCAGCAGGGCCCGCTGGCGGGAGCGACCCTCCGGCGTATCGTCGAGAAGGAGCGCCCAGAGGAGGGCCCGGGCTTCCGCCGGTGTGTGGGCCGCCTCGCGCAGACGGGGCGGCGTGCTGGCAAGCAACGCCTGGGCATTCCCGATCTGGTCGGGCGTCAGGACCCCTGACGTCGCCAGCGCGACCAGTGCCAATCCCGGCGCCAGCACCGGAGGCACGGCCGGCGAACCCACGGTTTGGTCGCCGTGGGCCGCCGGCGCCGGCTGGCCGCGAGAACGCAGCAAGGGGTGCTGCGGCGACGCCAGTCCCGCCGAGACAAACGACTCCCGCTCCACATCCACGAGCTCGGGCGGCTCGAAGAATTTCCCGTCGAAGTTGGAGTCGATGGCGCGGATCCGTTCCTCGAGCGGCGGGTGCGTCGCCCAAAGTCCGGTCACGCCCGTCTTGAACGCCTGGGAAAAGAAGAAATGGCCGATCGCCGCGCTTTCATTCGACTGCATGGACGAACCCAGGGCGAAGCCGCCGATCTTTTTCAACGCGCCGGCAATGCCACCCGGGTTGCGCGTGAACTGCACCGCGGCGGCGTCCGCCAGGAATTCGCGCTGGCGCGACACCGCAGCCTGGATCAGACGGCCGAAAAAGAAGCCGATGTAACCGATGATCACCAGCGCCAGGCCGATGCCGATCACCACGCCTCCGTTGCCGCCATTCTTGCCGCTGCGGGACCGCGATCCCCGCATCGACCAAAGGATGCCCCGCCCGATGATGCCGAGCACCAGGATCCCGAACAGCAGCGCCGCGAGCCGCAGGTTCAGGCGCATGTCGCCATTCAGAATATGGCTGAACTCGTGGCCGATGACGCCCTGCAGTTCATCACGATTGAGCTTCTCGAGGGTGCCGCGGGTGACAGCCACCGCCGCGTCGTTGGTTGTCAGACCGGCGGCAAAGGCGTTGATCGCCGGCTCCTGATCCAGGACGTACACGGCGGGGACTGGGACGCCCGACGCGATCGCCATCTCCTCGACCACGTTCACGAGCCGTCGCTCGCGCAGATCGCGGGTCTGCGGATCCACCCGGCGGCCCCCCACGCTTTCCGCCACGGCGCTTCCGCCGGCTGAAAACTGGCTCCATTTGAACAGGGATCCCAGCCCGACCACGCTCAGCGTGGCCACCGCCACGCCCGCGAAGAGTTGGGGATTCCACCACGCGATCTCCAGCCGGCCACCTTCGAACGAATTCGGGTCCCCCGCGCCGACCTGGCTCAGGATCAGGGCCACCGCGACATAGGTCGCCCCAATGGTCCCGAGCACAGCCAGGACAAAAAGAAGCACGAGACGGCCGGACCGTTTTTTCGCGCGCGACTGCGCCTCGAAGAAATCCATTACGGAGGAAAGGGCTGAAGGACTGAAAGACTGAAGGGCTGAAGGAGGGGAGGCGGGAGGATCTCAGGCTAAACCCGTGCGGCAGCGGGTGACTTCCGTTGAGCGGATTCGTTCAGTCTTTCAGCCCTTCAGTCCTTTCGCCTTTATTTGATGAGCCGGATCGTGAGCGGATAACGATAGCACCCGCCGTCGGCCGCCTTGAGTGCGGCGATCACCGCCAGCACCAGACCCGCGATCCACAGCAGGAACAGAATCGGCATCCCGATCAGGATGAACGAGAGGGCAAACGCGCACAGGCTATAGATGATCCACGAGATGTGGAAGTTCAGCGCCTCCCGGGCGTTGTCCGCGACATAAGCCGAGTCGTCCTTCATCGCGAGGTACACGATGGCAGGAAGCAGGATCGGCAGGCCCACGAAACCTGAAAGATGCGCCACCAGAGCCCAGATCTTGTCGCTGCCCCGCGGCTTTTCCACCGGGGGAGTCGCGGGCGGCGGGGTGCTGGCAAAGGGAGGGGGCGGCGGTGGCGGCGTGCTGCCAGGATTGGGCGAGGAGGAAGACGGAGGCACGGTGGTCCCGGGACCGGAACCCACCGGAATCGCAGAATCGAGTGGATCAGGAGTGCTCATGGTAGGGAAAGGGCTGAAGGGCTGAAAAGCTGAAGGACTGAAGGAGCCTGTTTGAACAACCCCGTTGCAGCCAGGTTGTTTCAGGTTTTCAGCCCTTCAGCCTTTCAGTCTTTTCAGGCAAAGCTCACCTTTGGCGCGTTGCGCTCGCTGGGATCCTCGATCTTGAACAGCTCCGCCGCCTGGAACCCAAACATCCCCGCGAAAATCACGTTCGGGAAGGTCTCGCGCGCGGTGTTGTAGGTCATGACGCTGTCATTGTACGCCTGGCGCGCAAAGGAGACTTTGTTTTCCGTGGAGGTCAGCTCCTCCGTCAGCTGCATCATGTTCTGGTTCGCCTTCAGGTCCGGATACTGTTCGGACACCACCATCAGGCGGGACAGCGCGCCGGCGAGGCCTGCTTCCGCATTCCCGAGGCCGCGCACAGCGTTGGCGTCGGCCGGATTCGCGGCTGCGGCCTGCGAAGCAGCGTAGGCGATGTTGCGCGCCTTGATGACATTCTCGAGCGTCTCCCGCTCGTGTTTCATGTAGCCCTTGGCCGTTTCGACGAGGTTGGGGATCAGGTCGTAGCGGCGCTTGAGCTGGACGTCGATTTGCGCGAACGCATTTTTGAACCGGTTCCGCAGATCAACCAGCTTGTTGTAAATCCCGACGATCCACAGGGCGACGATCAGCAGGATGGCGAAGAGAACGCCGAGGATGATGAGAGCAGTCATGGTGGGTGGTGTATTACGATCTAGGCGCCAGCAGTCTGCGGAATCTGGTCCGCACCGCCAGTATAGATCACTTACAACACGGTTGATTGTTTCCAGCCCGGGGGGCAAGTTGCGCGGGTGGTAAGTGGTAAAGGCAAAACCGCAGATCTTCGCTGGCGCAGCAGGCTTCCGGGCTACCTGGCTCTCGTCCTCCTCGGGCTTTGGTCAGCTCCCGTCGCACGCGCGGCCGAAGCATTGAACCCTCCGGTCCCCCTCGGTGCACCCGAGACGGCGGTGTCGCTGGGGAAGATTGGTTCCAGTTTCGCTGCTGCGCAGCTCGCCCAGGAACTGGGCCTGCCCTCCCTCGCCATTCCGCTTTATCAGGAGCTGCTCAATGCGCCGGGCGTGGATCGCGCGGTGATCTCGCTGCCGCTGGCAAGCGCACTCCTTGATGCCGGCCGTGCCGCCGAGGCCGAACAGGTGCTGGAAGCGTCGCCGGGACCCCGCACCTATGAATGGCGGCTGCGGCTCGGTCTGGCGTACACCCAGCTCAACCGTGTGGACGACGCGCGCGACGAGCTGAGGGAGATCGACCTCGACTCGCTCACCAAACCGGATCGGGCGTGGTTCTATTTCCTGCGGGGCGCAATCCAGGATCTCGGCACGCCGCGCGATGTGGCGGCGGCCAACGACAGTTATCGCGACGCCGAGAAAGAAGCCACGAGCGACTTCGCGCGCGCGCGCTTCGCGACCGCGGCCCACCGCCTCCGCCTGAATTTTCTCAAGGTTTCCGCGAATGAGGTCGCCCTGTTGCGCCAACGTTACGAGGCGGAACAGCAGCGCGGACGGGCCGCGTACCTGATGGCCGAGGACTACGCCGTGCTGCGCGATGTCACCGGCGGCAAGAATGAGGCGGTGCGGTTTCTGTCGGAGGTGCTGCTGCGCGTGCCCCGGGCCGAACGGCAATGGCACGATCGGCTCCGGCTGCTGCTCGGCCTGATTGGCGAAAAGACCCGGGGCGGCGCGGGCCGCAACGCGCTGGTGCAGCTGCTCGAGCAGGGCAGTGTGCCCGACCTGCAGCGGCAGGCCCTGCAAGTCCTCGCGCAGCACTCCACCCGCGAGCCCGAGCGGGGGCTTTATCGCGGCGAACTCGACCGGCTCCTGGGCGCACCAGCGAAGTCCGCCATTCACGACGGCGTATTGCTCATGCGGGCGCAACTGGCGTTGACGGCCCGGGACTACGCGATGGCGGAACGCCGGGCCAACGAACTGAAAGACAGTTACCCCGGCTCGGCCCTGCGCCCCCACGCCCTCGTCGTTCTCGCCACCTCGGCGTGGGAGCAGCACCGGTATCGTGTTTCCGCCGAACACGCGCGGCTCGCGCGCGAGACCCTGGCCGCGCATCCGAATGCAAGCAGCGCGCAGGAGGGTCCGGTGATTGCGGAGTCGATCGCGGAGCTGCGGGTGTTCGAAGCGGAAGCCCGTTTCCGCGCCCAGGATTACCGCCTCGCCGCCGAAGCGTACGCGGCCGCCGTGCAGAATCCGCCCGCGGGCATCAAGCCCGGCGATCTCATGTTCCAGCGCGCGCTCGCTTCGATCCGCGCGGAAGCGGGCGACCCGCGGGCCGACCTTGCCAGCATTGTGGACCAGTTGCGCGCCGATCCGCGTTTCGACGTCACCAACCGCTGGGAGGCGGAGTGGAGTCTTGCGCGCGGTCTGAAGATCCAGGGTCGTACGGCGGAAGCGCTGCAGCGGGTCTCCCGACTGCTGGAGAACGGCGCCACCGCCGACATCTCACCCGAGTTGCGCGCCCGCATGAGCTGGTTGCAGGCCCGGCTTTCGTTCGAGGCCGGCCGGCCCGAACTCACGCTCGAACTGGTGCCCCGGCTCGAGCCGGTGATCGCGGGGCTCGCGCCCGGTCCGCGGACGGAAATCCTGAGCACGGCCGCACTCCTGAAGGCCGAGGCGGAGTTCCGTCTGGATCGCGAAACGGCGGCCCGCGAAACCCTCGCGCAGCTCCGGGAGGTGTATCCCGCCACGGATGCGGCCATTTATTCCTACCTGGTCACGGCCGCTTATTTTTCCGGCCGCGACCAGATCCAGGATGCGCAGCGGGCCCTGCGGACGCTGATCGATGAGCCGAATTACCAAGCCAGCCCCTACGTGCCCTACGCGCTCTTCCAGCTCGCCCTGCTTTCGGAGCGGCTTGGACAGCGGCGCGATCTGGAGGAGGCGAACGATCGAATCGAGGAACTGGTGCGCCGCACCCCGCCGGCTCCCCCTGAGCTGGTTTTTGCCGCGCGTCTCAAGCAAGGTGATCTGCTCCGCACCCTGAATGATTTTCCACGCGCCCAGGTCGCCTACGAGGACCTCGTCAACAATCCCAAGTATGCGCAACGACCCGACGTGGTGGTCGCGCAGCTCCGCCTCGCCGAGTGCCACCATGCGCAATCTTCGATGGACTTGTCGGGTTCTCATGCCGACATCGCCCAGTCGATGTTCGAGGAACTGCTCTACCGCGTTTCGGCGCCGGCCGAGGTGCGCGTCGAGGCGGGCTACAACCTCGGCAAGATGCTGGAGCGGCGGGGCCAGCGCGAGAAGGCGCGCAGTGTCTGGTTTTCTGATGTGATCATGCCGTTCCTGCTCGATGTGAAGGCGGGTGACCCGCTGCGTTCGACGCAGCCCTACTGGCTCGCGCGCACCCTGCTGGACCTCGGCACGTTGCTGGAGCAGGAGGAGACAATGGACGAGGCCCGCCGGGTGTATGCGCTTCTCCGCGACAGCAAACTGGGTTTCGGCGAACAAACGGCCATCGAGCGCCTGCAACGCCTCGGCATCCCCGCCGTCGCGACCGTCAACCGGGAAGCCACCACGCCGGCCAACTGAGTTCCTGAGCTCAAAACTCAAAACTCAAAACTCAAAACTCGAAACCTTTAGCCGCGTCCATGTCCGCCTTTGATTTCACGCTTTTCGCCCGCGGGGGCCCCATGATCTGGGTTCTCCTCGTGCTCGGCTTCGTCGGCCTGATGCTGTTCATCGAGCGGGTCCTTTATCTGCACCGCGGGCAGATCCGCGCCAAGGCGTTCGTGGACGGCATCAAGAACATCCTGGCGAAGCGCCGGCTCGTCGAGGCCCTGACGGTATGTGAGGAAACTCCCGGTCCCGTGGCTGCCGTGGTCAAGGCGGCCCTGCTGCACGCCGACGACTCGGCCGAGGAGATGCGATTTTACGTGCAGGAGGCGGCGGTGGTGGAGCTCCCGGCCCTGGAACGGCGCCTCCATTCGATCGCGGCCATCGGTCAGGTGGCTCCCCTCGTCGGCCTGCTGGGCACGATCCTGGGGTTCATCAGCACCTTCCACGCTTTCGAACAGGGGGGGAATTATGTCACCGCCACCGCGCTGTCGGGCGGCATGTGGCAGGCGCTCCTGGCCACCGCCGGCGGCCTCCTCCTTTCGATCCCGGCGCATCTCGCCTACCATTTCCTCGCCGGCCGCGTCCGCGCCATCGTCCGGGACGTGGAGTGGGGGGGCAACGAGATCATGAAGTATCTCCTCACTGAATACCGCAACGTGAAGCCCGGCGAGCCCGTCCTCGAGGCCAAGCGCTGACCCCTCTCACCTTCACTTTCACTTTCACTTTCACCTTCACTTTCCCCTCCCTTGCTCACCCGTCCCCTCGATCTTTCCCGGCGGCTTCGGCCGCACCCCCGCAGCTTTGACTGGATTTATGTCGTCAATGTCGGGCTGATCGCCGGATTTTTTGCGTTCTTCGGCTCCCGCTTTGTGGTGTCGCCGGGGCTCGGGATCGACTTCCAGCTCCCGGAGGTGCCGGGGGCGACGGCTGACGCCCGCGTTACGACCCACGTGATCACCATCGTCAACGCCGGACAGATCGTGGTGGACGACGGGCTCCGGAATCTTGACCAGCTGGCGCTCTGGCTGGCGGAGCAGTCGAAGCGCGCACCGCGACCGTCCTTGCTCGTGCGTGCCAGTGCGGAGGTCCCGGCGGCGACCCTCGCCCGCATCCTTGGACTGGCGCACAGCGCGGGCTTTCAGGTGACCGTGGCGGCCGAAGACCATCCGCGGCGCGGCGCTGCCGCTGCTCCCGCCCGTTGACGATGTCCCGCGCGCGTTCAGGCGACAAACGCCGTTGGCTGGCTTCCGCGGCGCTCTCCGCCGTCCTGGTGACCGCCGTGGCCGCGCTCTTCCGGCTCCCCGCGCCCGCCGAGCCGGTTTCGCGGCCCGCCGGATTGCCGCCGGTGACGCTCATTCCCGGGCGCCCGGATGAACTGGCCATGCGGGATCTGGTACCTCTTTTTCTGCCAACAGCTTACAACGCTCCCTCGCGACCCTTGCTGCCCCTGGAACCGGGCCGCGGATATTTCGACGTCGATCCGGGGACCCGGCTCAAGTATTCCCCTGACGCGCCGGGCCTGGCGCTGCCGCCGATGGTACGGCCGCCGCCCGACCCCGTCGCGGCGCTGGCGAATCCCCCAACGCCCCTCGCCCGCGGCCTTGGCCACACGGACCTCGAGGTGGCGGCTCATCCGCCCACCGGCGGCCGGGTCGACGTCTACGCAGCCAGCCAGACGAACTCCGTTCTCGCCCTCCCGCTGCCGCCCGGGGCGCGTCCCGTGTTGAACGGCATTCCGGCAGCGGGCTGGAAACCGTTGGAATTCGTTGCTACTGTGGATGAAGCAGGCCTTGTCGGAACCCCTGTCTTGACGGTTGGCTCCGGGCTTGAACAAATCGACACCCATTTCCGTCATTTCCTCGCCGGTGAGTTCCGTCTCGGCGACCGTTTAGCTCCCGGGTTCTACCGTATTGTCGTTGGTCCGTAATATTTTGGCTCTGCGGGTGGATTTGTTGTTGACGGTGGAATTTCAGAACCGCACTTTCTCCGCTCTTTTTCGTTTTTTGGCACTCCCTTACTCTGCCCAGATAGCTCAGTTGGTAGAGCACCCCCTTGGTAAGGGGGAGGTCGACGGTTCGAATCCGTTTCTGGGCTCCAGGGTCAGCACCCGTCGGTACCGGCTTCTCCGACGTTAAACTCAGAGGCAAATTTCTATCCACCCAATCAAACGTCTCAACTCACATGGCAAAAGGCACATTCGAACGTAAGAAACCGCACGTTAACGTCGGCACCATTGGCCACGTTGACCACGGCAAAACCACGCTGACGACCTCGATCCTCGCGGTCCAAGCTCGCAAAGGCCTCGCCGAAGTGAAGACGTACGCCGATATCGCCAAGGGCGGTACCGTTCGTGACGCCTCCAAGATCGTCACGATCTCCGTCGCCCACGTCGAGTACGAGTCGGACAAGCGCCACTACGCGCACGTCGACTGCCCGGGACACGCCGATTTCGTCAAGAACATGATCACCGGCGCCGCCCAGATGGACGGTGCGATCCTCGTCGTTTCGGCCGCTGACGGCCCGATGCCGCAGACCCGTGAGCACATCCTCCTCGCCCGCCAGGTCGGCGTGCCGAAGATCGTGGTGTTCCTCAACAAGGTCGACCTGATCGATGACAAGGACCTTCTCGACCTCGTCGAAGAGGAAATCCGCGATCTCCTCACCAAGTACCAATTCGACGGCAAGAACGCGAAGATCATCCGTGGCTCCGCCACCGCGGCGCTCGAGGGCAAGCCCGAGGGCGAGCAGGCCATCGCCGAGCTCATGAACGCGATCGACTCCGAGATCCCGGAGCCGATGCGCGAGATGGACAAGCCGTTCCTGATGTCGATCGAAGACGTGTTCTCGATCACCGGCCGCGGCACCGTCGCCACCGGCCGCATCGAGCGTGGCATCGTCAAGCTGAACGAAACCGTCGAGATCGTCGGCCTGAAGGACACCACCACGACCGTCGTGACCGGCATCGAAATGTTCCGCAAGCTGCTCGATAGCGGCCAGGCGGGTGACAATGTCGGTCTGCTCCTCCGTGGCGTCGAAAAGGAAGCCATCGAGCGCGGTCAGGTTCTCGCCGCTCCGAAGTCGATTACGCCGCACAAGAAGGCCAAGGCCGAAATCTACGTCCTCTCGAAGGACGAGGGTGGCCGCCACACGCCGTTCTTCAACGGTTACCGCCCCCAGTTCTACTTCCGCACGACGGACGTGACGGGTGTCGTCAACCTGCCGAAGGGCGTCGAGATGATCATGCCCGGTGACAACATCACCGTGGACATCGAGCTCATCGTGCCGATCGCGATGGAGAAGACCCAGAAGTTCGCCATCCGTGAAGGCGGCCGCACCATCGGTGCCGGTCGTATCACGGAGATCACCGAGTAATCTCCGTTCATGTTTTAACCGACCCGCCGAGGCCCTGAATGGGGCCTCGGCTGTGTCGTCTAAGAGAGACTTTCCACAGGCGTGTAGCTCAATTGGTAGAGTAGCGGTCTCCAAAACCGTCGGTTGGGGGTTCGAGTCCCTCCGCGCCTGCCAAATTTAGATCCAATGAAAAACCCTTTCGGTGCTGTCCGCATCTTCGCCCGCGAAACCAAGGACGAACTCTTGAAGTGCGCCTGGCCGACGCGTAGCGAGCTGCGGGATTCGACGATTGTCGTTATCGTGGCCATCGCCATCCTCGGCGTGTTCACGATGGTCAGCGATTTCTCGCTGTTCCAGGTCGTCGACCTTTTCACGACTTGGGTTAGCTAAGGCACGCGATGGCCGCTCCAACGTCAGCGCCGGCCGGCGCCCAGTGGTTCGCCCTGCACACGCTCTCCGGTCAGGAGGGCAAGGTGAAGACCTACGTCGAGAAGTTCAAGAAAGCCGAGGAACTCGACGACTACATCTTCGAGGTGCTGCTTCCGACGGAAGTGGTGTCCGAGGTGAAGGGCGGCAAGAAGTCGACCAAGGTCCGGAAGCTTTATCCGGGCTATGTCTTCGTTCACGCCAGGCTGTTTGATGAGGACAAGAAGCTCATCAACAAGCCCTGGTACTTCCTCAAGGAGACCACGGGCGTGATCGGCTTTGTGGGTGGCGATCGCCCGGCGGCTCTGCGCCAGTCCGAAGTGGACGAAATCTATGCCCGCATCGAGGCGGCCAGCGGCAAGGAAGTGCCGAAGGTGCAGTACAGCGTCGGCGAAGAGGTGAAGATCACCGACGGCGCCTTTGCGTCGCTCACCGGCCGCATCGACGAAATCGACCCGGATCGCGGCAAGCTGAAGATCTCGGTCTCCATCTTCGGCCGTTTCACCCCGGTCGAACTGGAATACTGGCAGGTCCAGCGCGCCGCCGAATAATTTACGATGTATGATTTACGATTTATGATTTCCGCGCCTCTCGGAATCTCGAATCGGAATCAGCACCACGCGCAAAATCAGAAGATCATAAATCGTAATTCATAAATCATAAATCAATTCCATCATGGCCAAGAAGATCCAAGGTTACATTCGCCTTCAGTTGCCCGCCGGCGCGGCCAATCCTGCGCCCCCGGTCGGTCCTGCGCTCGGCGCCCAGGGCGTCAACATCATGGCGTTCTGCAAGGAGTTCAACGCGAAGACGAAGGACCAGAACGGGATGATCCTCCCGGTCGTCATCACCGTCTACAGCGATAAGAGCTTTACCTTCATCCTGAAGTCCCCGCCGGCGTCCGTCCTCCTCAAGAAGGCGGCCAACATCGCCAGCGGTTCGGGCAAGCCGAACCTCGAGAAGGTCGGCAAGGTCACGAAGAAGCAGCTGCTCGAAATCTACAATATCAAGAAGGCGGACCTGAACGCCACCACGCCCGAAGCCGGCATCAAGGTCATCGCCGGCACCGCCCGCAACATGGGCATCGACGTGATCGACTGAGCTTTTAGCCGATAGCTGAGAGCCAGGAGTCGGGAGCAAGACCGAGTGGTTCGGCTCTCGACTCTGGACTAACGACTATCGACTTCACCGCGGGAGGCCTCACCGCCGCTTGCACCGCAAGGAGACAACATGCCAAAAACGCAAAGCAAACGCTACCGCAGCGCCATCAAGGTCGCTGACCTCGCCCAGGAATACTCGCTCAAGGAAGCGGTGGACATCCTGGCCAAATTCCCGAAGACGAAGTTCGACGAGACCGTCGAGCTCTCGTTCCGTCTCGGCGTCGACGCCACGTCCGGCGAACAGAACGTCCGTGGCACCACGCCGCTGCCGAACGGCTCGGGCAAGAAGGTGCGCGTGATCGTCTTCACCGACGATCCGAAGAAGGCCCTCGATGCCGGTGCTGATGAGGCGGGTCTCACCGACCTCATGAAGAAGGTCTCGGACGGCTGGCTCGACTTCGACGTCGCGATTGCGACCACCGAGGCGATGAAGCAGGTCCGCACCCTCGCCCGCGTGCTCGGCCCCAAGGGCCTGATGCCGAATCCGAAGGCCGGCACCGTCACCGACGACATCCCCGGCGGCATCAAGGCCGTGAAGGCCGGCCGCGTGGAGTTCAAGATGGACAAGACGGCCAACATTGGCGTCGGCGTGGGCAAGCGTTCCTTCACCCCGCAGCAGATTCTCGAGAACGCCGCCGCGGTGCTCGAAGCCGTGGGCAAGGCCAAGCCGAACACCTTCAAGGGCGGCCAGTTCATCAAGAGCGTGACCATCTCGTCCAGCATGAGCCCGGGCGTGAAGTTGGCCGCGACTGAGTTCAGCAAATACTGAGGAGGCGCACCATGAGAGCCGAAAAACAATTCCTGATCAACGAGGTCGAGACGCACCTCAAGAAGTCCGACTACGTCATCCTCGCCAACTTCACCAAGGTGACGGTCGCCGACACCGCCGAGCTGCGCAAGCGCCTCGCGGTGGAGAATGCCGAGTTCCACGTCGTGAAGAACAGCTCGCTCCGCGTTGCGGCCAAGGCCCTGGGCCTGCCCGAAGTGGAGGCCTCGCTGGCGGGCCCGACGGCCATCGTGGTCGGCGGCAAGAACTCCGCGGGGGTCGCGAAGGTCCTCAAGAAGTTCTTCGACGAAAAGCAGAAGCTCGAGATCAAGGTCGGCGTGCTGGACAAGAAAATTGTCACGGCCGTGGACCTCAACAAGATCGCCGACCTGCCCCCGTTCGACGCCCTGCGCGCCCAGTTCCTGGGCCTGCTCACCAGCAATGCCGCCGCGTTCGTCCGCGTGCTCGACGCCAAGGTCAAGAAGGAGCAGCCCGCTGCTCCTGCCGCCTAACCCTCTTCCATCAAACAATTTTGCGAGGCCGGCATCCCGCCGCATTCGTGGCGCCGCCGTCCCCCGCAATCCAAAATCCCGGGGCTCGCTAGGAGATACGTCTCTTAAACGCGTTTCATCCTCGAAGCCGCTAGCCAGTCCCAAGGAGCAGACATCATGAGCAACATCACCAAGGACCAAGTCATCGAGTGGCTCTCCAGCCAGTCGGTTATCGATCTCGCCGCGCTGGTTAAGGACCTCGAAGGCAAGTGGGGCGTTTCCGCCGCCGCTGCCGTGGCCGCCGCTCCCGCCGCTGGCGGTGGCGCCGCCGCCCCGGCCGCCGAAGCGCAGACCGAGTTCACCGTCATCCTCAAGGAAGCCGGCGCGAACAAGATCGGCGTCATCAAGGAAGTCCGCGCCATCACCGGCCTGGGCCTCAAGGAAGCCAAGGACCTCGTCGAAGGCGCCCCGAAGAACGTCAAGGAAAACGCCCCCAAGGCCGAAGCCGAGGACATCAAGAAGAAGCTCGAGGCCGCCGGCGCCAAGGTCGAGCTGAAGTAAAACCGCCTTTTGGCGATTTCACTCGCACAACTCTCGATTCTTTCAGGACAGGCCGCGTTGGTACGCGGCCTGTCCTTTGCCTTTTCTTTTTTTGTTCGTTCCTTCCCTGCCACCAGCTATCGGCGCGGACTCTGAGGGGCAGACCGCGCATTTTTTTGTCTCCTAATTTTTACCGGGAAATCTCATGGCCGACCGCAATCACTCTGAACGCATCAACTTCGGCAAACTCCGCGAAGTCATCCAGCCGCCGAATCTCATCGAGATTCAGATCAGTTCGTACCTGGACTTCCTCCAGAAGGGGCTCCCGGAGAAGCAGCGCAAGGCCCAGGGCCTCGAGGCCGTGTTCCGCGAGGTGTTTCCCATCCTCAGCTACGACGAGCGGCTGACGCTCGAGTACGTCTCGTACACCCTCGGTGATCCCAAGAACACCGAGCTGGAGTGCCTCCGTGAAGGCATCACCTACTCCGTCCCGCTCTACGTGAAGCTCCGCCTCCGCGAGGAGGACTTCATCAAGGATGAGGACATCTACATGGGCGAGATTCCGATGGTGACCGAGCGCGGCTCGTTCATCATCAACGGCGCCGAGCGCGTCGTCGTCTCCCAGCTGCACCGTTCGCCCGGCATCGCCTTCGAGGTCACGCCCCATCCGAACGGCAAGCCGCTCCATTCTTTCCGCATCATCCCCGACCGCGGCACCTGGCTGGAGGTGCAGTTCGACAACAACGACCTGCTCTACGTCTATCTCGACCGCCGCCGCCGCCGCCGGAAGTTCCTCATCACGACGCTGCTGCGCTCGATCGGCTACTCGAGCGACATCGACATCCTGAATCTCTTCTACGAGATCAAGGACCTCAAGGTCTCGAAGGCGCTCGACATGGAGAACGTCTCCACGCTCGTGCTCGTCGAGGATGCCATCGATGCCCAGAAGGGCGTGGTGCTCGCCCGCGCGTTCGAACCGCTGACCAAGGCGATCGTCCGCACCTTCGAAAAGCACGAGATCACGACCCTGCGCGTGATCGACACGTCGATCGACGAGGGTGCCATCATCCGCGCGCTCAAGAAGGACCCGACCCGCAACGAGGAGGAGGCGCTCAAGGAAATCTACAAGCGCCTGCGTCCGGGCGAGCCGCCGACCACGGCGAATGCCAAGGCCCTGCTCAAGCGGCTGTTCTTCGATCCCAAGCGCTACGACCTGGGCCGCGTCGGCCGTTACAAGGTCAACCAGAAGCTCGGCCTCAAGACCGACCTCGACCAGCGCATCCTCGAAAGCGCCGACGTCGTCGCCGCCACCAAGTATCTCGTCCGCCTGAAGAAGGGCGTCGGCGTGGTTGACGATATCGATCACCTCGGCTCCCGCCGCGTCCGCACCGTCGGCGAACTGCTCGCCAACCAGTGCCGCGTCGGCCTCAGCCGCACCGAGCGTCTCGTGCGCGAGCGCATGACGATGTACGATCAAAGCGTCGACTCGATCACGCCGCAGAAGCTGATCAACCCGAAGGCGCTCACGACCGTCATCCGCGACTTCTTTGCGCGGAGCCAGCTGTCGCAGTTCATGGACCAGATCAACCCGCTCGCCGAGGTCACGCACAAGCGCCGCCTCTCCGCGCTCGGGCCGGGTGGTCTCAACCGCGAACGCGCCGGCTTCGAGGTCCGCGACGTCCATCCGTCGCACTACGGCCGCATTTGCCCGATTGAGACCCCGGAAGGTCCGAACATCGGCCTCATCAACTCCCTGTCCACCTATGCCCGCGTGAACGAGTTCGGCTTCATCGAGACGCCGTACCGCACGTGCAAGGATGGCCGCGTCACCGACAAGATCGAGTACCTCACCGCCGACCAGGAAGAGGGCAAGGTCATCGCCCAGGCGAATTCCGAGCTCGACGACAAGGGTCACTTTGTCGGCAAGGTCACCTCGCGGCAGGATGGTAACTTCATCGAAGTCGCCGCCACCGAGGTTCACCTGATGGACGTCTCCCCGAAGCAGGTCATCTCGATCGCCGCGGGTATGATTCCCTTCCTCGAGCACGACGACGCCAACCGCGCGCTCATGGGTGCCAACATGCAGCGCCAGGGCGTTCCGCTGCTCCAGGCCGAGGCGCCGCTCGTCGGCACCGGCATCGAGGAGCGCGTCGCCCGCGATTCGAAGATTGTCATGGTCGCCGATGAGGCGGGCGTGGTGGCTTCGGTCGACGCCAAGCGCATCGTGATCACCCGCGACGGCGAACTGCCGCGCAACCTCAAGTCCGATGCCAAGAACGGCGTCCGGATTTACGAGCTGCGCAAGTTCATGCGCTCGAACGCCGGCACCTGCTTCAACCAGAAGCCGATCGTCAAGCTGGGCCAGAAGATCAAGGCCGGCCAGATCATCGCCGACGGTCCCTCGACCGACGGCGGCGAAATGGCGCTCGGCCGCAACGTGCTCGTCGCGTTCATGCCGTGGAACGGCTACAACTTCGAAGACGCCATCCTCATCTCCGAGAAGGTGCTGAAGGAGGACATCTTCACCTCGATCCACATCCAGGAATTCGAGGTCACCGCCCGCGACACGAAGCTCGGGCCCGAGGAAATCACGCGCGATATCCCGAATGTCGGTGAAGAGGCGCTCAAGAACCTCGACCACAACGGCGTCATTCGCGTCGGCGCGGAGGTCAAACCCGGCGACATCCTCGTCGGCAAGATCACTCCGAAGTCCGAGACGGAACTCGCCCCGGAAGAGAAGCTGCTCCGCGCCATCTTCGGCGAAAAGGCCGCCGATGTGAAGGACACCTCCCTCATCGTCCCGTCCGGCGTGACCGGCATCATCATGGACGTGAAGGTGTCGTCGCGCATCGACAACCAGGAGGAGAAGCTCTCCCCGTCGGATCGCCGCCGCCAGGCCAAGCAGATCCAGGAGGAGTACAAGACGCAGATGGACAAGCTGCGCGAAGGCCTCACCGAGGCTCTCTCCAACATCCTCCTCGGCGAAAAGATTCCGCTCGACGTGATCAACGGCGAGACCGGCGAAATCATCATCCCGGCCAACCGCAAGATCACCAAGACGCTCCTGCGCAAGCTCGCGGCCGTCTCGAAGCACGTCCAGATCGATCCGTCCCCGGTTCGCATCAAGATCATGGAGATCATCGGCTCGTACCAGACGAAGTTCGATGAGCTCGAAACCGATCGTGAGCGCAAGCTGAGCACGGTGGAGTCGGGCGAAGGCGCCGCCGACGGTGCGATCAAGCAGGTCAAGGTCTACATCGCCACGAAGCAGAAGCTCGAGGTCGGCGACAAGATGGCCGGCCGCCACGGCAACAAGGGTGTGGTCGCCAAGATCGTGCCTGAGGAAGACATGCCGTTCCTCCCGGACGGCACCCCGGTCGAAATCTGCCTGAACCCCCTCGGCGTGCCTTCCCGCATGAACGTGGGCCAGGTGCTGGAGACCCATCTCGGCTGGGCCTGCAAAAAGCTCGGCTTGAAGGTGGCCACGCCCGTCTTCGACGGCATCCCCGAGAAGAAGGTCCGTGAGTACCTCAAGGACGCCAAACTCCCGTCGACCGGCAAGAGCACGCTCTTTGACGGCCGCACCGGCGAGAAGATCGATCAGGAGGTCGTCGTCGGCTACATCTACATGATGAAGCTGAATCACCTGGTCTCGCACAAGATTCACGCTCGTGCGGTCGGCCCGTACTCGCTCGTCACCCAGCAGCCGCTGGGCGGCAAGGCGCAGTACGGCGGTCAGCGCTTCGGCGAAATGGAAGTGTGGGCGCTCGAGGCTTACGGCGCGGCGCACACGCTCCAGGAACTGCTCACCGTCAAATCCGACGACGTGCAGGGCCGCACGAAGATCTACGAATCGCTCGTCAAGGGCGACAACACGCTGCAGGCCGGCACGCCGGAATCGTTCAACGTCCTCATCAAGGAAATTCAGTCGCTCGGCCTGGACATCAAACTCCAGAAGCGGGACGCGCTGAGCTACGGCACCTGATGAGCCCGCGGGATGGGCTGGCGCCGGTCGCACCGGCCGGCGCCGCCTCCACCCCGCGAACACCTTTCCAAAACATTCAGGGAGATACTCAAAAATGATTCAACCCAACGAGACCGCCGCCCACTCCGGCAACCGCGATCAGGCTCGTGAGGCCATTGGCCTCGAGGAGGCCGCGTTCGACTGCGTGTCCATCACGGTCGCTTCGCCCGACGTCATCCGCAAGTGGTCGAAAGGCGAGGTCAAGAATCCCGAGACGATCAACTACCGCACGTTCAAGCCCGAGCCGGGCGGCCTCTTCTGTCAGAAGATCTTCGGGCCGGTCCGCGACTACGAGTGCGCCTGCGGAAAGTACAAGCGCATCAAGTACAAGGACGTCGTGTGCGATCGCTGCGGCGTCGAGGTGACGATCGCCCGCGTCCGTCGCGAGCGCATGGGCCACATCGAGCTGGCCGTGCCGGTCGCCCACATCTGGTTCCTGAAGTCGATGCCCAGCCGCCTCGGCCTGCTGCTCGACATGACCGCGCGCTCCCTCGAGCGCGTGATCTACTACGAGAACTACATGGTCATCGATCCGGGCAAGACCCCGCTCGAGCCGCGTCAGCTCCTCACCGACACCGAGTACCGCCAGGCGCTCGACGAGTACGGTGATGACTCCTTCGTCGCCAAGATGGGCGCCGAGGCGGTCCGCGACGCCCTCGTGAAGATCGACATGGAAGCCACCGTCGCCGAGCTGCAGGAGCAGATGCGCGCGACCAAGTCGAAACAGATCAAGAAGAAGCTCTCCAAGCGCCTCAAGGTCATCCAGGGCTTCATCCACTCGAAGAGCCGTCCGGAGTGGATGGTCCTCGAAGTGCTGCCCGTCATCCCGCCGGACCTGCGCCCGCTCGTCCCGCTCGAAGGCGGCCGCTTCGCGACCTCCGACCTCAACGACCTCTACCGCCGCGTCATCAACCGCAACAACCGTCTGCGGAACCTGATGCAGCTGAAGACGCCGGACGTCATCATTCACAACGAAAAGCGCATGCTGCAGGAGGCCGTCGACGCTTTGTTCGACAACGGCCGCCACGGCCGCCCGGTCACGGGCGCCGGCAACCGCCCCCTGAAGTCCCTCTCGGACATGCTCAAGGGCAAGCAGGGCCGCTTCCGTCAGAACCTCCTCGGCAAGCGCGTCGATTACTCGGGCCGCTCCGTCATCGTCATCGGCCCCGAGCTCAAGCTCAGCCAGTGCGGTCTGCCGAAGAAGATGGCGCTCGTCCTGTTCGAGCCGTTCATCATCCGCCGCCTCAAGGAACTCGGCTTCGTGCACACCGTCCGCGGTGCCCGCAAGATGATCGAGAAGAAGAGCCCGGAGGTCTGGGACATCCTTGAGGAAGTCACCAAGGGTCACCCGGTGCTGCTGAATCGCGCCCCGACGCTCCACCGCCTCTCGATCCAGGCTTTCGAGCCGACGCTGATCGAAGGCGAGGCCATCCGCATCCACCCGCTCGTCTGCACGGCGTACAACGCCGACTTCGACGGTGACCAGATGGCGGTCCACGTGCCGCTCTCCCTCGAGGCGATCATGGAGTGCAAGCTCCTGATGATGGCGACGAACAACATCTTCTCGCCGTCCTCCGGCAAGCCGATCCTCACCCCCTCCCAGGACATCGTTCTCGGCGCCTATTATCTCACCATCGAGCCGCGCAAAAAGCCGGCGAAGGGCGAGCGCGTACCGCTGCTCTCGGGCACCCAGGAAGTGCTGTTCGCCAAGACGGACGGCGCGCTCAAGGTGCACGACTGGGTCGAGGTTCCGAACCCCGACTACGGCCGCGACACGGTCTTTGGCAACAAGGACAAGCGCACCGTCCGCACCACGGTCGGTCGCGTGATCTTCAACCAGATCTGGCCGCGCGAGCTTGGCTTCATCAACTTCCCGGTGCCGAAGGGCAAACTGGGCGACCTGATTCTGAACACCTACAAGACCTCGGGCAACCAGGTCACGGTCGAGACCCTCGACCGCCTGAAGGAGCTGGGCTTCCAGACCGCCTTCCAGGCCGGCATCTCGATCGGTATCGACGACATGATCATTCCGGAGACCAAGAAGGACATCGTGTCCGAGTCCCGGAAGAAGATCGCCGAAGTCGAAGGCCAGTTCAACAAGGGTATCATCACCGACGGCGAGCGGTACAACAAGGTCGTCGACATCTGGACCGGCGCGACCGACAAGATCGCCAAGGAAGTGTTCTCCAAGCTCGAGAACAACGACGGCCGCAACGAGGTGAACCCGGTGTACATCATGATGGACTCCGGCGCCCGCGGTAACAAACAGCAGGTTCGCCAGCTGTGCGGCACCCGCGGCCTCATGGCCAAGCCGTCCGGCGAAATCATCGAGCGTCCGATTCTGTCCTCCTTCCGCGAGGGCCTCACGGTGCTCGAGTACTTCATCTCGACCCACGGCGCCCGCAAGGGTCTGGCGGATACCGCGCTCAAGACCGCGGACGCCGGCTACCTCACGCGCAAGCTGTGCGACGTGGCCATGGACGTCATCATCGCCGAGGAGGACTGCGGTTCCCGCGACGGGGTGTGGAAGAAGGCCATCTTCGAGGGTGACGACGAAATCGTCGGCCTCAAGGAGCGCATCATCGGCCGGTTCTCCAGCGACGACATCTACAACCCGCTCAACCCGTCGGAGCTCCTCGTGGGCGCCGGCGAGCTGATCTCGGAAGAGATGGGCGCGCGCATCGACGACTCCGGCATCGAGCGCGTCAAGGTCATGTCCCCCCTGACGTCGGTCACCAAGGGTGGCATCGACGCGAAGTCGTACGGCATCAATCCGGCGACCAACAAGGTCGCGAAGATCGGCGATTCGGTCGGCATCATCGCCGCCCAGTCGATCGGCGAGCCCGGCACGCAGCTGACGATGCGTACGTTCCACATCGGTGGCGTCGCTTCCGGCGGCTTCAAGACGCCCGAAATCCGCGTTCGCTCCAGCGGCACCGTCAAGTACCGCGGCCTGCGCCTCGTGGAAACGGCTGACGGCGGCTCGATCGTCCTCAACAAGACCGGCACGATTCAAATCCTCGACGCTGATGAGAAGGAACTCGAAGTCTACAACATCGTGGTGGGCTCGTTCCTCCACGTGGGTGACGGCGAGAAGATCGAAAAGGGCGCGGTCCTTGCGCAATGGGATCCGTACAACGTGCCGGTGCTGTCCGAAAAGGGTGGTACGCTCGCGTTCAAGGACATGATCCCGGGCGTGACCGTGAAACGCGAACTCGACGAAGCGTCGGGCCGCATCGCCACGGTGGTCATCGAGCACAAGGAGGATCTGAATCCGCAGATCGAAGTCCGGGATGCGAAGGGCAAGCCGCTCGCCGCGTACTCGATTCCGGTCGGCGCCCAGATCGCGGTGCAGGAGGGCGACACCATCGCCCCCGGCGCGCTGCTCGCCAAGACCCCCCGCCAGGCGTCCAAGACCAAGGACATCACCGGTGGTCTCCCCCGCGTCGCCGAGCTCTTCGAAGCCCGTCGTCCGAAGGATGCCGCTGAAATGTCCCGCATCGACGGAATCGTGTCCTTCGAGGGCACGGTCCGCGGCAAGCGCAAGCTGGTCGTGAAGAACGAGGAGACCGGTCAGGAGGAGGAACACCTCATCGCGACCGGCAAGCACATCATCGTGCAGCCGGGCGACGTCGTTCACAAGGGCCAGCACCTCACCGAGGGCGCGGCCGATCCGCACGAAATCCTCGAAATCCTCGGGCCGTCGGCCTTGTACGACTTCCTGATCTCGCAGGTGCAGGAAGTTTATCGTCTCCAAGGTGTGACGATCAACGACAAGCACATCGAGATCATCATCCGCCAGATGCTCCGCAAGGTCCGGATCACCGATCCGGGCGACAGCGAGTACTTCTGGGGTGAGCAGGTCGACCGAGCGGCGTTTCTCGCCGACAACAAGCGGATCGAGGAAGCCGGCGGCAAACCCGCCGAGGCCGAACCGATCCTCCTGGGCATCACCAAGGCGTCGCTCGAAACGGAGAGCTTCATCTCGGCGGCCAGCTTCCAGGAGACGACCCGCGTCCTCACCGACGCGTCGACGCTCGGCAAGATCGACCTCCTGAAGGGCTTCAAGGAAAACGTGATCATGGGCCACCTGATCCCGGCGGGCACGGGCCTGCCTCAGTTCAAGGGCCTCAAGATCTCGCTGCCCTTTGGCGCCGACCAGATCGTCGACGAGCCGAAGCCTGCGGAAGCCACTGCGAGCTAAGCTCCGGCAACGCCACCCACTTCAGCCGCGGACGAAAGTCCGCGGCTTTTTTTGGGGCTGAAAGGGACCTAAGGGAGGAAAGGGACCTAAAAGACCCAAGGGACCTAAAGAGCCGGCCACGCGAGTGAGCGAACCGCTCCTTCATGCTAGCGGCGACCGCCGAAGTAGGGGAGCTCCCGCCCAAGTCCTTAGGTCCCTTAGGTCCCTTGAGTCCCTTTCCCCGCGCCATCCCCCTTTCCCCCAGGCACTTTGCCCTTGTCATTCCGGTGGCCGTCGCCAGCCTCTCAATCCCTCCCGCCAAAAATCGTGATGTAGAGCCTAGCTCCATCCGGTTTTACGCCCGGTCTCACGACCGGGCGTTTTTTTTTATCAGGCGGAGCGGTGCCATCCTCGGATGGGTCGTGCTCGTGCTCTTGCTCGTGCTCGTAATCGTGATCGTCGGGGCGCGAAGTGGAGCACGTGCATTCCCCTTTCTTCACCCTGGCGCACACGATTTTGCACGCTCGAGCGAAATGGTGCTTGAAGTTGCTCCCGCAACTCCAGACGCTCGACCCCCTTTGTCTCTACTTCCTGCGCGCGCGCCGTCCTGCGGTGCACGCAAAACAGTTCGCGAGACCAGTGGCACCACGGGTTTTCGCGGGACGCTCTAGTTTTCACCAAAAAGTTCTTGCCGAGCTTTCGGTGAAATCTAGCGTTCACCTCTTTTCGTCAATTTTCACTCCGTCCGTTCTTCTCTTCTTCGTATGCCGACCATCAACCAACTCGTTCGCAAGGGCCGTCGCAAGATGCGCACCAAGTCGAAGTCCCCGGCTTTGGCGGGCAACCCGTTCCGCCGCGGTGTTTGCGTGCAGGTCATGACGCGTACGCCGAAGAAGCCGAACTCCGCCATCCGCAAGGTTGCGAAAGTTCGCCTCACGAACGGCAATGAGGTCATTTCGTACATCCCGGACGAGGGCCATAACCTGCAGGAGCACTCGATCGTGCTCGTGCGTGGCGGCCGGGTGAAGGATCTGCCTGGTGTGCGTTACCACATTGTCCGCGGCACGCTCGACGCCACCGGCGTCGAAAAGCGCCGTCGTTCCCGGTCCAAGTACGGCGTCAAGCGCCCGAAGGCCGCCAAGTAATCAACGTTCTTTTTCCCAACCGATTTCGCCATGTCACGTCGTCACAGAGCTGAGAAACGCCAGGTTGTGCCGGATATCCGCTACAACAGCCCGCTGGTCGCGCACCTCGTCAATGTCATCATGAAGAGCGGCAAGAAGAATCTTGCCCAGCGCATCGTTTACGGGGCGTTCGAGAAGGTTTCCGAGAAGCTCGAGAAGGGTGATCCGGTTGATCTGCTGCTCGGCGCGCTCGAAAACGCGCGTCCGCGCCTCGAGGTGAAGAGCCGCCGCGTCGGTGGCGCCACCTATCAGGTGCCCGTGGAAATTTCGTTCGAACGCCAGGAGTCGCTGGCCCTCCGCTGGATTGTGGACGCCGCGACGGGCCGCAAGGGCATCCCGATGAAGGACGCTCTCGCCGCCGAGATCATCGACGCGTACAACAACACGGGCTCGGTCGTTAAGAAAAAGGAAGACACCCATAAGATGGCTCAGGCGAACCGCGCCTTTGCCCACCTTCGCTGGTAACCAGTCCAGCCCACCTGCTCATGTCCGCTACCGAAGCACCGGCCATTACTGTCGTCACCGACAAGGCCAAGATCTCTCCCGCCAACGCCAAGGAGCGCCCGTTCCCGCTGGAATGGACGCGCAACATTGGCATTGCCGCGCATATCGACGCCGGCAAGACGACCACCACCGAGCGCATTCTCTTTTACTCCGGCGCCGTCCACAAGATGGGCGAGGTGCATGAAGGCACCACCGTCACCGACTGGATGGAGCAGGAGCGCGAGCGTGGCATCACGATCACCGCGGCCGCCATCTCCTGCGCCTGGAACGCCTCGTGCGGTCCGTGGAAGGGGATCAAGCAGCGTATCAATATCATCGATACCCCCGGACACGTGGACTTCACGGCCGAGGTTGAGCGCTCGCTCCGCGTGCTCGACGGCGCCGTCGCCGTGTTCTGCGCGGTGGCCGGCGTGCAGCCGCAGTCCGAGACCGTGTGGCGCCAGGCCAACAAGTACAAGGTGCCGCGCGTCGCGTTCATCAACAAGATGGACCGCACCGGCGCCGACTTCTTCCGCGCCGTCTCCGAGATGCGCGAGAAGCTCAAGGCCAACGCGCACCCGCTGTTCATCCCGATCGGCAAGGAGGAAGGTTTCCGCGGCGTCGTCGATCTGGTCCAGAACATCGCGTACATCTTCGACGAGACCACCGATCCGCTCGGCATGACTCCGATCACCTCGGAAGTCCCCGCGGATATGAAGGAGCAGGCCCAGGAGTATCGCGAGAAGCTGATCGAGGCCGTCTCCGACTTCGACGACGTCATTGCGGACAAGTACCTCAATGGGGCGGAGATCTCCGTCAACGAGCTGATGCTCGGCGTGCGCAAGGCCACCATCTCGCTGAAGTTCACCGGCGTCATTCCCGGTTCGGCCTTCAAGAAGAAGGGTGTCCAGCGCCTGCTCGACTGCGTCGTCAACTACCTCCCGAGCCCCATCGACGTTCCGCCGATGGTTGGCCAGGACAGTGACGGCAAGCCGGTCGAAGCGGTGGTGGATGACAAGGCCAAGATGGCCGGTCTCGCCTTCAAGCTCTGGAACGATCCGTTCGTGGGTCGCCTCGTGTTCTTCCGGGTCTACACCGGCCAGCTGCCGAAGGGCATGTCGGTCTACAATCCCCGCACCCGCCGCTCCGAGCGCGTTTCGCGCCTGGTGCTCATGCGGGCGATCGAGCGCGAGGAAATCGACAAGGCGTACGCCGGCGACATCTGCGCCGTCGTGGGCGTCAAGGACGTCATCACCGGCGACACGCTGTGTGACGAGGATTTCGACATCCGCCTCGAGCCGCCGTCATTCCCGGAACCGGTTATCTCGATGTCGATCGAGCCGAATTCGAAGGCTGACCAGGAGAAGATGGGCACCGCCCTGCAACGCCTGGTCGCAGAGGATCCGACGCTGCGCGTGAAGACTGACCCGGACACCGGCCAGACCATTCTGGCGGGCATGGGCGAACTCCACCTCGACATCATCCGCGACCGCATGAAGCGCGAGTTCAAGGTTGAGGCGACCTCGGGCAAGCCGCAGATCGCCTACCGCGAAACCGTGACGAAGGCGTCCGAAGGCGAGGGCAAGTTCATCCGTCAGTCCGGTGGCAAAGGCCAGTATGGCCATGTCATCGTCAAGATGGAGCCGAACGAAAAGGGCAAGGGCGTCGAAGTGCTCAACGAAACCGTGGGCGGTTCGATTCCGAAGGAATTCATCAAGCCCGCGACGGACGGCATCCTCGAAGGCGCGAACAATGGCGTGGTCGCCGGTTACCCGGTGGTCGATGTCATCATCCGCATCATCGACGGTTCCTTCCACGAGGTCGACTCGTCCGAAATGGCCTTCAAGATGGCGGGTATCTTCGCCTTCAAGGAAGCCATGAAGAAGGCGAACCCGATCCTCCTCGAGCCGATCATGGGCGTCGAAGTGACCACTCCGGAAGACTACCAGGGTGATCTCATCGGCGACATCAATCGCCGCCGTGGTTCGATCAACGGGATGGAGAACAAGGCTGGCGCGTGCATCATCGATGCCCGCGTGCCGCTGGAAATGCTCTTCGGTTACATCACGGACATCCGCTCGCTCTCCAAGGGCCGCGCGTCCGCCTCCATCACGCCTTCGCACTTCGAGCAGGTGCCGAATTCGCTCCTCGCCAAGATCGTCGAGACCTCTTCGAAGGCTCCGGCGCGCACGTAAACCCCCGTTCTTTTTTCGCCATGAAAGGCCAACGAATTCGCATCAAACTCCAGGGCTTCGACTATCGCGTGATCGATCAGTCGGCGCAGGACATCGTCGAGACCGCCAAGCGCTCCGGCGCCCGGGTCTCCGGCCCGATCCCGCTGCCGACGCGTATCGAGAAGCTCTCGGTGAACCGCTCGCCGCACGTCGACAAGAAGTCGATGGAGCAGTTCGAGACTCGTACGCACAAGCGGCTCATCGACATCATCGAGCCGACGGCGCAGACGGTGGACGAGCTGAAGAAGCTCAACCTCCCCTCCGGCGTTGACATCACGATCAACGTCTAAGTAGAAGCTTCAGTTTACGTCGTGAAGGAACGGCCAGGCCGCACCCTTCACGACGTTCACTCTCACTCTCACCTTAACTTTTAGTACCCGGATCTCGTTCCTCTACAGTTAGCAGTTGCCTGTGTCCCGCTCCGCGGGACCGCCAGGTTATCGCTAAAGTAGGTCCGTTAAACGGATAACCCTCCACCTACCGCTTAGCCTATGATCTCCGAAATTTTAGGTCGGAAACTCGGAATGACGCAGGTGTACGATGCGCAAAACACGCTCGTCCCCGTCACCGTGGTCGAAGCTGGACCCTGCACTGTGGTCCAGGTCAAGACCGTCGAAACCGACGGCTACAATGCCGTTCAGATCGGTTTCACCCAGAAGAAGACGAAGAACACGTCGGCCGCTGAACTGGCCCACGCGAAGAAGGCCGGCCTCGATGCCGCCCCCCGCGTTCTCGCCGAAGTGCGCCTCGAAGGCGCGCCCACGCTGAAGGTCGGCGATGTCGTCAATGCATCCGCCTTTACCGCTGGTCAGCTCGTCGACGTGATCGGCGTGACCAAGGGCAAGGGCTTCCAGGGCGTCGTGCGTCGTTTCCGTGTCGCCGGCGGTCCCGCCTCGCACGGTTCGATGTTCCACCGCCGCATCGGTGCGATCGGCATGCGCCAGACGCCCGGTCGTACCTGGAAGAACCAGGCGATGCCCGGTCACATGGGCCAGGTGCGCCGCACGGTGCAGAATCTCCGCATCGTCCAGGTGATCGCGGACAAGAATCTCATCCTCGTGAAGGGTGCGATTCCCGGTGCCAACGGCGATGATGTCATCGTTCGCTCGGCCATCAAGGGTCAGTGGGCTCTCCCGACGGTCGCGGCTCCCGCGGCTGCTGAGCCGAAGAAGGGCGCCGCCGCTCCGGCCAAGGCCCCCGCCAAGAAATAACCCGGAGAACACGCAGACATGAAACTCACTGTTTTCTCTCCCGACGGCACGACCAGCACCGAGAAGGATTTCGGCCTGCCGACGTTTGAAGGCGACAAGGGCCTCCAGGCGGTCAAGGAAGTCATCGTCGCGATCAACGCGAACAACCGCCAGGGCACGGCCTCGACCAAGACCCGCGGCGAAGTCCGCGGCGGCGGCAAGAAGCCGTGGCGCCAGAAGGGCACCGGTCGTGCCCGCGCCGGCTCCTCCCGCTCCCCGTTGTGGGGCGGCGGTGGCGTCGTCTTCGGCCCGAAGCCGCGTGACTTCTCCAAGAAGATCAATGCGAAGGTCAAGCAGCTCGCGTTCAGCCGCGCGCTCTTCGATCGCGCCACGGCCGGCGAAATCGCCGTGATCGAGGCGTTCGACACCAAGGCGACCAAGACCAAGGCCATCAACGTGGTCCTCGGCCGCATCGCCCCGAAGGGCCGCGTTCTCCTCGTGGACGCTCCGTTCACGGTCGAGACCGCCCGCGCCTCCCGCAACCTCGAGCGCGTCTCCCTCCAGGAGGCGGCGAAGCTCAACACTCTCGATCTCGCGCAGTACGCGAAGATCATCGTCAGCACCAAAGCGCTCGAGGCCATCCTCGCCCGCGTGAACGGAGGTAAGAACTAATGCAAGCCGACAAGATCCTCAAAACGGTCCGCCTCTCGGAGAAGTCGAACAAGCAATCCGCGGAGCTCGGGCAGTACACGTTCGAAGTTCAGCCTCACGCCAACAAGCACCAGATCGCCCAGGCGGTCGAGGAGACCTTCAAGGTCACCGTCAATCGCGTGAACGTGCAGAACTACCGCGGCAAGAACAAGAAGACCCGTCAGGGTCGCCCGAGCGTCGGGTCCGACTACAAGAAGGCCATCGTGACGCTCAAGGCCGGTGACAAGATCGAGCTCGTCTAAGACGCGTTCGCCCAACCCGGAGTAATCCAACATGGCTATCAAATCCTTTCGTCCGCTGACCGCCGCTGGCCGTTTCACTTCGCTGAACCGCCAGGAGGGCCTTGCCAAGAAGCGCCCCGAGCGCGCTCTGACCCAGTCCAAGAACAAGACGGGTGGCCGCAACTGCTATGGTCGTCTCACGTCGCGTCATCGCGGCGGCGGCCACAAGCAGCTGTACCGCATCATCGACTTCAAGCGCGACATCCTCGACATGCCGGCCAAGGTGCAGGCGATCGAGTATGATCCGAACCGTTCGGCGAACCTGGCCCTCATCGCCTACACCAATGGCGAAAAGCGGTACATCATCGCGCCGAAGGGCCTGAACGTCGGCGATACCATCTTCGCCTCGAACAAGGCGACGCTGAACGACTACACGGTCGGCAACAACTTCCCGCTGGATATCATCCCGCCGTCCACCCGTCTCCACTGCGTGGAGCTGGTTCCTGGTCGTGGCGCGCAGATCGCGCGCAGCGCCGGCACCGGTCTCGAGCTGGTCGCGGTCGAGAATGGCAAGGCGACGTTGAAGATGCCCTCCGGCGAACTGCGTTTCGTGAACCCGAAGTGCCGCGCCACCATTGGCGAGGTCGGCAACGGCGATCACAACCAGCAATCGCTCGGCAAGGCCGGCCGCAAGCGCTGGCTCGGCATTCGTCCGACCGTCCGCGGCATGGTGATGAACCCCGTCGATCACCCCAACGGTGGTGGCCAGGGCAAGTCCAAGGGTGGTGGTGGCCGTCAGCAGCTCGTCTCCCCGTGGGGCCAGCTCGCGAAGGGCTTCCCGACCCGCCGTCGTTCGAAGCCGTCGAACGCGCAGATCATCGTCCACCACAACGGTCGCAAGCCGCGCGGCCAGAAGTAATCCCAACGCTTTCGCACCATGTCACGTTCCATCAAGAAGGGCTTTTTCGTCGATTATCACCTGCTCGAGAAGATCGAGAAGTCGGTGAAGTCGGGTAACAAGAAGCCGATCCAGACCTGGTCCCGCCGCTCGACGATCACGCCCGACTTTGTCGGTCAGACGTTCAGCGTGCACAACGGCAAGGCGTTCATCGCCGTCTACGTCACCGAGAACATGGTCGGCCACAAACTCGGTGAGTTTGCCCCGACCCGCACGTTCAAGGCGCACGGCGGCATGACCCGCAAGGAAATCTAACGTTATTTATGATTTACGATTTATGATTGATGATTGGGCGGCCTTGGCCGCCGGAAATCATAAATCGTAGATCATAAATCGTAGATTCTAGCGTCTTTCTCAATCAACCAACAACGCAAAGGGTAGGGCCCCGTCACCGGGGCTGCTATCGCCGCCTCCGGCGGAATCCGCAGCAATACCATGGAAGTTCAAGCCCTCACTCGCAACGCGCGCATGTCCCCTAAAAAGGTGCGCGAAGTCGCCCGCACGATCCAAGGCCGCAAGGCCACGGAGGCGTTCGACTATCTGACCCTGATTCCGCGCAAGTCCGCGCGCCTCCTCGCCAAGACGCTGAAGAGCGCGATCGCGAACGCGGAGAACAACAACAACCTGTCGGCCGATTCGCTCACGGTGAAGTTCGCCCTGATCGAGAACGGGCCGGTGCTGAAGCGCTTCAAGGCCGCCGCGCGTGGATCCGCTGCTCCCCGCCGCAAGAAGATGTCCCATATCCGCATCGTCCTGACCGACGGCGAAACCAACTCCTAATTCACTTCCATGGGTCAAAAAACCAATCCGATCGGGTTCCGTCTCGCTGTCCGTCGCAACTGGCAGTCGCGCTGGTACGCCAACAAGAAGGATTTTCCGAAGCTCCTCAATGAGGACCAGGTGATCCGGGAGAAGCTCATGGAGAAGCTGAAGCAGGCCTCCGTGCCGCGCATCTTCATCGAGCGCGCCTCGAACCGCGTCCGCGTCAAGATCTACACCGCGCGCCCCGGCATCGTCATCGGCCGCAAGGGCCAGGAGGTCGAGAACATCAAGGCCGAGCTCGCGAAGATCACGGGCAAGGAGATCCTCCTCGACATCCAGGAGGTCAAGAAGCCCGAGATCGAGGCGCAGCTCGTCGCCGAGAACGTCGCGCTGCAGCTCGAGCGCCGCATTGCGTTCCGCCGCGCGATGAAGAAGGCCGTCGAAATGGCCATGGCGCTCGGCGCCGAGGGCATTCGTATCCAGTGCTCCGGCCGCCTCGGTGGCGCGGATATCGCCCGCCGCGAATGGCAGCGCAAGGGCCGCGTGCCGCTGCACACCCTGCGCGAGAACATCGATTACGGCTTCTCGGAAGCGCACACCGTGTACGGCAAGATCGGCGTCAAGTGCTGGATCTGCAAAAAGGAGTCCGACAACAGCTGATCAACCCGAAGCAATAAGCTCTAGGCGGTAAGCGGAATGCTTAAGCCTACAGCCTAACGCCTAAAGCATAACGCTCACTCATCATGGCTCTCGCTCCCGCCCGCACCAAATATCGTAAATCGCAGAAAGGCTCCCGCGCCGGCAATGCGAAGCGTGGCAACACTCTCGCCTTCGGCGATTACGGCCTCCAGTCGCTGACCCGTGGTCCCATGACCGGCCAGCAGATCGAAGCGGCTCGTGTCACGATCTCGCGCCACCTCAAGCGCAAGGGTAAACTCTGGATCCGCGTTTTCCCGCACAAGCCCGTCACCAAGAAGCCCGCCGAAGTCCGCATGGGTCAGGGCAAGGGCCCGGTTGAGTTCTACGTCGCCGTCGTCAAGCCCGGCGCGGTCCTCTTCGAACTCGCCGGCGTGCCGCTCACCATCGCCAAGGAGGCGTTCCGTCTCGCCGATGCGAAGCTGCCGTTCCACTGCCGCTTCATCAGCCGCGAAGGCGCCGCGGTCTAATCCCAAACACCGCACGCACCCGTCATGACTTCCAAGGAAATCCGCGAACTCTCCCTTACGGAGATCGAAACCAAGCTCCGCGAAACCCGCGATCAGCTGCTGCAGCTGCGTCTGCGCAAGCATACCGGCCAGGTCGAGAAGACCCACGAACTGCGCACCCTGCGCAAGGACATCGCCCGCCTCGAAACCGAGCGCACGGCGAAAAAAGCGAAGGCTCCCGCCGCCGCCTAAACCCAGGTGACTTGTGACCTACGGTTTCTGATCTGCCGGAACGGCGATCGAATCGGAGTCAGAGAATCATAAGTCATAAATCATAAATCATAAACCACTCCGCCATGTCTTCTGCCACTCCCGGCCAGCGCAGCGCGCGCAAAACCGTCGTCGGCGTCGTCTCCAGCCGCTCGGGCGACAAGTCCATCAAGGTCGTCGTTCCCTTCAAGACGCCGCATCCCCGTTACCACAAGGTCGTCAACCGCCAGACCGTGCTTCACGTCCATGACGAGAAGAACGAGACCCGCCTGGGCGACCAGGTCGAGATCATGGAGACCCGCCCGATCAGCCGCCTGAAGCGCTGGCGCGTGGTGTCCGTGCTGCAGAAGGCGGTCTCCGCCGAGGGTGCGATCTCCGAGACCGATGTCGCGGCGTCCGTCCCGACCAAGACGACCAAATCCAACGAGGCTGCCCAGCCCGAGGCGAAGGCCTGATCCCTCAAACCCTTAAACGACCAGGAGGCCTGCCATGATTCAACTGCGCTCCATTCTCGAGGTTGCCGACAACACCGGCGCCCGCAAAGCCGCTCTCATCCAGCGCATGGGCCAACAGACGCCCGTCGCTCACGTGGGTGACATCGTCACTGTCCACATCAAGGAGAGCACCACTGACGCCACGGTGAAGAAGGGTGAGGTCGCCAAGGCCGTCGTTGTCCGCACCAAGGCTCCCATCCGCCGCGCGGATGGCAGCTACCTGCGCTTCGACAGCAATGCGATCGTCATCATCGACGCCACCAACAATCCCAAGGGCACGCGTATCTTCGGACCGGTCGCCCGCGAACTGCGCGCGAAGAACTTCATGAAGATCATCTCGCTCGCTCCGGAGGTCCTCTAACATGCAGAAATTTCACATCAAACGCGGCGACAACGTCGTGGTCATCGCCGGCTCCCAGAAGGGCAAGACCGGCAAGGTCATCGAGCTCCTCCCGGCCAAGCAGCGCGCCCGCATCGAGGGCGTCCAGATGATCAAGAAGCACGAGAAGAAGTCGGAGAAGAATCCCCAGGGTGCGATCACGGAGCGTGAAGGCTCGGTGCACGTCTCGAACCTGATGCTTCAGTCCGATTTCGACGCTTCGACCAAGCGCAAGAAAGCCTGATCACGTTGCAGGTTGCAGGTTTCAAGTTGCAGGCGGGAAACACCTTCTACTCGCGGTCTTGAAACCTGGAACTTGTAACTTGCCACGGCTTGGCCGGTCCGGCTGAATCGTCCCTTTTCCCTATAGAAACATCCTCTTTTAAACCTGCGGTCGGTAATCGCGGGTCCATCACATGAGCTACGTCCCAACTCTCAAGAAACTCTACGTCGAACAGGTCGTCCCTGAGCTGACGAAGTCCCGCGGCTACAAGAACCAGCATCAGGTGCCGAAGGTGACGAAGATCTCGATCAACACCGGCATCGACGCCGAGGCGGACAAGAATCAGATCGCCGACATCGTGCGCGATGTCACCGCCATCGCCGGTCAGAAGCCCGTCCTCGCCAAGTCGCGCAAGGCCATCGCCAATTTCAAGCTGAAGCAGGGTCAGGTCGTGGGCTGCCACGTCACCCTGCGCGGCACGGCGATGTGGGAGTTCCTCTACCGCCTGATCGCGGTGGCGCTGCCCACGATCCGCGACTTTCGCGGCATCCCGTCGAAGCTCGACGGCCAGGGCAACTACAACCTGGGCATCACGGACCATTCGATCTTCCCGGAAATCTCGCTCGAGAACGTGAAGAAGCACATCGGTCTTGATCTCACGATCGTGACCACGGCGCAGAACGACGACGAAGGCCGCGAGCTCCTCCGCCTGCTCGGGATGCCCTTCCGTCGCACCGAGTCCGCTCCGAAAGCCGCATAACCATTTACGATTTATGGTTTACGATTTCTGATTGGGCGATCGCCCGACCTGAATCGCCCGATTAAATCATAAATCATACCTCATAAATCATAAATTTCAGATATGCCCAAGACCTCCGCCATCGAGCGCAATAAGAAGCGCATCAAGTTGTCCGCGAAGTTCGCTGCCAAGCGGGCCGAGTTGAAGGCGACTCTCCTGAATCCCGCCACGACCGACGACGAGTTCTACGCCGCGCAGAAGAAGCTGCAGAAGCTGCCGCGCAATTCGTCCCCGGTCCGCATCCGCAACCGCTGCTCCATGAGCGGTCGGCCGCGCGCCTACAACCGCAAGTTCGGCGTCTCGCGCATCCAGTTCCGCGAACTCGCGCTCGCCGGCAAGATCCCCGGCGTCGTCAAGTCCTCCTGGTAATCCAATCTGTTTTTACAGGAGGCAACGGAGAGAACAGAGCTCCTGCTCTCGGTTGCCTCCGTTTCCTCCTGTAAAACCAAACCTGCCTTTTCACTCTTTCGCCTCCGGAAGTCGGATATGATCCGGCGGCCAACGAAGTAAACATCCACCATGACCGATCCGATCAGTGATTTCCTCACGCGCCTCCGCAATGCGAGCAAGGCGCGCCTCGATGAATGCATCGCCCCGCATTCGAACCTGAAGGAAAGCGTCGCGAATATCCTCAAGGCTGAGGGCTATGTCGCCGACCATTCCACCGGGACCGACGCCCAGGGTCACAAGACCCTCGTCGTGAAAATGAAGTACGTCGATGGCGCCCCCGCCATCACCGGCCTGAAGCGCGTCTCGACGCCGGGTCGCCGCCTGTACTTCCGCTACACCGAGATTCCGCGCGTCCTCAACGGCCTGGGCATCGGCATTCTGTCGACGTCCAAGGGCCTGATGAAGGATGCCGACTGCCGCCGTAACAAGGCTGGCGGCGAACTGATCTGCAACGTCTGGTAAGGAGCCATCGCCATGAGCCGCATCGGCAAACAACCCGTTTCCATCCCCGACAAGGTCAAGATCACCGTCACTGGTGAGACCGTGCTCGTCGAGGGCCCCAAGGGCAAGGTCCAGAAGACCTTCGCTCCCGCCGTGAAAGTGACCGTCTCCGACAAGAAGGTGACGTTTGCTCCCACTGAAGACTCCCGCTTCGCCAGGGCGATGTACGGCACCGCCCGTTCGATCGTCGCCGGCATGGTGAAGGGCGTGACCGAGGGTTACACCAAGGATCTCGAAATCCAGGGCGTCGGCTTCAAGGCCGCGCTGAAGGGCAAGCAGATCGACCTCGCGCTCGGTTATTCGCACCCGATCCTCATGGACATTCCTGAGGGCATCAAGGTGACGGTCACCGACGGCACGAAGGTTCGCGTCGAAGGCGCGGACAAGCAGCTGGTCGGCGCGGTGACCGCGGAGATCCGCGGCTACTACCCGCCGGAGCCCTACAAGGGCAAGGGCGTGCGCATCGTTGGCGAGCGCGTCCGCCGCAAGGAAGGCAAGACCGTCGCCTAAGGCCGGGAGCAACACACATGAAGACAATCACCAAAGCCCGTCTCCTCCAGAACCGTCGCTGGCGCATCCGCAAGAAAGTGAACGGCACCGCGGCCCGTCCGCGTCTGGCCGTCCGATTCACCTCGAAGCACGTCTACGCCCAGCTGATCGACGACGATGCGGCGAAGACGCTCGTGTTCCTTTCCAGCCTGGATGGCGAACTGCGCAAGCAGAACCTCAAGGCGAACATCGCCAGCGCCAAGATCCTCGGCGTCGCTTTCGCCGCCAAGGCGAAGGCTGCCGGCATCGAGTCGGTCGTGTTCGACCGCGCCGGTGCGCCGTATCATGGCAAAGTCAAAACATTCGCCGACGCCGCGCGCGAAGGCGGCCTGAAATTCTAAACCTACCGCATGAGCACCGAACCCAGTTCCGATACCGCCCCGACCGCGTCCAACGCCCCCGTTGCCGCCGTCGTTCCCGAGGCGGCCCCGTCGCCCGCGCCGGAGCAACAGCCGGCGCCGGCGCGTGAGCAGCGCGCTCCGCGTGGTCAAGGCGGTTTCCGTGGCCAGGGTGGCCGCGGCCCCGGTGGCAATCGCGGCCCGCGTCGCGACAACCGCGATCAGCGCCAGCAGGAGGGCGATGGCCCGCAGATGATCGAGAAGGTCGTCTTCATCAACCGCTGCGCCAAGGTCGTCAAGGGTGGTCGCCGCTTCAGCTTTGCCGCCCTCGCCGTCGTCGGCGATGGCAAGGGCAAGGTTGGCATCGGCTACGGCAAGGCCAACGAGGTGCCCGACGCGATCAAGAAGGGCACCGCGAACGCCCACAAGCACCTGGTGACCGTGAAGCTCAAGGGTGACACAATCCCGCACGACGTGCTCGGTGAGTACGACGGCGGCCGCGTGATGCTGAAGCCGGCTTCCCCCGGTACCGGCCTCATCGCCGGTGGCGGCGTCCGTGCCGTGCTCGAAGCGGCCGGCGTGAAGAACATCCTCACCAAGTCGATGGGTTCCTCGAATCACATCGCCGTGGTGCACGCGACGCTCGAAGGCCTGCGCAAGCTGCGCCTCGCGGAAGACATCTCAGCCACTCGCAAGAGCAGCTGATTACTGAACGTCGAACATCGAACATCGAACACTGAACATCGAACCACGAGCCCTTGGCTTGGGCCTTCGATGTTCGATGTTCAACGTTCGATGTTCGATGTTCCCGTTTGAACTTTTAAATCCGAGTTCCGGCCGCCACATCCGCGGCCGGGGCGCCAAAGAGGAAAGCACATGAAACTCCACGAACTGAAGAACGTCCCCGGTGCGGTGCACCGCAAGAAGCGCGTTGGCTGCGGCGAAGGCGGCGGCCACGGCAAGACCTCCGGCAAGGGTGGCAAGGGTCAGACCGCCCGTTCCGGCGGCAGCATCCGCCCCGGCTTTGAAGGCGGCCAGATGCCCCTGTACCGCAAGCTGCCGCACCGCGGCTTCAACAACTACAATCATCGCGTGCAGTTCGCCGTGGTGAATGTGAGCGACCTGTCGTCGCTCGACGCTTCGATCACGGAAGTGAACGCCGCGGTGCTGGCGCAGGCCGGTCTGCTCCGCGCCGACGAGCTCAGCGTGAAGATTCTGGGTGATGGTGAGCTCAGCCGCGCGCTGAAGGTCACCGCCGCCAAGTTCTCCGAGTCGGCCAAGGCCAAGATCGAGAAGGCCGGCGGCCAGGCGATCGTGGCCTGAGGCCACTGTTTGCGGTTCTGCGTTGGCGGCCGGTGTCCCCCGCAAGGTGGCACCGGACCCCGAGTTCCGACTCGCCAAGCGTAGATCGTAAATCCAAAATCGTACTTTCATCCCCGTGTTTTCCGCCTTCACGAATTCTCTGAAGATCCCGGAGCTGCGCTCCCGGATTTTTTATACGCTTTCATTGCTGTTCGTTGCCCGCGTCGCGGCCTACATTCCGCTTCCCGGCATCGATCCGGCCCCGCTCCAGCGCTTCTTTGCGGAGCAGAGTGCCGGGGGCAGCGGGGCCCTCATGGGCCTGTACAACATGTTCACGGGTGGCGCGCTGATGAAGGGCGCCATTGCGGCGCTCGGCATCATGCCGTACATCAGCGCGCAGATCATTTTCCAGCTGATGACGGCCGTCGTGCCGTCGCTCAGCCGGCTGCAGCAGGAAGGCGACGTGGGGCGGCAGAAGCTCACCCAGTACGTCCGCTACGCCACGGTCATCATCTGCATCATCCAGGGCACGCTGCTGCTGCTCGCCCTCGATAATCCGAGTCAGATGTTCCCGGGTTACGACATCGCGACGTATGGACCGATCGTGATCGTCTCCAAGTGGACGTTCATCGTCACCTCCGTGATCTTCATGACGGCGGCCACGCTGCTGCTGATGTGGCTCGGTGAGCAGATCACGCAGCGCGGCATCGGCAACGGCGTTTCCCTCCTGATCACGATCGGTATTCTCGCGGACGCCCCCGGCGCCGCGGCTCAGACTTACCGCATGTTCTTCCGCCCGGTCGGTGCCGGCGCCAGCCTCGGTCTGCCGCAGGCCGTGTTGATGATCGCGCTGTTCCTCATCGTGACCATGGGCATCATCATGGTGGTCCAGGGGCAGCGGAAGATTCCGGTCCAGTACGCCAAGCGCGTCGTGGGCAACAAGGTCATGGGCGGCCAGAGCTCATTCCTGCCGCTGAAGGTGAACTATTCCGGCGTCATGCCCGTCATCTTCGCGTCGGCCATTCTGCTCTTCCCGCAGCAGATCCTGTCTTGGGTGGGTGCGTCGTGGGACCTGAAGTTCCTGACCAATTTTTCCAATGAGCTGCTCCGCGGCAGCATCTGGTACTATATTTTCAACGGCGGCCTCATCCTGTTCTTCAGCTACTTCTGGGTGTCGGTCATGTTCAAACCGATCCAGATTGCCGACGATCTGAAGAAGTACGGCGGCTATATCCCGGGCGTCCGTCCGGGTGAACCGACCGCGCAGTTCCTCGACTTCGTCATGACCCGCTTGACGCTCGCGGGCGCGATCTTCCTCACGATCATCGCCGTCATTCCGGACATCCTGCTGTTCAATATGGATGTCCCGGCGCGCATCGCCTACTTCTTCGGCGGCACCGGCATGCTCATCACCGTGGGTGTCATTCTCGACACCATGCGGCAGGTGGAGACGTTCCTGCTCCAGCGTCACTACGACGGGTTCCTCCGCAAGGGGCGCCTCCGGGCGCGCAGTGCCAACCCGCAGCAGGGTGCCATTGGCGAGGCTCTGAGCCAGGACGCCGTGATGAAGATCGCGCTCCCGATGCTCGGCCTGCTGCTTCTCGGCACGTCGATCGCTGCGTATAAGCATTTCTTCAATTAGTTCTTTACTTCGGCGGCGATGGGTGGCATTTCCGACCCCTTTGCTGGTTTCGGCCCCATCGCCAAAGCCAAGTTTGTGATCCTCGGTTCCTCGGACCTTCTGTTGAACCGACTCTGTTCTTTGAATTTAGAGCACGTCTCCCCGGCCCGTCTGCAAGGTCCGGGGATTTCGCGCCGCCCGGCTACCGCCGCGGCGGAGGAAGCAGCCACGCTGGCGCTCATGCGCCGCTGGTTCTTCACGCGTAAACCTGATGCGGGTTTTTTCCTCACGGACTTCCCGGCTACGCTGCTCCAAGCCAAGGTGTTCGATGAATGGCTCGAGGCCCGGGATGAAGCGCTGAATGGCGCGATCGTCGCCGGCGAATTCGGGCCCGTCGCTCACCATTATCGTACGCTCGGCCTCGCACTCGAGGCCGGCGACCTCGCCGCATGACGATCCCGATCAAGAACAAGGAGGGAATCGCCCGAATGCGCGAGGCCTGTGCCATCGCCGCCACGGTGCTTGATCAACTCAAGCCGCTCGTGCGGCCCGGCATTACAACCCAGGACTTGGAAGAAGCGGGCCGCGAATTCATTGCCCGACTCGGGGCGCGTAGCGCCTGTTACGGTTATCAGCACGGTTCGCGCCGCTACCCGGCGCATACCTGCATCTCGGTGAACGATGAAGTCGTGCACGGGATCCCCTCGTTCAAGCGCGTCCTCCGCGAAGGCGACATCGTCTCGCTCGACATCGTGGTCTGGCACGACGGCTATGTGGGCGACAACGCCTGCACCGTCGCCGTGGGCCCCGTCTCGTCCGCCCTCGAAAAGCTGCTGCGGGTCACGCGCGAGTCGCTCGACCTCGGCGTCAAGCAGGCGGTCGTAGGCAACCGGATCGGCGACATCGCCCATGCGATTCAGACCTATGTCGAGGCCCATGGCTTCAGCGTTGTCCGCGACATGGTCGGCCACGGGGTCGGAGTCGCCATGCACGAGCCACCCGAGATTCCGAATTTCGGCCGCAAGGGCACTGGCGACAAGATCCGCCCCGGCATGACGTTCGCGATTGAACCCATGGTGAACATGGGCGGCTACCGGACCAAGACCCTGTCGGATGGCTGGACCATCGTGACGGCCGACGGCTCTCCTTCCGCGCACTTCGAGCACACGGTGCTCACCACGGATAACGGTCCCGAGATCCTGACGATCCCGCGCCGCTGATCCCTTTCACTCTCACTTTCACTTTCACACTCACTTTTAACTAGTCACATCACATGCCACGTCTCCTCGGCGTCGAAATTCCCGCGAAGAAGAAAGTCGCGATCTCCCTCCGTTATATCTTCGGCATCGGTCCCATCCGTGCCGACCAGCTCGTTCAAGAAGCCAGCCTGAACCCCGACATGCGGGCGCAGGACCTCACTGAAGAGCAGCTGAACAAGATCCTTCATCTGATCACCGAGCACAAGTGGGTGCTCGAGGGTGACCTCCGCCGCGAGATCGCCAGCAATCTGAAGCGCCTCCAGGCGATCAACTGCTACCGTGGCATCCGCCATCGCCGCAGCCTCCCGGTCCGCGGTCAGCGCACCAGCACCAACGCCCGCACCCGCAAGGGCCCGCGCAAGACCGTCGGCGTCAGCAAGGCGAAGGAAGCCTAAGGACTCATTTACGATTTATGATTTACGATTTGCGATTTCTGGCGACCAGAAGCGCAAAGTCCGAGATTCAATCATAAATCATAGATCATAAATCATAAATATTTACGAAGATGGCCGAAGATAAATCCGCTCCGAAGAAAGAAAAGCCCGTGAAGGCCGCCGCCGCTCCCGCGGAAGGTGCCGCCGCCGCCGCCCCGGCGGAGAAGAAGGCCAAGGCTCCCAAGGCCGCTGGCGACAAGGCCGCGAAGCCGGCTGACGGCGCCGCCGCCCCCGCGGGTGCACCCGCGCCCGCCGCCGAGCAGAAGCCGGTGGAGATCGTGCATGGCGTGGCGAAGCAGCCCACGGCCGAAGAGCTCCTGAAGGAGGAGATCGGCGCGATCAAGATCCGCAAGGCCAAGGGCTCGAAGAACGTCACCTCCGGTGTCGCCAACGTGCTCGCGTCCTTCAACAACACGATCGTCTCGATCACCGACCAGAAGGGTCAGGTCATCGCCTGGTCGTCGGCCGGCAAGTGCAACTTCCGTGGTTCGCGCAAGTCGACCGCCTACGCCGCCCAGGTCGTGGCGCAGGACGCCGCCCGCAACGCCATGGCGCACGGCTTGAAGGACATTGTCATCCGCGTTTCCGGTCCCGGCCTTGGCCGCGATTCGGCCATTCGCGCCCTCCAGGCGATCGGCCTCGAGATCACCTCGATCGTGGACGTCACCCCGATCCCGCACAACGGTTGCCGTCCGCGCAAGCGTCGTCGCGTCTAATGAAATGACTGAAGGGCTGAAGGACTGAAGGGCTGAACCAGCCACCGGTCCAACGCCCATCGGTCCCATCAACTTCTTCAGCCTTTTAGCCCTTTAGCCTTTTAGCCCTTTTTAAGTCATGGCTCGTTATACCGGCCCTACCACTCGCATCAGCCGCCGCTTCGGTCAGCACCTGCTCGGCTCGGGCAAAGCCCTCGAGCGCCGCGGTTACCCGCCCGGCCAGCATGGTCCGAAGCTCCGCCGCAAGGTTTCCGAATACGCCACCGGCCTGAATGAAAAGCAGAAGCTCCGTTACATCTACGGCCTGCTTGAGCGCCAGTTCCGTCGCGTCTTCGAGAACGCCAAGAAGGAACGCGGCGTCACCGGCGAGCGCTTCCTGCAGCTCCTCGAGACGCGTCTGGACAGCACGGTGTACCTCCTCGGTCTCGCCAAGTCCCGCGCCTCGGCCCGCCAGATGGTCAACCACGGCCACATCCGCGTGAACGGCCACAAGGTCGACATCGCCAGCTACAACGTGCAGCCCGGCGACGAGATCGAGGTCAAGAACACCCCGGCCTCCCGTCAGCTCGCGACGCGCAACCTGGAAGAGAACCGCATCCGCAACGTCCCGGGCTGGCTGTCCATGAACGCCGAAACGTTCAAGGCGACCGTGGTCCGCCTCCCCACGCGTGAGGAAATGACGCAGGACGTCAACGAGCAGCTCATCGTCGAGTTCTACTCGCGCTTCTAAGCCGTCTGGGCCAACCTCAAACATCTCAACGTCGTCCAACTTCCGCATCCATGCCAAAACGTCTCGGAAAGTTCGAACTGCCCAACAAGCTCACGAAGGTCGAGGAAGGCGCTACGCCGACCTACGCCAAGTTCATCGCCGAGCCTTTCGAAGCCGGTTACGGTCACACGATCGGTAACTCACTCCGCCGGGTGCTGCTGAGTTCGATCGAAGGCGCCGCGATTTCCTCCATCAAGATCGATGGGGTGAATCACGAGTTCCAGTCGATCGATGGCGTCGTCGAAGACGTCACGGACATCGTGCTTAACCTGAAGAAGATCCTGATCGTCTCGCAGAAGCGGGAACCGATCACCCTTCAGATCAAGGTCAACAAGCAGGGTCCCGTCACCGCGGCGGACATCCAGCCGGACGCCAACATCCAGATCGTGAATCCGGATCAGGTCATCTGCACCCTCGACTCGAAGAAGACCTTTGAGGCGGAGGTGGAGATCAAGACCGGCCGTGGTTACTTCCCGGGTGAGGCGAACAAGAAGGAAGACCAGGCGATCGGCGTCATCCCGATCGACTCGCTCTTCTCGCCCGTGCGCCTGGTCAAGTACGCCGTCGAGGCGACGCGCGTGGGCCAGATCACCGACTACGACAAGCTCAACCTGGAAGTCTGGACCGACGGTCGCATCACGCCGGACGACGCGCTGAAGCAGGCCGCTTCGATCCTGAAGCATCACCTCGATGTCTTCGATCGCGTCAGCGAGGAAGCGTACGAATTCGAGAACCAGCAGAGCGAGGTCAGCGAGGAGCAGAACAAGCTCCGCAAGCTCCTCAACATGTCGGTCAACGAGATCGAGCTCTCCGTTCGCGCGGCGAACTGCTTGAACAACGCGAACATCACCACCGTGGGTGAACTCGCGATGAAGACCGAGCAGGAGATGCTCAAGTACCGCAACTTCGGCAAGAAGTCGCTGAACGAGATCAAGGAGAAGCTCGAAGCGCTGGGCCTTTCGCTCGGCATGAAGTTCGACGAGCGCCTCCTCGACACCAAGAAGGAAGCCTGAGGCATTTACGATTTATGATTTATGATTGGCGATTGGTCTCGGCCACTCGTTTCAATCATGAATCGTAAATCATAAATCATAAATTTCATTTTGGTTCTCGCGCCGTCCGGTGCCGCCCAACGCTGCGGCCGGATTGCCGATCGGGGACCGCCTAAAACCATACCACCATGCGTCACAATACTCACCGCCACGGAATGGGCGTCACGAAAGAGCACCGCGCCGCGATGCTCTCGAATCTCGCCGCGTCGCTCATCGAGCACGGCCGGATCCAAACCACGCTCGCCAAGGCCAAGGCCCTGCGTCCCTTCATCGAAAAGATGGTCACCAAGGCGAAGCACGCCGCCGCGAAGACCGAGAAGAAGGACCAGCTCCATCTTCGCCGCCTGGTCCTTTCGGACATCCGCAATGAGGATGCCGTCACCAAGCTGTTCAACGAAACCCACAAGGAATTCGCGAACCGCAATGGTGGCTACACCCGCATTTACAAGCTCGGCCAGCAGCGCATCAGCGATGCCGCTGAGATGGCGCTGATCGAGTTCGTCAAGGCCGAGGATGCCGGCTACAAGAAGTCCAAGGGCGCGAGGAAGGCGAAGGGCAAGAAGCCGACGAAGGCTGCCGCCGCCGCCGCCACCGCGACCGAAGCCGCTCCCGCGGCCGAGGCCCCGAAGACGGAATAAGCCTGCTCCGAGTTCAGTTTCCAAAGCGCCGAGGTTCGCCTCGGCGCTTTTTTTGGTATGAAGCGGGCAGCGGGCCGCTGCCCCGTTTTCGTTTCCAGTTTCGCTCGCCTCCCACTTTCACTCTCACTTTCACTCTCACTCCTCGTGTTCGACCTCACCACTGCCGCTGTGATCTACTGCGTCCTCGTGGGCGTGGTCTTTCTGGGACTGTGGCTCTGGTATGACCGTCGGGACCACCAACGTTTTGAACGGGAACGGCGCCGGACGACGTTTCACTGCATCCGCTGCAGCGCGGTCTACACCGGGCCCACGCACACGGAACTCCTCCGCTGCCCGCGCTGCGGGCACGAGAACAGCCGGCTGCGGTTCTGAGAGCGTTCAGCAGTCAGCGTTCAGCCTGAATACCGATTTTGCCACAGAGGTCACAGAGGCCCAATCAGAGCCGAGCCGGAGGCGGGCGCTGCGACTGTCTTGGGCGTTACGCGATGAACAGGTTTGTCCAAGGACCGAGCCTCCGTGTCCTCCTTGTCTGCCGTAGGCTCGGCGAAGGTGGATGTGTCGGAGCTCTGTGCTCTCTGTGGCAAAATCGGTATTCAGGTCCAACGCCCAACGCCCAAGGCCCAATCCCTTGTTTCGAAGTTGGAAGCGAAGCCGGCACTCAAAACCCAAAACCCAAAACTCAAAACCGCACGCGACAGCGTGCTACGGCCCATCATCCGCGTGGGCCTGATCCGGGAGCCAGAGGGCTACGATCGCCGCGCCAAGCGCCAGGGTGCTGGACCAGAGCAGCGCTTCGCGGAAGTCGCCGACGGGGGCAAGCCAGCCGAAGATCACGGCGGCTGCTGCGGCCGCGAGGCGGCCGATGTTGTAGCAGAAGCCGGCGCCGGTGGTGCGGAGCAGCGTCGGGAAGAGCGGGGGCAGGTACATGGTGAACAGCCCAAACACGCCGGAGAAGAAACCCACCAATGGAATCCAGAACCATGCCAGGGCGTCGAACTCGCGCGGCACGATGAAGGCGCCGACCATGCTGGCAAAAAGCCCGGCGATCATGAGCGCGATCGCGCGGCGGTTGCCGAGCCGGGCCGCGAGGAATCCGGCGAAATAATTCCCGACGATCGACACGGCGATCATGACGAAAAACGCCGCTGAAATCCGGGCGGTGATCTCCGGGGCGGACACGCCGGCGGCCGAGAGCAGCTTCCGCAGGTGCTGCGATTGCCAGAAGATGAAAAGCCACCACGCGGAAAGGCTCAGCGCGCACACGGCGGTCACCCGCAGCGTCAGCCGCGCGAGTTCCCCGCGAAACAATTCCCGCGCTCCGGGCTTGCGGTCCTGGACCTTCACCTCGGCACGGTGCCACACTTCGGGCTCAGGCACGTGGCGCCGGATCCAAAACACGAGCAGCGCCGGCACGGCCCCGACCAGGAACACGTAGCGATCAGGCAGCGGCGTCGGCAGGTGCGAGAGGCCCCAGACGATCGCAGCTGCGATCAGGATGCCGACGTTGACGCCGGTCTGCAGCACCGCAGCCAGCCACGGCCGCCACGCCTTCGGCCAGGTCTCGGCGAGAAGCGAAGAACCCACGGCCCATTCGCCACCGATGCCCAGGGCGGCGACAAACCGGAAAAGCATCAGCTGCCACCAGGTCTGCGCAAACGCGCAGAGCCCGGTGCAGAGGGCGTAGGTGAGGACGGTGAGCGCCAGGGCGCGGCTGCGGCCGAGCAGGTCACCGAGCCGGCCGAAGAAGGCGCCGCCGATGGCCCAGCCGGCGAGGAAGGCGGCCTGGATGTAAGCGGTCTTTTCCTTCACGGCGGGATCGGCCGAGCTGGTGGCGTGGAGCAGTTCGATCACGAGCGGCGTCGCCACGAGCGTGTACAGGTGCAGCTCGAGGCCGTCGAAGAGCCAGCCGAGCCAGGAAGCGATCCCGGATTTCCACTGCTGGGGGCTGAGTTCGGACAAACGCGTGGCCTCGCGACGGGCAGAGCCGGTCACGGGCGCAGGGGAAGGCGTGGACATGGGCGGGGTGGGGCTGGGGGATTTGAGATTTGAAATTTGAGATTTGAGATGGGGGGAAGCTCGGAATTCCCGATCTCAAAAATTGGATTCCAAATCTCAAACAGTTTGGAGTGCGGACGAGCGTCACCCACCAGCGGCCAGCGGCCAACGTCCAACGTCCAACATCCAACATCCAACATCCAACATCCAACATCCAACATCCAACCGCCCAAGGCTGAACATCGAACATCGAACATCGAACATCGAACATCGAACCCCCTTCCCCAGCTGCTCGGATGTAGCGAAGAGCGCCAGCGATTCGAGGATGCGGCGAGGCGTCGGTTGACCGCAGAGCGCCGGAGGACTCGGCTTCCAACGCTCAACTCTCAACGCTCGAAGCCCGGCCAACATCCAACATCGAACATCGAACCCCCTTCCCCAGCTGCTCGCATGTAGCGAAGAGCGCCAGCGATTCGATGACTTGACGCTGATCTCAAATTTCAAATCTCAAATCTCAAATCCCCAAACGAGCCTCTGTGTACTCCTTGTCGGAGCTCTGTGATCTCTGTGGCTACTTCCGAATCAAGCCGAATCAAGCCGAACATCCAACATCCAACATCGAACCTTCGCCGGCTATTCCGATGTAGCGAAGAGCGCCAGCGATTCGATGACTTGACGCCGATCTCAAATCTCAAATCTCAAATCCCGCATATTCAGCGGATGTTCGTCAGCGCTCTGCTACGTCCACAAGTAGACGGACGCCGCAAAGAAGAGCGCGGCCAGTCCGGCGAGCGCGGCCAGCGTCCAGAGAAGATTCCGCTGCCGCGCGGCCATGGCCAGCGAGGCGATGATGACGGCTGCTTGCGCCCCCAGCATCCCGTAGAAGAAGCGCTGACTCCGCCGGTGGTGCCGCTCGGCTGAGAGATTGCTCTGCCGGACCTGGAGTTCGTGCAGGCGGGCGATCGCTTGGTTCAACCGTGCTTCGGCATCATAGCGCAGCGAGGCGTAGCGCAGGCGCAACGTCGCGAAGTCGCGGCTCAATTCCGGTTGGGTGCTGCCGACCGGCTGGAGCCGTTCTCCGAGGGCGTCGCCTCCGTCAATGATGGGCTGCAGGGTTTGGTCGAAGGCGCGCGCGTGATCCTGGGCGGCGAGCAGTGCTGCAGCGACGTCGTCGGCCGCCGGCGCTTCCAGGAGGCGATTTAGCTCCGGCCCGGGCGCGGCGTGTTCCATCGCATCAAGCGCCGTCTTGATCGCTGGCGGCAACGTGGGAGCGGGAGCAGTTTCCGGCAGCCGACCCGCCAGCAAAAGTGAGAGCGCCTGCTCCGAGGGCGCCGGGTTCGGCAGCGTGGCCGCCAGTGCTTGCAGCCCCTTGGCGTCGATGGCGCGCCCGGGGTTCGACAATTGCAGGACGTCCAGCGTGCCGGACTGTATCGCACCCCGGAGCCGTTTGGCCTGGAAGAATGCCCACTGGTCCCCGGCCTTCGATTGCTGTTGGGCGGCGAGGGCGCGGTCGTATTGCGCCTTGGTCATCTCGCTGCTTGCCAGCCCGGCCAGCACCGTCGCGATGACCGCCATGACGACGGGCGTCATGCCCAGGACCTTGCCCCAAAGCGTGGGCGGTAGTGATTCTTTGATGGCCGCCGGTACCTGGGGTTTCATGGCCTCCCCTGTAGTTCGCTCCCCAAGGCTCGGCGAGGCGAAACGGGGACGGAACCCCTTCTTGCCCCTTCTGCGCTTTTTTGCGGCCATTTCGCACCCTCACCCTCACTTTCCCTTTCCCTTTCCCTTTCCCTTCGATGAACCGCACGGACCGACTTGTCGCGATGGTGATGCACCTGCAGGGGCGGCGCGTCGTGCGCGCGGAGGAGCTCGCGCAGCGGTTCGAGATCAGCTTGCGCACGGTGTATCGTGACGTGAGCGCGCTGAACGAGGCGGGCGTGCCGATCGTGGGGGAGCCGGGGGTGGGGTACAGCCTGGTGCGGGGGTATCATCTCCCGCCGGTCATGCTGACAGCCGATGAGGCTTCGGTGCTGGTGGTCGGCGCGCAGTTGGTGCAGCAATTCGGCGATGCCTCGTTGAGCGAACCGATGACGGCCGCCATCGACAAATTGCGCGCCGTACTGCCGCGGGACCGCCAGGAGCACGTGGACCGGCTCGCGCGCCAGACCGTGGTAAGCGGCCGGCCGGGGCGCGTGGCACCCGATCCGGCTGCGCAGCCGTGGCTGCTCGCGGTCCAGCGGGGCGTGGCGCAGCGGCGCGTCCTGCGGATCCGCTACCAGGCGCGGACCGCGGAAGCGCCCACGATACGCGACGTGGAGCCCCTGGGCGTGGTGTTCTACGGCGACGCGTGGTACCTGGTCGCCTGGTGCCGGCTGCGGGTGGGGTATCGTCACTTCCGCATCGATCGGGTGCAGCACCTGGAACCGTTGCCCGAGACTTTCCCCACGCGGCCCGATTTCTCACTGAAGGAGCACCTCGAGCAGGAGACGCGCAACGAGGAGCGGCTTCCGGCGCGAATCTGGCTTTCGCAACGGGCGTTTGAGCGGGCGCGCGCGGAGAGCTGGGCGACGTTGATCGAGGAGACGCGGCGCGATGGCGGGGCCGAGTTTACCCTCTTCACGTACTCGTTGCCCTGGCTCGCGCGCTGGTTGTTGAGTTTTGCGACGGACGCGGAGGCGATTGAACCCGCGGAGCTGCGCGTACTGGTCCGTGAGCAGGCCAGCGCGGTCGCAAACCGGTACGAGTAGGAAATCCCAAATCCCAAAGGTCCAAATCCCAACGAAATCCCAGCGGCCAAATTCCAAAGGATTGTTCTTTGGGATTTGGGATTTCTTTGGAGTTTGGGATTTGGAGTTTGGGATTTGCTCCTGACACCCCGTTGTCAGTACCCCGTGTTACACTGTTCGGGTAAGGCGGTCATCGCACCTGAACCGCACCACCACAACGTCCATTGCCTTCCCACCATGATCAAAGTCATCGAATTCGCCTTCACCGGTTATCCCGTCACCGATATGGCCCGCGCCCGGCAGTTTTATGAATCCGTGCTCGGATTGAAGCCCGCTTCCACGTGGGAACACGAGGGGAAGAGCTGGATCGAGTACGAGGTCGGACCCAGCTGCCTCGCCCTCACGAACCTGGCGCCCGAATGGAGACCCTCGACGCAAGGACCGTCGCTCGCCCTCGAGGTCGAGAACTTTGACGCGGCGGTCGCCGAGCTGAAGCGGATTGGCGCGCGCTTCACGGTGGAACCCATGGAGTCGCCCGCATGTCGGCTCGCGGTGATCCTTGACCCCGATGGGAACTCGCTGGCCATCCACAAACGTAATCCCGCCTAAGCGCCGCCAGCCATGCTTACGCTTGAATCGCTAGCCGCGTGCAGCGCGACGCTGACGGTGTCATCCGCACCCGGCGCTGAACGTGCGCCGGACCCCCAGTGGCTCGGGCGTGCGCCTGATCTCGGCGTGGCGACTCCTCCAACAATCGGGGGCTCCTGCGTGCCAGAGGCCACCAGCGTAGAAGTGAGCGAACGTCAGGAACGTCGCGCCTACGTGAACGCTTTCGCGGCGTTCTTCGGGTAGAGCCGGAGGTCGCTGCGGTGCTTCAGCCCGCAGGATTGGGAGGCAGAGGCTGAAATGCTGAAACGCTGAAATGCTGAACTCGCAAGAAGGCCGGCTACCCCCAACCAAAAACCCAAAACCCAAAACCCAAAACAAGCACCCTAACGCCGCGCTGGGTTGAGAAACGGCGCATCACGTGTACACACACGGGATGCCAGAACGCGTCGCCACTCTCCGCAGTAAACACCTGGGGAACGAGCGCACCGTGTGGATCCGCCCGCCGCGCGACGCGGCGCGGGCGCGGCACCTGATGGTCTTCCTCGACGGGGAGATGTACCGTGACAAGGTCGGCGCGCCTGCCATCGTGGCCGGCATTGCCGCCGAGGCGGAGAGCGCCGATGCGTGGTTCGTCTACCTTTCGAGCGTGGATCCGGACACCCGCTGGAGGGAATGTCCTTGTTTTCCTCCGTTTGCGGCGTTTCTGGCCGACGAGTTTCTTCCCTGGCTCTTCCGCCTCGAAGATGGCGCCGCGGAAACGAGCGTGCGCACCTTGGTGGGGCTCAGCTACACGGGGTTGGCCGCGGCCTATGTCGCGCAGGAGCGCCCCGGCGCCTTCCAGCGGATCATCAGTCAGTCGGGTTCGTTCTGGTGGAACCGAGGCTGGTTGATCGACCAATATGCGGCGCATCCGCTGCGGACACCGGCGGAGTTCTACCTCGAGGTGGGCACGCGCGAAACGCAGACGAATCTCCAGCATCATCCCGATGTGTTTCAGGACACGTCGCAGTTGGACGCGGTGCGCGCGTTTCGCGACGTCCTGGAAAAGCGCGGGTATGGCGTCACGCACGTGGAAACGGATGGTGCGCACGACACCGCGGCCTGGGCCCGCGGCCTGCCGGAGGCGATGAGGTGGGCGTTGCGCTAGGCGCGCGGTCCTGCGCTCGCAGGTTTCGACGCCGACGACAAAAAAGCGGGGCCGTTTCCGGCCCCGCTTCGATCTTAAATCTCAAATCTCAGATCTCAAATGCCCGGCGCAGCCGGGCTCAGATATTCTCCGGCACGAGCGCAGGATCCACGCCCAGCGTTCCCTTCAACTGGTTGATGTAATCCGCCGAGTGGGCGTTTTTCAGCGCCAGTTGGAGGGCCAGGAGACGTTCGCCGATCAGGAGTTCCTCCGCCACGTCCGCATAGTTCGTATGCGAGAGAAACTTCTGCAGGTACTGCCCCTGTTCCTCGAGTTGGGCCGTGTCGCGGCGCTGCTGGGCCTTCAGGCGCGCGAGGTACCAGTCGCTGGCGAGCATCGCCTCGCGCGTGAACAGCGTCCGCACCTCCGCATCGGCCAGTGTCCTTCCCTGGTAGGTGCCGTCGCGCATGATGTGCAGCAGCGCCTTCAGCGGCGGCACGGCCTGTTCGACCGAACCGTCGTTGAAGTAGGATTCCGCGGCGGTGCGCATGGCGTGGACGATGTTCTCCATGCCTTCCGCGAACACGTCCACACCCTGCAACTCGGGGCGCAGCTGCTCGTCGGCGAACAGCGTGCTGGGGTTGCTCAGCACGCGGCCGCAGAAGGCCTGCACAAAGCGCGCCGTGATGCGCCAGCCCAGCCGGCTGGCGAGCACGGGCTTCCCGGCGTGCTGGAAATCCTCGCACCGCTCCAGGTAGCCATGCTCGATGAGATACTTGGGCGTGCGCTCCTCGGGCGACATCCGCGCCCAGATCTCGGGGACGAGCAGGCTGATGTCGTGGTCAACGCGATGCTTCGGCCCGATCCAGCCGGCCGCCGACGAGAACACGGCGAGATCCGTCAGCAGCGCTGAGACGAGCGCGGCGTTCAGATCGTGGATCGGTGGCAGCGCGTTGAACGGCCCCTTTGTCAGCGCGCCCTCCGAGCCGGCGCCGGTCGTGGACGGCGACTTGCCCGTAAGGCTCGCGATGAAGTCCATGAACGCCTCCGGGAATTCCTGGTAGTGCAGCGGGTTGAACACGCACAGCGGTTTCACGCCCGGCTCCGGCGGGTTCAGCCGGCGGCCGGCCAGCACCGCGCCCACGGGGAACAGCGCCGGGGCATTGCTCGGAATGCGGCGGTACAGGCGCGCGCCCACCTGCGCGAGATACGTGGTCCGCGGCTCCTCGAGATCGGGACGGTTCTGCAGGTAGCGGGGGTTTTTCGAGGGCTTGCCGTCGACGATGCGCGGGTGAGCCGGCGACGAGAGGAATTCGGGTCCGCGATTGGACACGAAGTCGTGGAAGATCGCGCGGATGGGTTCGGTGAACGTGTCGAAGCCGATCGCGTCTTCGATGATCCCGGCCGCGTTCTCCTTCGTCAGCGGCTCGTAGTTGGAGAAGAAATTGCCCGGGCGGGAGAAGTCGCGCTCGGTGCGCTTGTCGTAGCCGCGGTGGATCGCCTCGTCCGGGCGCTGGAAGAGCGAGAACTCACAGTTGTGGACGAACTTCAGCGAGGGCTCGGCCTGGGCCCAGGCGGGCACGCCCTTGACGCTGCGCGACGGCACGACCACGGAGGCCGTGATGTCGTCCTCGGCCTGGATCTTCACCGCGGGGAAGAAGTCCTTGCGCAGGCTGTACGTCCGCCAGCCGCCGTCGGGCGTGAAGCCGACGCGAAGGTAGTGCGTGAGCACCTTCTGGCGGTGGTACTTGATCTCGTTGCCGGGAAGCCCGTTGATCGTGTCGACGCTGAAGTGCTTGCGCCAGTCACCGCCCCATTCGGGCTTGTAGTAGCGCTTGATGAGGAGGATCAGGTCGCGGATGTAATGCGGGATCGTGTCGAGCCACGCATTGTAGTCGTCGGTGTAGTCGGGGCTGCGGCTGAGCAGCTTGACCACCGAGCCCAGCGACCGCTCGGCACTGAGCAGCGGGCGCCCGTGCGGTTTGTTGCGCGCGGAGTCGCGGAAGCGCATGCCGTACTCGCGGCGCAGGATGCTGTCGACCAGGTCGAAGTCCTCCACGAGGTTGCTGACGAAGTTCGGGCCGATGAACGTCGCATCCGCGATCGACTTCGAGATCTCGGACTTGCCGCCGCCCGACACGGTGCAGGGCTTGTGGCAGAGCACGCCCTCGGCGGTGGTGCCGCGCAGGCGCCAGCGGCGCCCCTCGTCCGGCTTGATCATCTCGACCTTGTAGCCGGAGGGGAGGACGTAGGTGTGCTGCGGCAGGAGCTTGATGCTCTCGCCCTGCCCCCAGCTGATGGTCTGTTCGCGGAGGTCGAAGTAGGCGTCCTCGGGCACATAACAGATGTCCGGATACGTCTTGTCGCGGGCCCAGCCGCCGGGCTGCACCTCAATGCGGTCCTGCAGCTGCGCGAGGACCTCCTGGAACGTGTGGTCGACGATGGCCAGATGCTTGCTGAGCTGGAAGTCCTCGCCGAGGTCGTAGCTCGGGAACACGATGGCGCCGCCGGCGTGCTCCTCCTCGCACTGGCCGATGAGGTTCGCTGAAAAACTGATCTGGGTCTTCACCTCCTTCTTGCAGTAGCCGAAGTAGTTGTCGGCGATGAGCGTGACCATCACGCCGCTGGTGTCCCGGGCGCTCAGCTTGAAGGCGACGCCGTCGTTGTAGAGCTCGTCCGGCTTCTTCCAGCACATCTTGTCCCGGCGCTGGCGCTCGGTCGCCTCGTCCCAGCTGGGCAGCCCCAGTTCACGCTTGGTCAGGGTGGTGAGGTGAGTGGCGACGATGACGCACCCCGTGGTGCCGGTCCAATGCTCGGGATCGAGGGCGGCATCGTTTTCCGGCAGATGCGGATCGCCGGCGTTGCCGAAGATCCGCTCCACGAAGTCGAGGTTGGCCACCAGCGACCCGGGCATGAAGAAACGCGTCTCCATCGAACGCTGGGGGGTGAAACCGGGCACCTCCGGACACACCACGGGCCGCAGATGCAGGGTGACGAAGCATTCCGCCGGCTTGGGGGCGGTGGACGTGAACGGGAGCCGCAGCAGTTCGCGCGGCGGGTTCAGCGCGGCCCGCAGGAGCCGGCCGAAGACGGCGGCGGGCACGGCCTTCTTTTCATCGGGGATCGGCACGCCGAGTTCCGCGATGTGGAAGGTGCCCTGCGTGGTGCGTCGGTCACTTTTGGGGTTGTGCAGGACGCCCTGCCGGACGCGAAACGACGAGAGGATATCGCTCTGGTGGCGGTCGGAATCGGGCGGCAGTGAAAGCACGCGCGCAAGGCCGGGCTGGTCGAGCACGAGGGTCGTGGCCGGGAGCCGGGGCACCTCGCACACGTTTTCCAGGTGGTCGTAGAAGAAATTCTGGATCCGCTGGTCGATGGGGCACAGGTGCCGGGAGAGCGCGCGGTCCTTTTCGCGGCTCAAGGCAAGAAAGTGGTCCACCAGGGGGGCCAGGCCTTCCCCGGAGGTGGCTGATACCACTCCCGGTTGCCCGATCTCGCGCAACTTGAGGTTCAAGTACGCGATCAACTGCTGGTCATGTTCACCCGCAAGCACCGCGGGGGAGGACGTTCGTGTAGGCATGATGTGTTTCGATCGAGGCGTTTCCCAAACAAAATCACCCCATCGAGACACGCGTTTCGGCCATGCGCAAACCGAGTTTTGATCACCCGATGCGGTTTGTTCGCCATTTGTTGCCGTGGGACGGCCGGAATCCGCGTTCTCTTGACCGCCGCTACAGGTGATGACGCCCGGTTCTAATGCGACGGTCGCGGGACCGCGGTTCCGCGGCTATTTTTTCACCGGGACGGTCACGAACTTGAAGGCGCGCTTCGGGTCGAGGTACCGGCGAGCCAGCGCCGCCACCTCCGCACGGGTGATCGCCGCCACGTCCGCCGTGCGGTTGCGGGCCGCCTCGATCCGTTGCGGCCGTTGCTGCGCGTCACCCAGCACCGTCCCGCCCCAGTAGGCGTTCGTCCGCAGATCCTCGGTCATGCCCCGGACATACGGTTGCTTCGCCCGCTCGAACTCGTCCGCCGTCGGACCTTTCGCGCTGAGGCTCCGCAGCTCGCGCTCCAGCAGGGTGAGCACCTGCGAGGCGAGTTGGGGGTCGACATCCAGGTGGCAGACAAACGCGTTGGCGCCGGGAAAACCGTCAATGCGTTGGAAAAACGCCGACGCCGCATAGGTGGCGCCCAGTTCCTCCCGTGTGCGCGCGCGCAACCGCTCCGCGATGATCGAGGCCAGCAGGTGCGAGCGGCGCTCCTGCCGCGTCCCGGCCGTTTCCTCCACCGGCCAGTACCACGCGATGGTCACCTGCTTCAGGGTTGGCGGGATGGGAAAGGCACGCAGTTCGCCGGGCACGGGGGCCACCACCACCGGCACGGGGGCGGTCCGGTCGGTCACCGGTTGCCGCCGCGGCAGCGCGCCCAGGGTGTCGGCCACTGCGGAGCGCGCCGCCGGCCAGTCGATCTCGCCCACCACGCTCAGCTCGATCGGGCCGGTGGTGAGCTGCGGCTCCATCCAGGCGCGAAGTTCCGCAAGATCGCGGCCCGAAAATTCGTCGTACGTGGCCACACCAAAGCGACCGTCGTCACTGAAAAGATGGCGCAGCGCGCCCTGCATGATGGGCCCGCTGGGGCTTGCCATCAGCTGCGCCATGACCGAGCCGTAATGCGCGCGCGCGTGCCGCATCGCTTCCGGCCGGAATCCGGGGTCGCTGATGAAGGCCGTGATCACCTGCAGGGCGAACTTCAATTCGCGGGGCGCGCAGCGCGCCGAGAACACCAGCGCGTCGTAGTCGACATGGAAGCTCAGGCTCACGGCGCGACCCACGAGGAGGTCGCTGAGTTCCTGCTGCGTGTGCCGGCCGACGCCGCCCGCCGCAAAACCGCCGTTCGCGAGCAGATCGAGGCCGGGCCGCGTCTTCAGCTGCGAGAGCTTGCCGTCGCCGACCCGGATGCGGACCACGACCTGGTCGGCGTCGTACGCGGTCGACTTGAAGTTGAGTTTCACTCCGTTGGCGAACTCGGTGAGCCGGGCGTCGAGATCCGCCAGCCGCTCCTCCTTCACCAACTCGCCGGCCGGGCCGAAGTCGGGGTAGGCGAACCCGACCCCTTCGACACTGGCGGGCCGGGTGACGGGGGACGCCCGGCTGGCGTTCATCACCTCGGCGATCCGGCTTGCCGCCAGGTCGAAGCTGTCGTTGGCCGCCACAAACACGGTCGGTGATCCGGGCTGCCAGGCGGCGCGAAACGCGGCCCGCGTTTCCGCCAGCGTGATCCGGTCCAGCTTGGGCACGAGGTCGCGTTCGAGGGCTTCGGGCGTGGCGAACACGGTGCCGTTGATCAGGGTGCCCACGAGTTGGTGGGCGAGGAGCGGGGAGCCCCGCGTCGCAGCCGAGCGGCGGGCCTGCTCGAGGTGCGTTTTCGCGGCGGCCCGCGCCTCCGTGAGTTCCGCCGCCGTGAATCCAAACTGCAACGCCGTGCGGTGCTCGCGCTCGAGGTGTCCGAGCAGATCCTGCCAATCCACCAGGCGCCCATTGAGACCCACCGTCGCCACCTCCCAGTCCCGCAACCCAGCGGTGAGCGAGGCGTTCGGTCCGACGAATTGCGCCCCCGTGGCATTCGCCTGCTTGTGCAGCCGCAGCTCGAACATCGCGAAGGCCAGGGCCTGCCGCAGTTTCTTCGCGCGATGATCCTGCGTATCAGGCACGCGGGGACTCCGCGTCGCTTTCTCCAGCGCCACGTACAGCCCGATCACCCCGGGTTCCCGAAACAGTCCGACCGTGGGCTTGGCGGTCTCAGGCGTGAGCAGGTCCGCGGGTTCGGGCCGCGGATCGCCGCGCGGCGCCAGCGGGCCGAATTCCGTCTCAACCAGCCGCTGCATCTCGCCGGGATCGAAATCGCCCACCGCGATCACCGCCATCCGCTCGGGCCGGTACCAGGCATCGTAGAACGCCTGGAACTGGTTGCGCTGAAAACCACGGATCTGGTCCGCCTCGCCGATCACCTTGCGCCGCGCTTCACGCGACTGAGGCCAGAGCAGCTGCAGGTTGTAGTCGGCTGCGCGCGCCTCCGGCGTATCGCGTGTCGCCATCTCGGCCAGCACCACCCCCCGCTCCCGCTCGATCAGCCTCGGGTCGAACGTGACGCCGGCGGCGTATTCGCGGAGCGCGTGCAATGCCAGCCGTACCGTGGCCGGTTGCCGGGTGGGCACCTCCAGGTGATAGATGGTATGCACGTGACTGGTGAAGGCCGTGCTGTCCGGCCCGAAAGCGATTCCCAGGCGCTGGAGGGTCTCCGCCATCTTCCCGTCCGGAAAATCCCGTGTGCCGCGGAAAGCCATGTGTTCCACGAAATGCGCGAGACCGCGTTCGTCATCATTCTCGTGCAACGATCCGGCGCCGACCACCAGCCGGAACGACACGTTGTCCTTGGGTTGGGTGTTGGGGAGGAGGAGGTAGCGCAGCCCATTGGGCAGCACGCCGTCGCGAAGCGTCGGGTCGGTCGGCAGGTCGCTTTCCACCGGCAGCCAGGGAGACGCCGCGCGCGCCGGTGCCGCGGCCGTCGCCTCCGCAACGAAGGCGACCAGCAGGAGAACCAGCGAGGCAAGACGCATGTCGGCTGAAAAGCGGAAAGGCGGAAGGGCGGAAAGGCTGAAAAGCTGAAACGCTGAAATGCTGAACTCGCAAGAAGCCGGCGCCACCCCCCGCCCCCAACCCAAAACCCAAAACCCAACACCCAACACCGCGCGCGCAGCGCGCACCTAGTTCCCAACCTCGTACACCTCCACGAGCGCCTCGCCGGTGCCGGTGCCCACGCCTGACAACTGGGCGGTGTAGATGCCAGGGGGCAGACTGATCAGCAGCGCGGCGTCCTTGCTGCCGTCCACAAAATCGAAGGCGTAGACGGCCGAAAAGGTCGACTTCAGCCCAAAGCCCCAGTCGTCGTTCTCCGCGATCTTCTGCTGCGCCTGGTTGTACAATTCGATCCGCGGGTTGGGGAGCGCACCCGGGAGACCATGCTGCACCAGCGTCGGACCCACGCCGCGGATGAGCAACGTCTTGTGGTGCGTGCCGGCGATCGCGAAGCCCGCCACCAGCGCACCCCCGCCGGCGGTGACCTGGTAGCGCGCGGACACATTGATCAACCGGGAGCCCATGCTGCTGCCAGCATCGTACGCCTCGACCAGGCCGATCCCTGCTCCAGGGGTGATCACATGCACGGACTGCAACCCGGTGATGGCTCGAACCGCCGCCGCGTCCAGGCTGGTGTCGGACAAGGCAAACGCACCGACGCGGGAAAACGCGTCGCGCAGCTCGGCCGTCCCGCCCCAATCCTCGTTGGACTGCACCAGCGAAAGCGTGCCGTCGTACATCTCCAGCCGGGGGTCACTGGCGGTCTGCGCCCCGCCGATGTACGGGATCAGCCCCGGGCCGATCGCCCGGACAAGGATGGGCTTCTCCGGCCCGGCGACCACGAACCCGGCGATCAGCCGCTCGTTGGCGCCAAACTGCGCGCGCACGGACAGGTTGACGAGCTGGCTGGTCGGGTTGTCGATCCGGGCGGGGCTCGCCTTGCGCACCGTGCTGTTGTAGCCGTCGGTCAGATACAGGTTGCCGGCCGAATCGGACGCCACGGCGGTGGGGTACAACAGGCCCGTGGATTCGCCCATTCCGTCGGAATACCCGGTGAATCCCGAGCCGATCACGGAGGTGACGGCTCCGGCGGCCGTGATCTGCCGCAGCTTGTGGTTGCCGACGTCGATGACGAAAATCTTGTCGTCGGGCGTCACGGCGATGCTGCCCGGGCTGTCGAACCGGGCCTCGGCGCCGACCCCGTCCTCGTCGCCCCGCAGCCCCGGGCTCCCCGCGAGGGTCGAGACGTTGCCGTCCGGCGTGACCTTGCGGACGACATTGCCGCGTGATTCGCAGACGTAGAGATTCCCGGCGCGGTCATACGCCATCGCGACCGGACCGTTGAAGCGCGCCTGAGCGAGGGTGCCGTTGATGTCGCCCGCCGTTCCTGCCTGTCCGGCGAAGGTCGTGACCACGCCATCGAGCGCCACCTTGCGCAAGGTGTGATTGTAGTAGTCCGCCACGAGCAGCGCGCCGTCCGGCGTGAAGCAGATCGCGATCGGACCGTCGAAGCGGGCGTTTCCACCCTGACCGTCGTCGGAGCCTGGGGTGCGCAATTTTCCGGCCAGCACGCCAACGAGCCCGTTGGGGGTGATCTTGCGGATGACGTCGTTCCCGAAGTCGGATACGTACACATTGCCGGCGGCATCATTCACCACCCCGGTGGGCAGGGAAAAGCGGGCGGTCGTCGTCGTGCCATCGACGGACCCAAAGGTGCCCGGCGCTCCCGCCACGGTGGTCACTTCGCCGCTGGGCGTCATTTTGCGAATCACATGGTTGTCGGTATCGGCGATGAAGACGTTGCCGGAGGCGTCGAGCGACAGGCCACCGGGATTGAGGAAGCGCGCGGCGTTCCGCGCGCCGTCGGCATGTCCGGCGCCCGGGAGGCCGGCCCAGGTGGTCACGCCGTCCGCCGGCGACACCCGGCGAATGACCCCGTTGTATGTGTCGGCGATGATGACGGAGTTGGCTTGGTCGGCGACAATCGCGCCCGGGTGGTTGAAGCGGCTCGCGGCGAGGGAGCCATCGGCCCAGCCCGCGATCCAGGGCGTCCCGGCGATCGTGTTGACCTGCCCGCTGGTGTAAACGAGGCGGATGACGTGCGCAAAGCGCTCGGTGATGAAAAGCGTGCCGTTGACGTCGACGGTGATGCTGGACGGGGTGTCGAACCGCGCGGCGGTGCCAATACCATCCACGACATCCGCGTTTCCGGACTGGCCGGCATAGGTGGTGACCTCACCGGCCGGCGTGATCTTGCGGATGGTGGCATCATCCCAGTCGGCGACAAAGACGTTGTTGTTGCGGTCGACCGCGATGCCGTAAGGTCCGCGGAAACGCGCGGCCGCACCAACCCCGTCCACCGAGCCGCGCTGACCGGGACTGCCCGCGAACGTCGTCACCACCCCGGCCGGGGTGACCTTCCGGATCGTGGCGTTGAGATGGTCCGCCACGTAGAGATTGCCCGCCGAGTCGATGCCGAGGCCGCGCGGCGCGTTGAACCGGGCGACACTCCCGGTCCCATCGGCGGCGCCGGATTCCCACGGCGAGCCCGCGACGGTCGTGACCATGCCCGTGGAGGACAGGCGGCGCACCGTGTTGGCGCCGAGGTCGGTAAAGTACACCGTGCCGTCGGGGGCGGCGACCAGTCCGATGACGTAATTGACCCGCGAAACGCCCGGCCCCCCGTCAATGGCATCGAAATCGCCCGGCTGACCTGCCACGGTGGACACGATGCCGGCCGAGTCGATCTTGCGGATGACGGCATTGTTCGAATCGCCGATGTAGATATTGTTGGCCGTATCGCGGGTAATGGCTTCGGGCAACGCGAACCGCGCCCCCGCCCTCGGACCGTCGGCGTAGCCCTGGGCGCCCCTGCCCGCGATCGTCGTCAGGACGTACGGCTGAGCCGGGCTGAACGAGGGGACGCAACATGCCAGTGACAGTGCCGCCAACCAGAAGCGGGAGAAGACCATTTGCCGGCGACTGAAGAGAGCGCCGGAGAAGCGGTCAATATCGTTTGCCAAAAACGTGACGCGCGGGATCAGGCGTGCAGCCGATCCGCGACGAAACGCGCAATCGTCGCCTTGCCGCGACGGTGGTGACGGCACCGGACGCGGGTTCCCGCAAAGAGCCGCTCGAAATTCCGCAAGGCCTCGACCGAAGGGTCCACGATCAGGATTTCTGCGCGCGCCGCGCAGCTCGTGCGGAGGAAGTGCTTCATGGTCAGATCGCTCTCGGGCAGGGAGTAGCCCATGCAGATCACGCGCCGCGCGCGTCGGAGCGCATCCCCGCCTTCGAACCACAACGCGCGGATCGTCTCGTGCGTGAGGAGCGCGGTCTTGTCGTACACCGGGGGAATCAGGAAAGGGTACTTGTCGGCCACCGCCTTCATCCGGAATTCGTGCTGCCGACGGGCGTCGGGGCCCCCGTCCGTCGCCGGCAGCGGCGGCACGAAGAAGATGGGTTCCCCATACGCCTGGCGTCGTCCGGAGTAGTACCAGTTGGTCGAGCCGTGCAGTTTCAGCAGCCTGAAACTCTCGGACGGCTGTCCCGTTCCGCGACCCGCCGAACGCAGACCCGCGTCCGTGAGGAGGGGAGGGTAGAGCTGCTGGGCGGTGAGACGTTCCCCGTTGAACGACAGCGTGGCCGCGATGGTCTCGATCAGCGTGTCGTAATTGAGCGTGAGCACCGTGCAGCGCTGCTCATGCCAGTGGCGGATGAGTTGTTCGAGCCAGGCCGGGACCTTCTGTCCCACCTCATGGATCACGTCGCTGACCGTCGCATCGAGGTCCCGGGCGATCTTGTCGGAGAATTCCAGGAACAGCGCCCGGTGGCGCAGATTCTCCGCCTCGGTCAGCCATGGCTTGGCCTGCTCCAGGTACGAGAGCGCGTGGGCGAAGTTATCCCGCATCATCCCCACCACTTCGGGCGCAATCGCCCGCCGGCGGCCATCGCCCGCCAGGACCCGTTTCGCCAGCCCCTGTAGCAAGGGCATTGCCGGCGAGATGGCCCGCGCGAAGCCTGCTCCGAGTAGGAAAACATCCGATGAAGCGGCGTCCTTCCGTGGCATAACCCTCTCGTCAGCCGGTCCTGCCCGCGGTTCCCGGCGCCGAAAACGCTGAAAACCTGAAACTGACTGAAGTCGGCGCTACGGCGCGGCCCGCAACCCCAAACAACCACCGGGTGCCACCGACTGCGGGGAGCTGCCGTGCTTCAGCCCGCAGGTCTGCCGGAACACCGAAACCCAAAACCCAAAACCCCAACCCAAAACTCAAAACTCTCAAGAAACAGGGCTGGTGAGTGGGTCAGGGACGAGCGCTAAACCAAGGGACTTTGCTTTAGCGGTTAGGTATTTGAGTGTTCTTGCCCTCTGGGCATCGCCAGAGGCGGAGTGAAGTTCA
>JAEWKR010000031.1 GCA_023457715.1 Verrucomicrobiota bacterium
GTGGTGGGGGCCGCGGCGCCGGGCGGGGGGGGGACGGCGGCCCCGTCTGCCACCGTCCCAGGCTCCACCGTCGGCGACGATCCCGACGTCTCCGGCGCCCGGACGCCGGACTCGGTCCCTCCGATGCGGGTGGCGGCCGCGGGCAGCCCGCAACTCGAGGAGGCGCCTCCGGCGGCCTTTCCCATCCCGGAGCGGATCGCCGCGCCGGACGTCTCGCCCGGGCCGGCACCGTTCCGCGCCGATCCTTTCACGGCCCGCGTGACCGAACCTTCGATCTCGCCGACGCTGGCTCCCAGCACGCCCATCGTCGCCCCCGCACTCAAGACGCTCCCCTCGATCACCTCGCGCGAAACCCATCGGCCCGGTTCGATCGCCGCGATCCCAGGCAACGCGACGTCGGCCGCCACCCCGGAAGAGGAGGCGGTTGCCGAACCTGACGCGACCTCCTCCGCATCGGGCGCCCTCGGTTCCGTGCCTTGGGGCGGTGGCTTCGTCTCGGCCGCGCGGGTGCCTCGCTCGACCTTCACCGCGCCGGAAGGGCTGGAAAGTTACCGTACGGTGGCGGCCGCCTTGCAGGCGGGAAGGCTGCCGCCGAAAGCGGACGTCCGGCCCGAGGAACTGCTCAATCATTTCCTCGGTGCCCCCGAGTCCCGCCATTCCGTCGGCGCCGGCCCGGTGGTCGCCGCGTTGGAGTGCGCCGTGGCCCCTTGGAATCCGGCGCACCGTTTGCTGCGCATCGGCATTGTCGGCCGCGCCGCGCCCGATGCCTCCCCGGCCCTGGCCGCGATGATCATCGCCGACGCCGTCACGGTACAGGTGGAATTCAACCCGGCACGGGTGGCCTCGTATCGTCTGATCGGTTACGAATCCCCCGGTCTGCGCGCACAGCTGCGGGCGCCCAACGTGCCGTCGGTGTCGTTCAAGGCGGGACAGACTCTGACGGCGCTCTATGAGCTGGTGCCGGCCGCGCCCGGGGAGTCCCCCGCCCAGGGCGGCTATGCGCCGGTGCGGCACCTCGGCTATGCGCCGGACAATCCGGACGCGCCCGACCTGCTTACCCTGAGGGTGCGTTTCCTGGATGTCATGACCCAGCGTTCGCGCCGCATCGACATGCCACTGGTCGACCGCGGCACGGCCTTCGCCGCCGCCACGGGGGACTTTGCCTTCGCCGCCGCCGTCGCGCAGTTCGCGATGATCCTGCGGGAAACACCGCAGCGCGGCAGCGTTTCCGTGGACCAGCTTCGAGAGTGGGTCGCGCGCGCGGCGGCGAGCCCGAAGCGCACCGAATTCGACCAATGGCTCGAGCGCGCCTCACCCTTGCTGGGGAAGTAAACGCGTCCGGTCAGGGCTGGGAGCGCGACGTCCCGCCTGCACCGGCGTCTCCCCTCCTGCTCTGCAGGCGGGGCCGTTTGCATGCCTGCTGATGTAAGAGGCTGTCCTTGAGTGTTTAATGCTGCCGGGGTTGCGACAGTGAATACGGGCCTGGCCGGCATCGTCACAACGGAAGAATGAAAACACTCCTCGTCACTCTCTCGCTCGCGCTCGCGGCCGGGACCGTCACCACGGTCAATGCCCAGTCCGGCGCGGTTCCGGGCGCTGTCATCGGCGCCGTCGCTGGTGGTTTGATCGGCGGCCACAACGGTGATCGCTGGGCCGAGGGCGCCGTGATCGGCGGTGTCGCCGGCGCGGTGATCGGCGCGGCCATGACCCCCCGCGATCGGTATTACTCCAATGACTACGGCTACGGCCGGCAGGACTACGGCTATAGCCAGCCGGCCACCGTCGTGCATCCGCCGGTCGTCTACTCGCAACCCGCGCCGGTTTACTCGCAGCCGCCCGTCGTCTACTCGCCGCCAGCTCCGGTCTACAGCGCGCCGCCGCCGGTCGTCGTGTACCGCACGCCCCCGCCGCCGGTGGTGATCTACAGCGGGCCCCGTTACGCTCCGCGGCACCGGCACTACGACCGGCACGACCGCCGGCACCACGACCGCCACCGCTGGTAACGCAGCCCAGGCCCGGATCCTCGTCCGCTCGCAACCCGCCACGCTCGTGGCGGGTTTTTTGCGGCCCGATCCGGGAGGGTGGGTGGCTCCCTAGCCGCGTTTCCCGCCGATCTGGTAGGCCGAGAAGTCGTTATGGATATGCGGATACGGACGGTCCTGCTTGTAGATCTCCAGGACGCGGGCGTGCTCCTGGTCGGAAGTGGGAAAGATCCGCGGTGGCTCGCCGGGCAGGAAAATCGCGGTGTAGGCCCGGTGCCGGTCGATCATGCGGCGGATCACGATCATGACGCGTCGGTGAGCGGGAAACGTTCCAGCCGCGTATGCACCGGGCCGGAGGGGTGCAACTCGCTGCGATAAAGGTCGAAGGCCTCCACCCGGACGGGCGGCGCGGTGAAATCCCGGTAAGCTTGGAGCCATTGCGCCAGTCCCGGCCCGGGCGCTTCGGCGCAACGCGCGAGAGTCACGTGCGGGTGAAACGTCCGCACGTCGAGATCGATGCCGGCGGCGAGCACCGCATCGTCGATGCGCTGCCGCAGTTGAAACAGTCGCGGATGCCCGCTGCCCGTCCCGACCCAGATGACGCGTGGCGGCCGGTTCGGCGGAAAGCTGCCCACGCCCTCCAGCGGCAGGATGAAAGGTTCCACCCGCACCGGGCGCAGCCGCTGGCGGAGCGTTTCGATCTTATCCTCCGCGACGTCGCCCAGGAAGCGGAGCGTCACATGCCATTGCTCGGGCCGCGTCCAGTTCAACCCGTGCAGGTTGCGCGGCAGCTCTGCGATCACGTCCCGGACCGGCGGCGGCAGCGTGACGGCGATGAACAGCCGTTGGACGGGAACGGACGAGGGAGACGGAACACCGGACATCCCTCCAGCCAACGCCAGCTGCTGGAATTCTCAAGGCGCGCGGCACAGCGGCGGCCCCCCACGCCCTGCCCGGGTCGTTTGCAATGGCTCTTCAGCCTCCAGAGCGCCTGCTGGTGCCACGAATCCAGCCGGCCGGATTAGGATCAGCAATCGGGCGGAGTCGGGTTGTGATCCTCGTCCCGCACCCGGATGGGGACCCGCCTCAAACCGTGGGAATCGATGCCCCGTCCGCCGCCCGGGAGGTCGTCGTCCGCGCCCGAGTCCAGGTTCTCCGCTCCCCGGCGCAGCTGGTTCAACGCCATCTCCCGGATGGCCTGACGCCGGCGCTTTCCCTCGACTGACCACAGATAGCAGATCATCGACGCTTACGAAGACCTGCCCCGGAGAACCGTCAAACGCGCGGACCCGAAAGTCTGCCTCTATCCCGCTAGGTGAAATCCTTAGGTATGAAAACGCCTCGCGCGGGCGTGCACACGCCCCCCATTCGTACGGACGGGCGGGGCGCCCGGGGTGGGGGCAGGGCCGCTTGCGGTCAGCTCCAGTTGTAGTTGAAGCTGATGCTGATCCGCTCCTCCTCCACGCGGTTTGCCGCCACTTCGTGACGCAGCCAGCTCTCGAAGAGGATGACGCTGCCGGCCTCCGCCGGATACGTGACGTGGATCTGGTTCTCACGGCGGGCCTTTGGCAGGCGCGGGGGGGCGGCCATGAAGCGGTCAAGCCGTGGATCCTCGAACTTGAGCCCGGAACAACCCGCCGGCGTCGCGACGTAATAGGTGCCGCTGATGAAGGCGAGGGGGTGCAGATGGAGCGAATGCGCCGCCGTCGGCGGCATGATGTTCACCCACAGATCGGTGATCGCAAAGCTGCGTCCGCGGAGGTCGAAATCAAGGGTGCGGGCGAAGGCGCGCACGTGCCGTCGCAGCTTTTCCTCCAAGGTCGCAAACGAGCTGGAGAACCGGTGCAGCTCGTTCATCGACGCATAACTCGTATAACCACCGGGATAGTTTTTTTCCGACCAGCGCCGGCCCGCGGCATCGTAGTCACGGAGGCGCCGGCATTCGTCGGCGAGCTCGTCGTTGAGTCGCGCGAGACCGCTCTTCTGCAGCGGCTCATGGTAGATGTGGGTCGGGAACCAGGCGCGGGTGGGCATACAGGCACCTTGGCAAAACCGTCGCCGCGCTCAACACTGCGCTGATGCATTGGGGAATCCTTCTTCTCGCCGCGGGCTTCGAAATCACCTGGGCGCTCGGGCTCAAGTCCACCGCGGGGTTCACCCGCCTCTGGCCGAGCGTGGGCGTGGGTTTCGCCATCGTCGTGAGCATGGGTCTGCTCGCGATCGCCGCCCGCACGCTGCCCATCGGGACGGCTTATGCGGTGTGGACGGGTATTGGTGCCGCGGGTACGGCCATCGGCGGGATTCTCCTCTTCGGCGAAGCCGCCTCCCCCGCGCGGCTGGTCTGCATCGTCCTCATCGTGGCCGGCGTCGTGGGCCTCAAGTTGTTCGAATAAGCCCGACGGCGACGAGCCCACTGGGCCCTCTGGTCCCCCCGGCCCCTGGGGCCCTCCGGCCCTTCCGGCCTCGCGCCTGACTGTCCTTTCCGTGGGCTGCTTGACGGTTCGGCAAATCCTCGCGGTTTAGACCGGCATGTCGACTGAACCCCCGTTGACTTCGCCCGCCGCGTCCAAGGCAACGTCCGCTCCCACCGTTCGTTCCCTCGCCCGCGCCCTGGGGCTGTCCCACACCACCGTTTCCGATGCCCTGCGCGGCAAGGGCCGGGTCGATCCGGCCACCGCTCAGCGGGTGCAGCTCGCCGCCCGCGCCGCCGGTTACCGGCGCAACCCCCTCGCCGCGGCGGTCATGTCCGAACTGCGCCGCTCACGCGGGGGCACGTTTCGCGGCGTCCTCGCCGCCCTCGATCTCCACGAACCGGGCCGTCCGCCTCACGGTCTGTTTCACCGCGAACTCATCCAGGGAGCGCGCGCCCGCGCGGTGGAGCTCGGCTTCAAGCTGGAGGAATTCGTCGTGGGCATGGAGGGGATGAGCGTGGCGCGAATGAGCGCCATCCTGCAGTCGCGCGGAATCAACGGGGTCATGCTGCTGCCGTCGTGGTTCGCCCCGGACTGGTCGGGGCTCGACTGGTCCCGTTACGCGGCGGTGTACCTGGACTACATCATCGAGAAACCCCCGCTGCACACGGTGTGTTGCGACCACTATCGGTCGATCCAGTCGATCCTTTCCATGCTGGTGCAACGGGGCTATCGCCGACCGGGGCTCTTCGTGGAACAGGGCCGCGACGACCGCACGCAGCGGCGATATAGTTCTTCGTTCCGCTCCTTCCAGGAGGCGCGCGATTGTCCCGTCGAGCTCGTGCCGCCGCTGCTCGCGCGCGAACGCAATCAGGCGGAGTTCGCGACGTGGTTCCGCAAATACAAGCCCGATGTCGTCCTCGCGCATTTCACCGAGATCCTCGACTGGATGGAGGCCTGCGGGGCGAAGGTGCCCGAGACGCATGGCTTCGTGAGTCTCAACGTTCTGTATCGGACCCGCCCGTGCTCCGGCTTGGATCAGCAGCCCCGGCAGCTTGGGGCGCGTGGCATCGAAATGCTGATCGCGCAGCTGCAACGAAACGAGTGCGGGGTGCCCGAGTGGCCGACGACGACGACAATCCCCGGCCGTTGGATCGAAGGGCCGACGTTGAAGAAGGGAGTGAGGGAATGAGGGAGTGAGGGAATAAGGGGACGCGGCCCCCTCTCCCTCATTCCCTCATTCCCTCACTCCCTTACTCCCTTATTCCCTTCCTCCACTCCCTTCTTCGAAAACAATCGTTGCACCAGCTCCCGCACGGCCACTTCCGGTGGGTGCGGCTGCACGGAGGGTTGGTAATACCGGCCCTCTGCCAGCTTTTTCGTGGTGTGCGAGGTGTGCAGCTCGATCGTGAGGTCGATGAGGTACGTCTTGAAGTCCCACGTCCACCGGGCGTGATACGTCAGCACGGCGTCCGCTTCCTCCGGCATCATCGTGCGCGGCCCTGACCAGGCTTCGCGTCCCGTCGCTCGCAATTCCTGAACGAACATTTTGTCGACGTGCCGGTTCTCATTGAACGGCTCGATCACGAACACCCGCTGGTAACGGCTCATATCGAGTTGCGGCAGCGTTTGCACGCCCACCTGCGTGCAGCCCGCGCCCAACAGGAGCAGGGGAAGGAGGAAAAGCGCCTTGATCACAGGGCTAAACGGGCAAGGAAATCCGCAACACTCAACATCCAACATCCAACATCCAACATCCAACCACCGCGCCCGCCGGTTGGACGTTGGATGTTGGGTGTTGGATGTTGGATGTTCGGTTTGGCCGCTTACTTCTTCGAGCGATCGAAGTGATTCAGCACTTCCCGCAACGACGTGCGCCAGTTGACCCGCGCCGAGATGCCGTGATCGGTGTCGTAGCCTTCCTCGAAGGTAACCCGGTAGCCAAGCTCCAGCTGCCACTTGCCGGGCAGCTTCCACTTGTGCGAGCGGTACAACGGCACATCCCAGATCGTTCCCACCAGAAACTCGTGGCCCAAGTGCGGGTTGTTCACCTCGTCGAAGTGGCGGAAGCGATACTCGAACAGATAGCCAAGCTCGCTTGGCTTGTAGAGCACGCCCGGCGCGACCTCGGCGATGTGACGGCGGATGACCTGCGGCGGCGGCGGCTCGCGCGGCGTCAGCTTCACGCTGCGATCGTAGCTCAGGTTCGTGTAAAACGTGGTGTCCGGGAACCCGCGCAACGTCCGCGACAGCGCGATCCAGGGGCGGACATGGGTGTAGTGATCGTTCAGATCCACCGGCGGCTTCCCCAGCGGGATCCGGTTTTCGATGCCGATCGTGGCCTTGTCGAAGAAAGGCACGGGCCGCTGGAGGTCGTACCGGGCGCCAAGCCGCGCCTCGCCCGGCCCCCAGCGATGATCGCGCCCGCTGTTGATCGGATTCGGCGTGAACGGCGTCATGCCCGCCATGAGCTCGAGGTGTTCCGTGGCGCCGTACCGCAGTTCGAACCGATATCGGATGAACTCCCGATGCCGAAGATCGCCGAATCTCGGGGAAAATTTGAGGGCCAGATTTCGTTCGCCCAAGGTGCCGGGGAGAATGGTGTCGAAGAACTCCCGCATCTTCAGCACTTGCTCCAGCAGCTTTTCGCGCAGGCGCTCGTTATCCTCGCCGGCGCCAGATTCGACCTCGGCGCGCGGCGGCGGGGCCGGCTCGTCGACGGCACGAACGGAAGGGACGCTGGCACACAGGGCAAGCAGCAGGACGCAGAGACGCGTGACCGGCAGGGGCATGGCACGGCTAGACCACGCCGCTTTCGGAAGGTGCCGTCGGTTTGCAGGGGTGGGACTCATTTCACGCCAAAGACGTTGCGTAATTCAGTGATGGCAGAGTCGGGCATCGGCACCACCGGGCCCAGGGGGCGGGCGAGCAGCAGGGCCTCGGTCGTGGCCTCGAGCACCTCGAGACGGTCAAAGGCGTCCAGGATATTGCGCCCCAGCACCAGCGCGCCCTCGTTCTGGATGAGCACGACCGGCCGGCGCTCCAGCGAAACCTGCGCGGCGATGGCTTCGGCATCCTCCACGATGCGGTGGAAGGGCAGCTTGGGCGCCTCGTTCAGCACGATGTAGCTTTCCGGGATGGTGCGGGTGCTGAGCGGCGCCTCCGTCATGCAGAAAGCCGATGCATGGGCCGGCTGGGCATTGATGATCGCGCCGACGTCGGGATGACGCTCGTAGATGCTGGCGTGGAGCAGGGCGGCCCGGCTGGGCCGCTTGCCCGCCTCGCAGTGCGTGCGGCGGGTCCGTACGATCCGGCCGGGAGAAATTTCCAGCCGGTCCCGCCGGCGCGGCGTGATCAGGAACTCGCCGCCGGCGAGACGTGCGGAACACGCCCCGGCCGTGCTGATCAGCAGGCGCTGCTGGTACGCGCGCTGCACGAACCGGCAGATCGAAGTCCGCAGCTCCTTCTCCTCATTGCCCACCGGCGCCGGCGGGGCCTCCGCGTAGGCCGGCATTGTCTCCAGGGCCAGCAGGGTGGGCGGCAACACCTGCAGGGGGCCCAAGGCGGCGGCATGAATCAGCGTGCGCGCGGCGAACTCCAGCGTTTCGAACCGCTGAAAGGCCTCGGCCAGGTCGGCCCCGCCAACCACGACGCCGTGATTCTCCAGCAGCACGCACTCTGCGCCGCCGGCAAAGGTCGCCGCAATCTTGTCCCCGAGCTCGGCGGTGCCGGGACACGCGTACGGCGCGATCGCCACCCGCCCGCACACGCTGTGCACGTGCGACTGCACCCGCGTATCCGGAACCTTTCGACAGATCGAGAAGGCGACGAGGGCGCCGGGATGCGCATGGACGATCGCGCGGATGTCGGGCCGGCGACGATAGATCTCCCGGTGAAACGGGAACTCGGATGAGGCCGGGTGAAGACCCTCGGCGCGCCCGTCCGCGTGCAGGCGCACGATGTCAGCCGGCTGCAGGTTCCCCTTGTCCACGCGCGACGGCGTGATCCAGATGCTCCCGTCCGGATCGAGAATCGACAGATTTCCCCCTGACGTCGTCGTCATCTTGTACCGATAGATGCGACGCATGGTCTCAACCAGTTCCTCGCGGGGATGCAGCCAGGTGGAGTCCATATGGGGGCGAGAGCGTGATCAGCTCTTTCGGCGAGGGCGAGCGTGCGCTGCAGACTTTGAATTCTCCCGCGGCCGGGTGTCGTGCTCGTGCTCTCGCTCGTGATCGTGATCGAATCGGACGAGCACGAGCAAAAGCACGAGGTCAGCCTGCCGGCTCGTACACGGTTTGTTTCAACGTCTTCCCGAGTTGCCGGCGGAAGGTCGCGAGGTCCTTGACCGCCTTCAACGCGATCAACTGTCGCGCGAGATTTCCCACCGCAGTCCCTTCCAGCGCGAACGAGACCACGGGCACGCCGGCCGCATTGGCCGTGGCCTGGCACAAAAGCCGGTTCTTCGAACCGCCGCCCACGATCAGTATCCGGCGGAAGGTGCGGCCGCTCATCCGTTCGAACGCGCGCATCGCCTCGGCATGGCCGCGGCCCAGCGAATCGCAGATCAGCCGCGTGTAGCCGGCCAGATCGCGCGGCGCCTTCAGCTTCCGGCGTTTCAGGTGCGCATCGATCGCCGCGCGCATCGACGGCGGATTGGTGAAGGCCGGATCGTTCACCTCGAGCAGTGCGGCCGGCGCGGGCCGGCCTTCCGCGGCGGTGATCAGCGTCGCCCATTCCCGGTCGTTGGCGGGGCGTGACGCGAATGCCTTGAGTGTGCCTTCGAGCAGCCAGAGGCCGATGACGTTGGTCAGCGGGCGGTAACGGCCGTCGCCGATCCGCTCGTTGGCGACGCGCGCGGCGAGCGCCTCCGCGCCCAGCAGCGGCGCCTCGCTTTCGAAGCCGACCAGCGACCAGGTGCCCGAGCTGATGAAGAGATCGGAACCGTCCGGCGCCGCCGGCATCGCATCGTAGGCGCAGGCGGTGTCGTGGCCGGGCACCGCGATCACCTGGGTCGGCTGGAAGGCGGCGGAGCCCAGGCTGGCGCGGGTGGCGGCACTGAGCCGGCCAAGCCGCGTGCCCGCGAGCACCGGTGGCGTGAACCATTGGGCGGGCACCCGGAAATGGTCGAGCGCCGGGCGCGACCACTGCGTCGAGTGGACGTCGAGCAGCTGCGTCGTGCTCGCAAGGGTCAGCTCGTTTTCCATCCGCCCGGAGAGCAGATAATTGAAATAGTCCGGTAGAAACAGGCAGCGCGTGGCGAGGTCCTCGATCGCCGGGCAGGCCGCCACCACCTCCTCCAGCTGCAGGGACGAATTGTAGAAGACGTTGGGGATGCCGGTGGCGGCGTAGATTCGGGCGAGTGCGGCCCGCGTGTTGCCCAGCCGCCGCAGTCCCGGCTGGGTCCGCGCATCCCGATAGGCATGGACCGGAAACACGAGCCGGCCCGCGTCGTTCAGGAGCGCATAATCGACACCCCAGCAGTCGACGCCCACCGACGAAAGCGTCGCGCGTTTCGGCAGCACTTCCGCCACCCGGCGCAACCCCGTCTGCACCTCGTGCCAGAGTCCGCCGACGTCCCAGTAGTCATGGCCGCCCAGGGAACGAAAGGCGTTGGGGAAGCGATGCGCTTCGGTCAACGTGAGCCGCGTGCCGTTCCAGGCACCAAGGATGACCCGGCCGCTGGTGGCCCCGAGGTCGACGGCCGCGGAATAGATTGTTTTCACCATGGGAGAGAGTGTGGGGGGCAGGGCGGGGTCGCCGAACCCCACCGGTTTTCGCCAAAGGATCACGCTGGCAGGCGCCGCAGCCGATGCTGCTCACCCCGCGCCGGCGGTCACGGCCAAAAATCCTCATACCGTCAGACCTCCGGGCTTTTCGATTGCAAGGTCCGGTCTCGAAAACAGCGTTTGGGCTTTCGCTTCCATGGTCCAACCACCGCGTCCTCCCATCACCGGCAAGCGGGTGCAGCTCATGGCGACCTGTCTGTGCGACGCCTTCTACGATGACGTCGCCGCGGCCACGGTGGAGGTGCTCGAATATCTCGGCGTCGAGATCGACTTCCCCGAAGGGCAGACGTGCTGCGGCCAGCCGGCGTTCAACGGGGGCGATTGGTCGGCCTCGCGGAAAGTCGTGCGCCATACGGTGAAGACGTTCGCGGGCGACGACCCCGTGGTCATTCCCTCCGGCTCGTGCGCGGCGATGATGAACCATGGCGCCTTGCTCGAGTTCGAACAGGAGCCGGATTTGCCGGAGGTGGCGGCGCTGGGCCGCCGCACCTGGGAGCTCACCGATTTCATCGTGTTCGGTCTCGGCGTGAAGACCTGGCCTGGGCACTACCGGGCGAAGATCGCGCTGCATCGGGCGTGTCACACCCGGGGCACGAAAACGGTCGAGGCCGCGCTGACCCTCCTGCGTTCGATCGGGGGCGTGGAGGTCGTTGAGTTTGGCGAGGTCGAGCAGTGTTGCGGTTTCGGCGGCACGTTTTCGGTCAGCTTCCCCCATATTTCCGCGGCGATGGGCGAACTGAAGCTGGAACATATCCGCGCCAGCCAGCCCGACGTCGTCGTCTCACCCGACATGAGCTGCCTCATGCACATGACGGGCCTGGCGAAACACGAAGGGAAGCCCATCCGCGGCCAGCACATCGCCCAAGTCCTCCGCGACGCCCTGAAGTCGAACCAAACCCGTGAATGAACCACGAATGGACACGAATGAACACGAATGGCCGGGTCGTGTTAAAGGGGCTGTGCCTTTCATTCGTGTGAATTCGTGTCCATTCGTGGTTAAGAAATTCCGTGGTTGAACTCCCATGAGCGGCCAACCGATCGACCAGTTTGCGCAGCAGCTGCGCACCGAGACGCGCGCCGCGGTCTACCAGGGCACGAAGGCGACCCACGAGAAGCGCACCAAGCTGCTCTTCGACCAGTTCGCCGACCCGAACCGGCTGCGGCAGCTCGCCGGTGGGATCAAGCAGCACGCGATCGAGAACCTGGATACCTACCTTCCACAGGTGGAGGCCCGGCTGACCGCGAACGGGGCGAAAGTGCACTGGGCGGCGACCGCCGAGGCGGCCTGCGCCGCCGTGCTGAAGATCATGGAGGCGCGGGGCGCGACGAAGATGGTCAAGGCGAAGACCATGGTCAGCGAGGAGATCGGGCTGGCTCCCTTCCTGGAGCAACGCGGGATCGAGGCGTTGGAAACCGACCTGGGCGAATTCATCGTCCAGATCGACCACGATCATCCCAGCCACATCGTCCGCCCCATCATCCACAAGAGCCGGAAGGAGATCGCCACCAGTTTCGAGCGGGAGGGCCTCGGCGCGTACAACGACGATCCGGAAACGATCACCCGCCGGGCCCGCCAGTATCTGCGCCACAAGTACCTCCAGGCGGACGTCGGCCTGACGGGTGGAAATTTCGTCTCGGCGGAAAGCGGCCGGCTGGTCCTCGTCACCAACGAGGGTAATTCCCGGTTCTGCATGGCCGCCACGAAGTGCCACATCGCGCTGGTGGGCATCGAGAAGATCGTTCCCCGCGACCGTGACCTCGCCCTGTTGTTGAACCTGTTGGGCCGCTCCGCCACGGCCCAGGAACTCACCGTGTACACCGAGTTCATCGCCGGTCCGCGCGCCCCGGGGCAGTCCGACGGTCCCGAGGAGATGCACGTCATCTTCGTGGACAACGGGCGCACGGACGTCCTGGCCAGCAACTGCCGCGACATCCTTCGCTGCATTCGCTGCGGCGCGTGCCTGAATGTGTGCCCGGTATACCGCCAGGCGAGCGGCCATGCGTACCGCAGCGTGTATCCCGGCCCCGTCGGCGCCGTGCTGTCGCCGTTGCTGATGGGCGACAAGTTTCCGCAGAAGGCGGACCTTCCGAAGGCGTCCAGCCTGTGTGGCGCGTGCAACGAAGTCTGCCCGGTCGACATTCCCATCCCGGACCTCCTCCTGCGGCTCCGCAACCGGGCGAAGGAGGAGAGCGTGCCGTCACCGGGTACGCCGCCGATGGGCGCGTGGGCCCTGTTGGCGTCGCAGCCCGCCGCCTGGCGCGCGTCCCTCACCGGTGGCAAGGTGATGAATTACCTTCCCACGAAACTGCTCCCCATCCCGGCCCTTCGCGCCTGGGAAGCCAAACGTGAGCTGCCCAAATGGCGCGGCGGCGAGTTTCGCAAGTGGCTCAAGCAGCGGAAGGCCTCTCGATCCTAGCCGCCGAGAGCAGCCTCTGTGGCGCCTTCTGAACCGCCTCCTTCTGCATCGACGCCGGTCCGCGCATTCGTAGCGTGAGCGGCTTACAAAATCTGCATGGCCACGAATCCTGCCCCCAAGTTTGAGCCGTTCATCCCGAATGATACGCGCATGCTGGAGTTCACGGCGCGCGCCGTTATCACCGGTGCGATCCTCGGTGTGGTCTTTGGCGCCTCGTCGTTGTTCCTCGTTCTCAAGGTCGGGCTGACGGTGAGCGCCTCCATCCCCGTCGCGGTTATCTCGCTGGCGCTCTTCCGCGGTCTTTCCAAGGTCGGCGTGCGCGACTCCACGATCCTCGAGAACAACATCACCCAGACGGCCGGCTCTGCCGGTGAGTCGCTGGCCTTTGGCATCGGCGCCACCATGCCCGCAATCATGATTCTCGGGTTCGAACTCGAGCTGATGCGGGTGATGCTGGTGGCGGTGCTGGGCGGCCTGCTGGGCATCCTGATGATGATACCGCTGCGCCGCGCCCTGATCGTGAAGGAGCACGGCATCCTCAAGTACCCGGAAGGCACCGCGTGCGCCGCCGTCCTCAAGGCGGGCGCCAATGCCGCCGACCGGGCCGTCGCCTCCCCCTCCGCGCGCGCGGAAATGGAAGCCGCCGCGGCGGCCGGCCTCGGATCGTCCCCGGGCGCGAAGATCATCTTCACCGGCTTTGGCATCGGCCTCCTCTACAAGACGCTCAACGTGGCCCTCAAGGGCTGGAAGGAAGTGCCCGAAAAGGTTTTCGGGGCCCCGTTCAAGGGCGGCTCGGTCAGCGCCGAAATCTCCCCGGAACTGCTCGGCGTCGGCTACATCATCGGGCCCCGGGTGGCCGCCATCATGTGCGCCGGCGGCGCGCTCTCATACCTGCTCCTCATACCCCTGATCAAATTCTTCGGCGACGGTCTCTCCGAGCCGCTCGCGCCCGGCACGATCCCGATCGCCGACATGCTGCCGAACCAGGTGCGTCGGGCTTACATCCTCTACATCGGCGCCGGCGCCGTGACCGCGGGTGGCATCATCAGCTTGATCCGCGCGCTGCCGACGATCGTGGGGAGCGTGAAGGCGGGCCTGCGTGACATCGGTCTCGGCGGGGCGGCCGCGGACGCCGCCGCCTCCGTACCGCGTACGGATCGCGACCTCTCGCTCAAGTTTGTGGGCGCGGGCATCGTGCTGCTGCTCGCGCTGATCGTCCTCGCGAAGCCTCTCCACATGAACCTGCTCGGGGCGGTGCTGATCCTGTGCTTCGGCTTCCTCTTCGTCACCGTCTCGTCCCGACTGACGGGTGAGATCGGGTCGTCTTCGAATCCGATCTCGGGCATGACGGTCGCGACCCTGCTGTTCGTCTGTCTGATCTTTTTGCTGATCGGCTGGAACGGGGGCACCTACTATGTCACCGCGCTCTCGGTGGGCGCGATCGTGTGCATCGCGTCCTCCAATGGCGGCACGACATCGCAGGACCTGAAGACGGGCTTCCTGCTCGGCGGCACTCCGAAATACCAGCAGCTCGCGATCCTCGCGGGCGCGTTTTTCTCCGCCGTCCTGCTCGGGCCGGTCCTCTTGAAACTCAACGACTCGGCCACCGTCTACGTGCCGGTCGCCCAGGTCGCGCCCGCCGGTCTCGCGGTGGCGCCCGAGCAGCTCGATCCCGAGCGTCGCGAGACCCTGCGCGGTCCGCAGGCGCGCGACGATGCGGCCGCCTACCGCGTGTTCCACAAGACGGACACCACTGGAGCGCCCGCCGGCAAGTACCTGGTCAACGACCAGGGCCAGGCGGTGTACCTCGTCGATCCCGGCATCAACGGCACCTACTCGGAGCGTCCGGGTGGGGGCGAAGTGCGGAAGTTTGCCGCGCCGCAGGCGATGCTGATGTCGTACATCATCAAGGGCATTTTGGATCAGAAGTTGCCCTGGGCCCTCGTGGTCCTCGGCTTCATGATTGCGATCGTGATGCAGATGTCGTTCGTGCCGGCCCTCGCCTTCGCGGTCGGCGTGTACCTCCCGCTCTCGTCGTCGTCCCCCATCTTCATCGGCGGTCTCATCCGCTGGCTGATCGACCGCAAGCTGCGCCAGCGTGCCACGCACGCGACGATGACCTCGGAGCAGTTTGCCGAGGAGAGCGACAAGAGCCCCGGCGTGCTGCTCGCGTCGGGCTACATTGCCGGCGGCGCCATCGCCGGCATCATCATCGCCTTCCTCGCCGGCGCGCTCCACGACCTGGATACGTCGCTCGGCCGCTGGGCCGCCGCCAACAATCCGTTCTTCGAGGGCGCCAACGCCAACCTGCTGTCGCTGCTCCCCTTCGCCCTCCTTGCCGGTTTCCTCTATCTGGTGGGTCGCGAGAAGCTGCTCTCCGGCGGCATTCCCGCCACGATCAAGGGCGGCATGGGGGTAAAGGAGCCGCGGAAGTAAGACGCCATGCGATCCAGGATGCAGGCTACAGGATGCACGATCCAGGATGGCCTGAACCTGCATCCCGGATCCCGGCTGCTGCATTCCTCTCGCCTCTAGCCTCTCGCCTCTCGCCATGCCCGACGATCGCGAAATGATTCTCTCCCGCGTACGCGGCGCCCTGACGCCGCTGCACGATCGCGCTCCCTTGCCGCAATACGACGGCGAGCTCGCTGTGTTGCGGAAGCTGATTACCGGCCGCGATCTCGTTGAACTCTTCAGCGAGCGGATCCGGCGCGTGAATGGGCAGGCCATGACCGATGTGGTCGCGCTGGTGGCCTATCTGCGCGAGAACAAGTGGCTGCACGGTTATTGCGACCCCGGGCTGTGGCCGAAACTGCAGCCGCACTTCGGCCCGGAGTTCAAGGTGGAGACCGATTTCGATCGGACGCGGGTCGACGAATATGCCTTTGGCATCACCCGCGCCGCGGGGGCGATTGCCGAGTCGGGCACGATCATTTTGAACGATGGCTCCACCTCGCGACGGCTCGGCGCGCTGACCCCCTGGGTGCACGTGGCCGTCGTGGAGCGCGCGTCCATTCATCCGGATCTGCCGACCGCCGTAAACGCGCTTGGAACCGATCCGAACACGGTCTGGATCACAGGACCCTCCAAGACCGCCGACGTCGAAGGCATCCTCATCGAAGGCGTCCACGGCCCGGGGCAGCAGATTGCTTTGGTGGTGTAGGGTGGGGGAACGCGCTGGGTGCGCAGGCGGGACGCCTACGCTACGGCGGGCTCTGCCGTAGCGTAGGCG
>JAEWKR010000032.1 GCA_023457715.1 Verrucomicrobiota bacterium
AGAGAGCCCAGAGCTGCTGCGCCGCAACCAAATCAAACCTATTGAACCACAGATGAACCCAGATGGACACGGATCCAGGCCGGTCTTTTTCCAAATCTGAGTCCATCGGTGTTCATCTGTGGTTGAGACGATTGGGAGGAGCCCAAAAACAAAGCGTGCTGAAAAAACACGAAATGCAGGGATAGCACTACAGAGCTCCGACAAGGAGGACACGGAGGCTCGGTCCTTGGACAAACCTGTTCATCGCGTGACGCCCAAGACAGTCGCAGCCAAAGCCGCCCTGCCACGGAGGCATGCCTTCGGAATTACACCACCCGCCCCGCCAGCTTTTCGCCGGCCGCCAGACACGCGGGGAGTGCGATCCCGTCCCGTGCCTGGCCGCCGATGTAGAACCCGGGGTGGGTCTTCTCGGTGACGGCCATGGCTTCGAGGAAGCGATCGTAGCCGAGATTGTACTGCGGAATGGCCTTGGGCCAGAACGTGTGGCGCTGGAACACCGGCGCACCGCTGACCCCCAGCAGTTCCCGCAGGTCGCGGTCCACCGCCTGAAGCAATTTGTCGGCCGGCAGGCGGGCGAGGTCCGGCTGGCGCGCGCCTCCCACCATGACCGTGAGCGCGACGTGGCCCTCGGGGGCGCGGCCGGGAAACAGACTCGAGGAGAAAAGGATGCCCAGGACGGATCGCTGTTCGATCGCGGGCACCAGCACGCCGAAGCCATCCAGCGGATGAGCCACCTGGTCGCGTCGATAACCGAGAAAAAGCGACGCCACGGGCGGATGCTCGATCGCGTCCAGGCTTGCCAGCGGTCGCTCGGCGAGGGTGCCGAAGCGCAACTGGGCCAGCGCGGGGGCCGGGAGCGCGCTGACCACGCCGTCGAACTGCTCGGTCTGGGTGCCGTCGCTGCCCTGCCATACCACGCTCCAGGGCTGACCGGGCACGAGCGCCTCGATCCTTGCGTTCAGCACGACCGAACCGGCGGGCAGCCGGGCCGCGAGGGCGCGGGGCAGGGTGGCAAGACCGTCCCGGAACGACATGATCCCGCCTTTGGGCTTCGGCTTGCCGCTCGCCTTGCGGGCCTTCGCAGCGGCGATCTGCCCGCGGATGATCGAGCCATGCTGCTGCTCGAGTTCCCAAAGCTGGGGAAAGGAGTGGCGGGCCGACAGGTTCTTCGGGTTGCCGGCATACACGCCACCCACGAAGGGGTTCAGGCCGTAGTCCACGAGTTCGCGGCCAAAATGGGCGGCAATGAAGTCCTCCAGGGAGATGTCGGCCGGCCGGACGCGCCGCCGGCAGAAGAGCTCGCCGAACAGCCGCAGCTTGGCGCCGAAGGAAAACAGCGGGGTTTTGAGAAACGACGGTGGGGACAGCGGGGCCGCCACCGGTTTGCCGCCACGGACGATGTAGCGGTTGCGCGCGGCGGCGTTCGCGTCGACCTGCTCGCCCGTCAGGCCGAGATCCGCGATCAAGGCGCGCAACGCCGGATCGCCCGCCAGCATCGAGTTGGGGCCGCTTTCAATCAACCACCCGCCAATCTGCTCTGTCCGGACCGCGCCGCCCACGCGTTCCGAGGCCTCGAACACCCGCACGCGGAACCCGCGGCGGCTGAGGTGATACGCGGCGGAAAGGCCGGTGGCACCGGCGCCCAGCACGGCGACCGATCGATTCGAGGAAACTGGCGGCGGGACGTTCACAGGAAGAGCGTAGCGTGCCCGCATTCCCTTCGCTGCGCAAACCTTGCGGTAAGATGCCGCAAAGTTGCGGGTTGGTTCTCAGAAACAAGAAACGAGAAACAACAAACCGGAAACTCGAAACCAGAAACCAGAAACCAGAAACGAGAAACCAGAAACCCTACCTCCATCCCGTCACCGTATCCACCAGCGCCTGCATGCACTCGATCTTCGCATGCGGCATGATCCCGTGGCCCAGATTGAAGATGTGGCCTGCGTGACCTTTCATGGAGGCGAGCAGCCGGGTGGTCTCGTGACGCACGATGTCCGGCGTGGTGTTCATCAGCACCGGGTCGAGGTTGCCCTGCACGGCCACGTTGCCCGGCAGGTTGCGACGCACGATCGCCAGGTCACTGGTCCAATCCACGCTCAGCACGCGGACGCCGGTGAAGGCCTGGTCCGTGATCTGGGGCGAGGTGCCCTTGGCGTAGAGAATGATCGGGAAGTCCTTCGGCATCGCCTGGACGATTTCCCGGATCCAGCGCAGGGAGGCCGCCTCGTAGTCCTGGCCGGCGATGATGCCGCCCCAGGAATCGAAGATCTGGATGGCGTCCGCGCCCGACTTGATCTGGAGGTGGAAGTACGCGATGAGCGCCTGCGTGATCTTCTCCAGCAACGCGTCAAAGGTCGCGCGCTCCGTATAGAAGAGCTGCTTGATCCGCTCGAATTCGTCCGAACTGCCGCCTTCGACCATGTATGTCGCGAGCGTCCACGGCGATCCGCCGAATCCGAGCAACGCCTTCGTGTCGCCGAGCTCACGCTTGATCATCATCAGGGCATCGGCCACGTAGCGCAGCCGCCCCGTCACCGCGTCGGTCGGCGCCAGCGCGTCGATCTGCGCCCGGGTTTCGAGGCGGTACTCCATCGCGATGCCGCCTTCGTCGCGGAAATGATAGCCCTGCCCGAGGGCCTCGGGAATGACCAGGATGTCGGAGAACAGAATCGCGGCATCGAGGGCGAAGCGGCGGAGTGGCTGCAGGGTGACCTCGGTCGCGAGTTCGGGCGTGCGCACCATCTCGAGGAACGACGACTTGCTCTTCAGCTGGCGATACTCGGGCAGGTAGCGACCGGCCTGCCGCATGACCCAGATGGGGGGCCGCTCGAGCGGCTGACACGCACAGGCGGCAAGGAAGCGTTCACGGGAGGTCATGGGAAGGGGAGAGGAAAAGGGAAAGTGAAAGGGAAAGTGAAAGTGGGAGTGAAACGCACGGCACGTTAGGGGCGGGGGTGACCAGGAGCAAGTGCTCCCCCGTAGAGCGGGCGACCGCAACGCCTCACGCCGGGCCCTCCGCCCAGTCGCGGGGCCGCAGGTACGTTGCGGTCAGCTCGGCCTCCGGCGATCCGGGTTCAGGCTGCCACTCGTAATCCCAGCGCACGAGCGGCGGCAGGGACATGAGGATGGATTCCGTCCGCCCCCCGCTCTGGAGCCCGAAGAGCGTGCCGCGGTCCCAGACCAGGTTGAACTCCACGTACCGGCCGCGCCGATACAGCTGGAACCGGCGCTCGCGCTCGCCGTGGGGATGGGCTTTGCGGCGCGCGACGATGGGACGATAGGCCGGGAGGTACGCGTCCCCCACCGCGCGCAGGAGCGCAAACGAACGCGCGAAGCCGGGGGCGTTGAAGTCGTCGAAGAAAATCCCGCCGATCCCGCGCGGCTCGCCGCGATGCTTGAGGAAGAAGTACTCATCGCACCCCTGTTTGAACCGCGGATACACGTCGGCCCCGAAGGGTGCGAGCGCGCTGCGGGCGGTCCGATGCCAGTGCACACAATCTTCGGCGAAACCGTAGCAGGGCGTCAGGTCGAAGCCGCCGCCGAACCACCAGACGCGGGTTCCGTCGTGCTCATCGGTCGTGGAGAAGAACCGGACGTTGGCGTGGCTGGTGGGCACGTAGGGATTGCGCGGGTGAATGACGAGCGACACGCCCATCGCCTCCCAGGCCTTGCCCGCGAGTTCCGGCCGGTGGGCCGTGGCGGACGGGGGCAGGGTGTTGCCACGGACATGCGAGAAGGCGACACCCGCCTTCTCGAACACCGCGCCCTCGGCCAGGATCCGGGTGCGTCCGCCTCCGGTGAAACCGGGCTTCTGTTCCGCCAGCCGGCTCCACTCGTCCGTGGTGAACATGCCGCCGCCGTCCTCCTCCGCGAGCGCCGCGCAGATCGAATCCTGCAGCGCCAGGAGGTAGGCTTTCACCGCGTGACTGTCGGGCGCATCCGCCATGGAAACGGTTCAAGGAAACACAAAAGCGGGCGAGAACGAGCGGAAAGTCTGGGACGACCGGGATGCGGGATTGAACCGGGATGCAGGATTCAGGATGCAGGATGCGGGATCCGTGATGCAGGCGGCTTTGGTAGGTCCCGCCTTTAGGCGGAATGTCTTGTCGGAAGGGGCCCGGATTCCGCCTGAAGACGGGACAACGTACTCAGAAGGCGAGCACGCCTGCATCGCGCATCCCGCATCCCGGATCCCGCATCCCGGACCCCGCATCGCGCATCCCACCTCGTTCCTTCCGACCCCTTGACGCATTTGCTAGGGTTCACGTTCGACACTCCGGGTCAGGGATGCTGGGGTGCAAGGCTCCATGCAGGATTCCACCACGCTCACAACGATTGCCGCTCTCGGTTTCCCCGTCGCGTTTCTCCACGCGGCGATCCCGACGCACTGGCTGCCGTTCGTGCTGGTGGGCCGGGCGCGTCGCTGGACCCGTTGGAAGACCATCGCTGTTACAGTCGCCGCCGGACTCGGGCATGTGGCCCTGACCAGTCTGCTCGGCCTCGGGATCGCGTGGTTCGGATTCAAGCTCAGCGCCAGCGCCGGCGAGGTCTTCCCGTATCTCGCAGGCGGTGTGCTCGCTGCCCTCGGCCTCTTTTATCTATGGCGGCAATGGCGCGGAGCCGGCATCCTGCACCACCACCCGCCGGGCAGTCCGCACCACGCGAGCGAGCACTGTGGCGAGGCGCAGGAACACACGCATTGGGACGATGAACTGAAGGGTTCCGCCCTGGTTTCGAGCCGCGCGGGTGACTCCGTTGCCCTCGGGGGACTCTTCGTCATGCTCACGCTGTCCCCCTGCGAGGCGTTCCTGCCGGTTTATCTGTCCGGCGTGCAGTTCGGCTGGAAGGGATTTGTCGTGCTGAGCCTGATCCTTGCGGCTGGCGCTCTCGCCGGCATGACCCTGTTTACCTGGCTGGCCCTTTTCGGCTTCGATCGGGTTCGGATCCAGCGCTTCGAACGTCATGAAGCGGGCTTGATCGGCGCGATCTTCCTCGTCCTCGCCGTCATGGTCGTGCTGCTGGAACACGAGCATTGAGTTCAGCCACCGAGGACCTGGACCGGCTGCGCCGCAAGCGAAGTTGAACCTGGATTCCGAAGTAGCCACAGAGAGCCCAGAGCTGCTGCGCCGCAACCAAATCAAACCTATTGAACCACAGATGAACCCAGATGGACACGGATCCAGGCCGGTCTTTTTCCAAATCTGAGTCCATCGGTGTTCATCTGTGGTTGAG
>JAEWKR010000033.1 GCA_023457715.1 Verrucomicrobiota bacterium
CACAGAGGTCACAGAGGCCCAATCAGAGCCGAGCCGGAGGCGGGCGCCGCGACTGTCTTGGGCGTCACGCGATGAACAGGTTTGTCCAAGGACCGAGCCTCCGTGTCCTCTGTGTCGGAGCTCTGTGCTCTCTGTGGCTACTTCGGAATCCAGGTTGGATGTTGGATGTTGGACGTTGGATGTTGGATGTTGGATGTTGAGCGTTGACTTCTCGTCGTTCCGTCCCGCCCGCGTTCGATGTTCGATGTTCGATGTTCGATGTTCGATGTTCGATGTTCGATGTTCGATGTTCGATGTTCGATGTTCGATGTTCGATGTTCGATGTTCGATGTTCGATGTTCGCGATGCAGCCTCCCATGTTCGACGTTCGAAGTTGATACTTCGCGGTTTCAGAGTTCATCGCTCCTTACGTCCCTACGCCAATGTCCGTAACCACCGCTCGGCGACATAAGCTGACCGGCGTATGCCCGCCCGCCCGTGGCGCGGTACTCGCCGAACTTTGTCGCACGCATGCGGCGCCGGTCTGGCTTGTGGTCGCCCACGATTTGCGCACTGCCGAGCACATCGCCGACGACGTGCTCTTTTTCAGCCAAACCTTTTCCGGGCCCGCCGTCCCCACCCGTCCCCTGCAGGCCCTGGTCTTCCCCGAGTCCATGCAGGACGACCGCGACATGCGCGCGGCGTTCGCCGCCTCGAACGACCGGCTGACGGTGCTGTCCCGCCTGCGCGCGCTCCGGGGGCAGGAAACCGCGCCCGACACCCTGGTCGTCGTCACCACGCCTGGCGCCCTCGCGCAGTCCGTGCCCTCGCTCGAGGAGTTCGCCACCCGCGAACTCACGCTCACCCAGGGGCAGGCGAAGTCCTTTCCGGGCCTCCTCGAGGATTTGCAGAAGCTCGACTACGACTCGGAGGCGGTGTGCGAGGCCCCGGGACACTATGCGGTACGCGGCGGCATCGTGGATGTCTACCCCATCACGGCCAACACGCCTTACCGGCTCGATTTCTTTGGCGACGAAATCGAATCGATCCGCGAATTCGACCCCGTCACCCAGCGCTCCGGCGCCACCGTTGCGTCGATCACCGTCGCCGCCACGCCGCGGGTGAAACTGGATCCGTCGCGCACCGGCCTGGCCGACTATTTCAACCGGCACGCGCGCCTCGTGTTGATCGAACCGGCGGCGCTGGACGAGGCCTTCAGCCGGAGCGCGCGCGAGACCGGGGACATCCTGACTCCCTTGCTCGAGAAATGCGCCGGGATTTACGGCGTGTCCGACCTCGATGAGGCCAGCGCCTTGTTCGAGCCCGGAGCGCCGGCTTCGGCCGGGCTCGCCGAGGTTTTCGAGACCACCTGGGACACCGAAAGCCTGCAGCATCATCGCAGGTACCCGGACGATGCCCTGGTCGCGCAGGAGCGACTGCATGTCGAAGAGGAGGCGCGTCACGCTTTCCTTACCCAGATCGCCCAGTGGGCGAAGGACGGCTACGAGATCGCAATCGTCAGCTCGAAGGAGGGCGAGGAGCAGCGCTCCCAGGAGATTCTGGCTGCCGACCCGGTCTTCAAAGGGATCAGGCCCCGCTGGCTCCGGGGCGGACTGAACGAAGGGTTTCGCGTCACGTATCGGCCGGGGGCGGAGTTCGCCCCCGGCGGAGCGTCGCCCGCGCCACGGAAGAAGCCCACCCCCGCCGGCCGGGCGGCAGGCCTCGTGGTCGTTACGGAAACGGAAATCTTCGGCCGCAAGCGGCAACGCCGTCCGGCGCTCAACCCGCGGGCGATGGCGCAGCGCGCCCAGATCGACCAGCTGCTCGACTTCTCCGAACTCGTGGAGGGCGACTTCGTCGTCCACCTGCAGCACGGCATCGCCCTTTTCCGGGGGCTGGCCAGACTGGACACGGCACAAGGGATCCGGGAAGTGATCTCGCTCGAGTTCGACGATCACGTCACGCTCCACGTGCCGCTCCAGGAATCGCACCTGATCAGCCGGTATGTCGGCCTCAGCAAATCGAAGCCCCAGCTGGGCCGGATCGGCTCCGGTCGTTGGGAAAAAGCCCGCCAGGCCGCGGAACGCGCCACGATCGACCTCGCCGCGGAACTCCTGCGCATCCATGCCGCGCGCGAAGCGGAACCCGGGATGGCCTTCCCGGAGGACAACACCTGGCAGAAGGAGTTTGAAGCCTCGTTCCCCTTCACCGAGACTCCGGACCAGCTCCGGGCAATCCAGGAGACCAAGGCGGACATGGAGCGGTCGCGACCGATGGACCGGCTGATCTGCGGCGACGTCGGTTTCGGCAAGACCGAGGTGGCGATCCGGGCCGCGTTCAAAGCGGTCCAGGGCGGCAAGCAGGTGGCGGTGCTCGTCCCCACCACGGTGCTCGCCCAGCAGCACCTCAACACCTTCCGCGAACGCATGGCCGGATACCCGATCGCGGTGGAAATGGTCAGCCGGTTTCGCACCAAGGCCGAACAGACCAAGGTGATCACCGCGCTGGCGGCCGGGCAGGTCGACATCCTCGTCGGCACCCACCGGCTGCTCCAGAAGGACGTCGTCTTCAAGGATCTCGGCCTCGTCGTGATCGACGAGGAGCAGCGCTTCGGCGTGAAGCACAAGGAGATCTTCAAGAAGCTCCGGGCCACCGTGGACGTGCTGTCGATGAGTGCGACGCCGATCCCGCGAACCCTCTACATGGCCCTGACGGGAGCCCGCGACCTCAGTGTGATCGAGACGGCCCCGCGCAACCGGCATCCCATTCAGACGATCGTCAAGACCTACGAGGACAAGCTGGTGGTCGACGCCGTGCGGCACGAACTGCGCCGCGGCGGGCAGGTTTTCTACCTGCACAATCGCGTCGACACCATCGAACCGGTCGCGCAGCACCTGCGCACCCTCCTGCCCGAGGTCACCATCGGCGTGGGGCACGGCAAGATGGACGCGAAGGAGCTCGAGAAGATCATGACCGAGTTCGTCGCGGGCAGCTACCAGATGCTGGTCTGCACGACCATCATCGAGAGCGGACTGGATATCCCGAACTGCAATACGATCATCATCGAAGGTGCCGACCGCTTTGGCCTCTCCCAGCTCTACCAGCTGCGCGGCCGCGTCGGGCGGTTCAAACACCAGGCCTACGCCTACCTGCTCCTTCACCGGCACACGCGGCTCCTGGACATCGCGCGGCAGCGGCTCACGGCCATGCGCCAGCACAACCAGCTCGGCGCCGGCTTCCGGATCGCCATGCGCGACCTGGAATTGCGCGGGGCGGGCAATCTGCTCGGCGCGGAACAGAGCGGTCACATCGTCGGGGTGGGCTTTGAGCTCTACTGCCAGCTGCTGCGCCAGTCCGTCGCGCGGCTGAAGGGCGAAAAAACCGCCGCCCTCATCCGGGCGAGCGTGAAGCTCGACTTCGTTTTTGTCGGCGAAGGGGTTGCCCCCGATGCCGACGCCACGAAGGCCCGGGCGAAACACGCCGATGGCTACACGGCGATCAAGGACGCCGAGAACGAACATGCGGTTGAAGTGGCACCCATCCAGGCACGGCTCCCCAACACCTATATTTCCGAGACCCGGCTGCGGATCGATTTTTACCGCAAGCTGGCAATGGCCGACTCGGTGGCGACGCTCAAACAGCTTGAGTCGGATCTTCGCGACCGGTTCGGGAAGTTCGGCGACGAAGTGCGCGCCCTCCTGCTCATCACCGAGATCCGCATCCGGGCGGAACAAAAAGGCATCGCTTCCGTCGAAACCGAGTCCAGCCGCCTCAAGTGTTTACGCAACTCAGGTCGCCGTGACGACTGGGTGCAGATCGGCACCCGGTTTCCAAGGTTGACCGCCCCCAAGCCACTTCTACGGTTGAGGGAAATTATCGCTTTTCTGATCAATCTGCCGAGTCCATGACGTTCCGCCGCCGCCTTGCTTCGCTCGTCCTCGCCGCCACCACCGGCGCGGTCGTTTTCGCCCAGACGGAGGCTCCCCCCGCCACGGACGCGGCCGCTGCCGCCTCCACGCAGGAAAGCCTCAATCTGCGGTTTTCAAACGGCATCGTCGCCGTGGCTGAGGACAAGATCATCACCGTCGCCGACGTGATGCGGGAAATCATCCCCCTCCAGCAGCAGATCCGGAATGAGGCACGGTCGCAGCGCGAATACGACGACCGGATGCAGCAGCTGGAAGACAGCGTCATCCAGGACCTCATCGACCGGGTGTTGATCATCAAGGAGTTCTACAAGGACGAAAAGCGCAAGATCCCGGAAAGCTACGTCGATAACGCCATCTCGGACCGCATCGCCGAGCAGTTCGACAACGACCGGGCCAAGTTCCTCGCCTATCTCCGCTCGCAGGGCAAAACGATCCGCGAATACCGCCGGGACGTCGAAGAAGACATCATCTACAGCTACATGCGCGGTCAGCAGCGGCGGAATGAGACCATCGTCAGCCCGGTCCGCATCGAGACCTTCTACAACGAGAACAAGGACAAGTTCTACCAGGAGGATCAGGTCCACCTTCGTCTCATTCAGCTGACCCGCAACGAAGGCACGACCGACGAGCAGCTGCAGCAGCAGTCGAACCTCATCCTGGCCCGGCTCCAGGGCGGAGAGAAATTCGAGGACCTGGCCAAGGAATACAGCCGCGACGCGCGTCGTTCCAAGGGCGGCGACTGGGGGTGGCTGAAGCGGTCCGATTTCCGCGAGGAATTCAGCAATGTCGCCTTCAACCTCAAGAAAGGCGAAGCTTCCCAACCCATCATTCTCCCGGAAGGCGCCTTTCTCCTGTTCGCCGAAGACCGCAAGTACGCCGGCATCCAGCCGATCGACGACGTCCGCGACCAGATCGAACGGGTGCTGGTCTCGCAGATGTCCCGCGCGCATCAGGAACGCTGGCTCGAGCGGCTCCGCCGCAACGGCTACGTGAAGCATTATTGAGCGGTAGGCTGTAGGCTGTAGGCTGTAGGCTGTAGGCGGTAGGCGGTAGGCTGTAGGCGGTAGGCTGTAGGCGAAGATAGCCGCAAGAAGGCGCAAAAAACGCCCGTTGCCTTGCTCAAGAGTCGGCGGTGCATCAGCCGGCCATCGAATGCCATGACACGTCCGCTTGCGGACTGAAGCACCGCCTACTTCAATCGGCTTCGTCTTGCGCCTTTTGCGCTTTTTTGCGGCCAACTTCTGGCGCCAACCGCCTATCGCTTGATTGACACTTTCTTTGTCGTCGTCAGCTTGTGCTCATGACGGAGCCCGCCGCGTCGCCGACCTTTCCCCTGCCTTCCAACCGCCTTCGCGACACCGCTGTGACCGAACGGCCACAGGAGCGGCTCGAGAAGTTTGGCGCCCCGGCGCTGAGCGATACCGAGCTCCTGGCCATGCTCCTGCGCAGCGGCACGCGCGGGTGTGATGTGCTGACGCTTGCGGCGCGGCTGGTCCAGGAAGCCGGCTCGCTCGGCGGCCTCATCACCTGGCGATCCGCCGACTTCCGGCAGCAGAAGGGCATCGGTCACGTCAAGGCGCTCCAACTCGTGACAGTGATGGAGATCGCCCGCCGGGTCGTCGGCCAGCAACAGGGCGAAGCACCGATCCTTAACCGCGCGGATCTCGTCGCCCGTCACCTCGAGCCCCTGGTGCGCGGCCTGGAGGTGGAGAAGTTCTGGGTGCTGTGTCTCAACCGGAAGAACCGGCTCGTGAAGCGCGTCGAGATCACGTCCGGCACCGCGACCGCCGCTCTCGCACACCCGCGCGAGGTTTTCCGCGCCGCCATTCGCGAATCCGCCTCCGCAGTCATCTGCGTCCACAACCATCCAAGCGGCGACCCCGCCCCCAGCGCCCCCGACATCCACGTCACCCGGCAGCTTCGCGACGCGGCCAAAACCGTCGACATCGAACTCCTGGATCACGTCATCGTCGGCCGGGCCGCCGCCGACCCGCAAGGCCGCGGCTACTTCAGCTTCCGCGAAGCGGGCATGCTTTAGGGAATTTCAAATTTCAGATTTCAGATTTCAAATTTCAGAACAACAGGCTGGGGTATGTAGTCCCGCCTTCAGGCGGAATGCCTTGGTCCAGATGCGGCGCAAACCGTCCGCCTGAAGGCAAGGACAACGTACTCAACCGGGGACTGAGTTCGCCTGATCTGAAATCTGAAATTTGAAATCTGAAATCACGGCGCAGCCGTGTCCGGCGCAGCCGTCGCTGCCGGAATCTCCAGGACAAACGTCGCGCCATGGCCGACCCCGGCGCTTTCCGCCGTCAGCGCACCCTTCATCTCCCGTGCCGCGAGCGCGCTGGCATGCAGCCCAAATCCATGGCCGTAGGCCCGCGTCGTAAACCCGTGGGCAAAGATCCGGGTGAGGTTCTCCGGCGCGATGCCGATCCCCGTGTCCTGCACCACGAAGCGCACGCGGCCCCCGACCTCGTCGAGCGCAACGGTGATCACCTTTTCGCGCGGAGGCTCGCTGGGCGCGTCGTCGCACGCATGCTGGGCATTGCGGATCAGATTGGTGAGGATCTGCAGCACCTTGGCCTTCTCCACCACGACCTTGGACGTCGGCCGATAATCACGCGCGATCCGGATGTTGTGGGCCCCCAGGGTCCCCGAATTCATTCGCAAGGTGTCCTCGAACAGCGTGCGCGGATCGACGGTTTCCGTCACCCCGTGGACCGTCGCGTAGCTCTGCTGCATCGCCACGACCTCCTTCACGTGATCGATGTTCTTCTGGACGAGTTGCAGCTCCTGCAACAGCCAGTCCCGCTCATCCCGGCTGTGCTCATCCAGCTTCTTGAGCAATTCCGGCACCAGTTTCGCCCGCGGGTCCCGCGCGAAAAAGTCGGGCAGGTCGTTTGCCTGCGATTCGAACAGCTGATTGAGGCTCGTCAGGCTTTTCATCCGGGACTGGCGCACGGCTTCCAGCAGCAGGTTCGCCGAGACGTTGATGCTGTTGAGGACATTGCCGACGTTATGGAGCACTCCCGTCGCGACCTCCGCCATGCCGGCCAGGCGCGACGCCGAGACGAGCTCCTTGTACGTTGCGGCCAGTTCCGCCGTGCGCTCGTCCACGCGGCGTTCCAGCTGGCTGCTCAACGAACGGTAGCGTTCCTCGCTCGTCGCCAGCGCGCGCGACTTCTCCTCGGTGGCCTGCATCTGGCGCCCGAGCTCCGCCGTGCGGGCCTGCACGAGACGTTCCAGCAGGGCATTGTTGCGGCGCTGACGGGCCGACGGGTACCAGAGGCCCAGTCCCAGCAGCGCCGCGCCGGTCACCCCATACGCCGCCCAGGCAAGCGAGGTCCGATACCAGGGTGGAAGGATGGTGAAGGCCACCCGGGCCTCCTCTCCCGGCTCGCGCAGGCTCGTCTGGGCGCGGACGCGGAACACGTAGCTGCCCTCCTTCAACCGGTTGAACACCGACTGCCCCGTCGTGCCCACGGTCAGCCACTGATCGCTGTGTCCGCCGAGCTGCACCTCGTAGGTGACCGGGGTCGCCAGCGGGGCACCCGGGGACATGAACGAAAACGCGACCGTGTTGTCCGCGTATTCGATGGGCGGCAGACCATTGGGCGTGAACACCTGTCGTCCCGTCGTCGGAAAATGGACCGCGGTCACCACCACGCGCGGGCGGAACGCCACCGCTGGTTCCACCCGTGTATCATAGCGCGCCATCTTGCGGTCGCCGAAGAGCCAGCCCACCCCGTCGGCCTCGAAGCGCAGATCGAAGGGCACGAACGGAACGGCCACCGCCTTCCGGACGGGATTCGGCTGCGACAGGTCGATCGTCCAGACGCCGCCGTTCTTGGCATACCAGACCACATTCCGGGCATCGATGACCGGCCTCCCTCCCGGCCAGACCAGATCGGGGAAGCGTCGCAGAAATTCGGAGTCGTCGACAAACCGCTGCTCCACCTCGTCGAACCGCAGCGTGTGGGCGGGCTGCTGGAAGTGCGCGGTGCCTTCCATGATGAAGATCCCGACCCAGCCGTCGCGCAGGCCATGCTCCGCGCCGAAAATCTCCAGCTTGGGCACGACCGTCGGCTCAATCCGGCCGATCCGCTGGTTGCCCAGTTCCAGCCAGACTATACCCCGGCCGTCGACCCAGGCGTTGTAGTTGTCGCCCAGGGGCGGCGCTGAGATGCGCTCGATGGCGAAGGTGTCCCCCTGCTTTCGGATCCATCCCATTTCCCGCCGGGCCACGTACAGCCGCGCGCCGTTGGCGAACTGCCCGGGAACAATGCGGGCGTTGATGGCGCTCTCCACCACCGGCTGCCAGCGGTCCTCGCGGCGCACAAACAGGCCCTCATCGCTGCCGGCAAACAGATCCCCGTCCACCGCGTCCAGCGTGAAGGTGAACCGCCCCGGCACGGGCGCCGGGGCAAACCGCCGCAAGCGGCCCGCGGGATCGTACTCCCCGGCAAACACCCGCCCGTCGGCCTGCATCCAGAGTCTGCCCTCGTGCCGCACCGGCCGCACATAGGTCACGCCGGTCGGGATCAGCGGTTCGTATCGAGAAACCGGCGACGGATATTCCACCCGGGCCAGTCCCTCGTTGAGGACCGCCCAGAGCGCGCCGTTGGCGTAGCGCAGGCGCTCCACCCGCGTGAGTCGATGGTCGAGCCTCGCATCCAGCACCTGCAGGGTGCGCCCCGCGCGGTTGAAAAAGACGATGCCGAGGTTGTCGATCGCCGCCACGAAGTGGTCGCCGACGACGCGCAGGTCGTTGACGCGAGCCGAACCGCCCAGGAGGGAACCGTCGCCGAACCGTTCGAAACGCTCGCCGTCAAACAGCCGCAGCCCCATCGCGCTGGTCCCCACCAGGACCTTGCCGGGTGCGAAGGGTGCGGAACAGGTGATCCGCTGGCTGATGTTCGCGTCGAAGCCGGGAACGAGCGCGTCGGGCGACCGCGTCACGCAGTACAGGCCCCCCGAAGCCGTGTCGCTGACGAAAATCTCTCCGTTCACCTCGAACACATGTTCCGGGCCGACGCGATTGGGCAGCAGCCGCGGCGCTTGTCCCGGACGCCAGAGCACGAGGTGTCCGCTGCCGGAGTTCCACACCCACTCCTGCCCGACGGGGCGGACCGCGAGCATGGTCTTTTGCCGGACCTGCGGGTCATCGGGCAGAGGGGCAACGGACTCGGCGGTCCACGTGCCATTGGGAAGCAGCTGCAGGCGACCGATCGCCCCCTCGATGCCGAAGTAGATGTTTCCCGAGTCGTCGACGGCGATGTCGCGCTCAAACGGCGGTTGTCCTTGCGCGGCGGGAATGGTGTGCCAGCGGGCGCCATCGCCAAACGCGATGTCACCCTGCGCCACGACCACCAGCCGGCCGTCCGGCAGAAACTTGAGATCGGTGGGCGCTGAGCCCAGTCCCAGCGTGTCCGGGCTGTACACCGCGAAGGGCGGCACCCCGGTTTCGGTCAAATGCGCGGGGGCTGCCGGCATGATCGGCTGGGCGCGCAGCAGCGTGGTCAGAAGAATCATGACCAGGGTACCGGGCGCGCCGATACGGAAAAGCAGGTGGAACGACCTCACACGGGCGGGATATCGAGAGCGGTGGGCCCTCTGTACATCGGACATCCCTCGCCCTGATTTAACGCAGAGTCGAGCGGGGCGCCACTCCCCGCCCGCCTAGGATCCTTCAGAAAAGGGCCTTGGTCCCCGGCGGCACTTCGACGCAGCCTCGATAAACGCCTGGTACCGGCAGGTAGGTCAGAGCCTCCTTCGCGGCCACTTCAGACGTCCAGTAACCCCACAGGGTCAGCTGTTTCACCATTTGGTAGACCGGTGGCTGAGGCTGTCGCCGATCGATGGCAAGAAGCAGGGCATGCCGCTCCGCCGCCGACAAGGATGGAAAATCACGTCCGGGGAAATGCGTCGCGGTTTCCTCCGCAAAAAAACGGGGCGCGGTCGTCAACAGCGCCCTTTCCGCCGGGTCATAGTAGTCCCGGGCAATCTCCGCGATGAACATCCCGACCTTCGCGGCCTTGGCCCCGCCTGACGCCGCCGTCGCCGGAACGATCGTCTCGGCAACCTCCTCCAAAAGGTCCAGGTCCGCCGCGGTCAGGAGGGGTTTCGTCGGAAGGTCTCCGGCGACCGGCGGGCCGGCAAGAAACCGTCCTGCCCCAAACACGGCCCCCCCCAACAACGCGGTCAATGAAAGCAGCGCCTCACGTCGAGTCATCGGGAGTTGAGTCTTGAGTGTTGGGGGTCGGGTTCTGTGCGGAAAACCCATGCCTCGCCGGATGGTCTGAAGCCCCGAGCCGGCGCGAGGGAAGAGCGGTGCGTCAGCCCCCCATTACGCCGAGTCTTCATAGCGCCCCCTTTTTCAGCTCCGACACCGCATGATCCGCGGCGCGAGCCGTGAGCGCCATGTAGGTGATCGAAGGATTCTGGCAGGCCGACGACGTCATGCACGCGCCGTCCGTGACGAACACGTTCCTCACCGCGTGCAGCTGGTTATGCGCATTCAGCACGGATGTCTTCGGGTCCCTCCCCATCCGCGCCGTCCCCATCTCGTGAACGCCAAGCCCGATCGGCTCCTTGGAATCCCAGACCCGGATGTCGGTGAAGCCCGCGGCCTCCGCCATCTCGCCGGCGGTCGCGAGCATGTCTTTCACCATCGTTTCTTCGTTCTCCCGCTGCGTGCAGCGGATCCGCAATTGCGGCATGCCCCAGGGATCCTTCCGGTCGGGATCCAGCGTCACGCGGTTGTCCGCGTACGGCAGGTGCTCCGCCATGCAGTTCATCCACAAGGTCCACGGCCCAAGCTGCGCGCTCTTGTCCTTGAACTCCGCCCCGAGCGGCGGGTCGTCCGGCCCGAGATTCCCGCGGCCTCTGCCCGCAAACACACTGAACGCGTAACCGCGTAGATAATCCGACCGCCGGTCGTCACCCACATTGCGAAAACGCGGGATCAGTGTCCCCGTGGGCCTCCTGCCATACGTGCCCTGATCGCGGAACCCGTCGTGGCGCGCCGTCACCTTCACCCGATAGTTGTGATCCATCAGGTTCCGGCCCAGCTGGTCGCTGTCATTGCCCAGGCCGTTGGGAAAACGCTCCGATTTCGAGTTCAGCAGAATCAGCGTGCTGTTGAGGGTGCTCGCGTTCACGAACACGACCTTCGCAAAATACTCCGTCACCTGCTTCGTCTCGGCGTCGATCACGCGCACGCCCGTGGCCCGCTGCCTGGCCGCGTCGTGGATCACGGAGTGGACGACCGAGTGGGGACGCAGGGTCAGGTTTCCGGTGGCAATCGCGGCCGGCATCGTCCCCGCGTTCGTGGAAAAATAGCCGCCATAGGGACACCCCCGCGCGCAACGATCCCGATGCACGCAGGCGCCACGCCCATGCAGCGGCTTCGTCAGGTTGGCCGTGCGACTGATCACCAGGTGGCGGTTCCGCCAGCGCGACTCGATCGCCTGCTTCATGTGGCGATCGAGACAGTTCATCTCCATCGGCGGGAGGAACTCGCCGTCGGGGATCTGCGGGAGCCCGTCCCGGTTGCCTGCGATACCCACGAATTTTTCCACGTAGGAGTACCAGGGGGCCACGTCCGCGTAGCGAAGCGGCCAGTCGACCCCGATCCCTTCCTCGGCGTTGGCGGCGAAATCCTGCTCGCTCCAGCGCTGGGTCCACCGCGCCCACAGGAGCGAACGTCCCCCGACCTGGTACCCCCGGATCCACGTGAAGGGGGTCTCCTGGACGTACGGATGGTCCGCGTCCTTCACGAAGAAGTGCCGCGTGGCGCCGTCCAGCGCGTAGATCTGCGAGGCGACCGGATTCTCCCGCTTGAACTGCGGCGGGAGTTCTCCGCGGTGCGGCAACTCCCACGGCTCCTTCATCGCGGTCGGATAATCGTCGCGATGAACGACGTTGCGCCCGCGTTCCAGCACCAGCGTCTTGAGTCCCTTCTCGCACAGCTCCTTCGCCGCCCAGCCGCCGGACATCCCGGAGCCGATGACGATGGCGTCGAACGTGTGCTGTTCACGGCCGCGAACGGCCAGGTAGGGCAGTGGAAGATCAGCCATGCGGATCGGTTGGTTTCAGCTGTTTCAGCATTTCAGCGTTTCAGCCTTTCAGCGTTTCAGCTTTTCAGCGTTTCAGCAGCCCGTAGTCCGCGGGGCGCATCCCCCGTTTGAACCCGTCGCTCTTCCAACCGAAGTAGCGCGGCGAGAAAGGATCCACGTAGTCCACGTTCGCCCGCGCGGGGATCGGCAGCTCGAGCGCCCAATAAACCCCGTTCACCACCAGCCGTCGCAGGTCCTCGCTCGCGAGATCCACCGAGGCGCCCATGGTGGTCACGAAAATGCGGTTGGTCCGGCCGGCCTCGTTGCGGTACAGGCGGGTCCACGCCAGCGGCATCATGGGCTCGTTGACCGGCTGCTCGACGCCGTCAGACGTGCGTTTTTTCGCGTGCGTCGCCGGGGGATCGTTCGGATTCAGCCCTTTCACGACCTGGCCCCGCAGGAGGATTTTCGCATCGCGCGGCGGATACACCTCGTAGACATCGGTCGGGCCGAACACGTCCTGCACCCCCCGCAGCAGCGGATCGTCCTTGGCCGACGGTTCGATCACGCCGCGCGTCGCCTCGAACGCGTGATGCCCCCAGTGCTCCACCCAGTCCTCGCCCAGCACCTCCTTCCCGAATCGATTGAACCAGGCGTAGGTCGGGCTGGTGAGCTTGAAGGCGTGGGTCGACGTTCGCAGCGCCACAATCGGCACGCCCCGCCGAAAGGCCGCGACGAAATGCTTCATGATATCGTCGGGATAATCGCGCCAGCGCAGCGCCAGCACGATTGCGTCGGCCTGCTCCAACACGTCCGCATCCCCCAGCGTCCTGATGTTGTCCGGATTGATGGTGCCGTCAGGCTCCACCGCGAAAAGGACGGTGCATGTGAAACCGTGCCGCTGGCTGAGAATCTTCGCCAGCATCGGCAGCGACTCCTCGCTGCGATACTCCTGATCCCCCGAGACAAGCACCACGTGCCGCCCTCTGGACTCGCCGGCCGGCTCCAGCACCAGCGACTGGGGCCCGGCGGCCACGGTGAACGGGAGAACGCAGAGCAGGGGGAACAGCCAGCGAGGGGTCATGCCCGTACCCATACCCACCCCAGGACCGGATTCAACTCCCGGGTCAGGAGGTTTGTTCGGCGGCGGCGTTCTTTTTCATGCCGCGGACGTTGAGGAACCCGAGCGCGAACTGGAGGGTGATGAGCGCCCAGGCGCCGTCGTGCCACCCCCACACGGTCCAGAGCACGTTCCCGCCCAGGAACCACCAGAAGCCATGGCGGCGGCGGCGCGGTTGCTGCGAGGCGACCAGCCAGGCTGCGAGCACGCTGCACACCATCGCCGGCCACTGCAGCAAGTTCAGAACATCCATGCCAGAGCTAAGCGGGAAGCCGCCAGGACGCCAGATGCGCCGGCGCATTGGGCGTTCGGAAGCACCGTGGCTTCCCGCGCGACGGTTCGGGGGTGCCGGCTGAAGCCGCGCTCCGGCAACGGCCAGCGCGCGCACTCCCGGAGCGCAACCCGGCTCAGGTTGCCGTCAGGCCGTGGGCGGGGCCGCCCGGCCCGCGGCCAGCGCCGCGCGCAAGCGACAGAGGGCGGGGTCGACCGCCTCCCCCCGGCGGTACCGGCCGAGCATCGCCACCGAACGCTGGGCCAGCTCGCGCCGCACCTCGCGGCGCCGGCCTTTCACCCGCTCGATGCGCATCTCGTCGTATCCGGTGGTTTGATGCCGCAGCCAAGCGATCGTCGCCGCGGCGGCGCGTTCCTCGATGGGAATGCGCTCCGTGCGCGCCACCGTGCCGCTGCCGACGGGCGTCGCATGATCCGCGATCGCCCGCGCGACCAACGCCTCCAGCTCCGCGTGCACCGGCGCAAACGCCAAGAGCGCCCGTACCGCCTCGAAGAACGAACCGACATACGCCCGCTGTTCCTCCGCGCGGCGCTGCCGGCCCGCCTCCAACCGCCGGGTATAGGCCGGATCCCCGCGCTCGAGTTCCAAGTCCCGCCGCAGCGCCGCAATCCGCGCCGCCGGTGCCCAGATCCCACGCGAAAACCGTTTCCGACCCTTGACCTCGATCACCGTGATCGTCGGACCATCCTGTTTGATGCGCCGACTCAAGGCGGCGTCGCCGGGCGGCAGAAGTTCCCAGTCGTCCGGCACGCGTTCCAGCGCGCCGCGTTCATTGATGACCTGCCGCGGCAGCGGTGACGGGCGAACCTCGCGGGCGGATGTCATGGCCTTCAACGCGCTCCCGCCGAACGTTTCCACTGCACGTACAGCTGCTCGACCTTGGCGCGCGCCCAGGGCGTTTTCCGCAGAAACACGAGGCTCGACTTGATGCTCGGGTCGAAGCGGAAACACCGCACCTCGACCTGCCCGGCCAGCGCCGCCCAGCCAAACTCGGCGACGAGCTCGGTGAGCAGTTTTTCCAGGGTGACCCCATGCAGCGGGTCTTTGGATACAGGCGCGTCCATCGTCGGGCACCGTGACGCGGCCGTCAGCGGGCTGCAAGGCGTTCTCGAGTCCCTGCTGGATGGCTCGAGGCAGGGCAGGTGCTTCAGCCTGCCCTCGCACGCGGCGCGTCACTCGATGGCAGGCTGAACCTCCGTCCTGCCCTAAAAGACCGGCGCCCGGGCTGCCTGCTGCTCGAAATACCGTGCCCAGAAATCGAACCGCTTCGGCTCGGCGACCGGCCTCGGCGCAATCTCCGTCCCGAGGTCGAGCGTCACCGGCGTCGTCGCCTCCACCTTGGGCCACTCCGGCAGGCCCTCGGCATTCGGATCGCCCTTGGCGGCGAAATTGACGAGGTACCGCGACGTCATCGCGGCCAGGTCGCGATCAATCTCCTCCCAGGGACGGTCGAGCACGTGCAGGTTGTCGAAGAAGTACGGCAACTCACCGGAATGGAAGGCGCCATACTCGGGGTGCTGCGGCCAGGGCACGCCGCGGGTGAAAAAGTAGGTGTACACGGGCGCCGTATAACCGGCGTGCCGCTCCCGGGCCCAGAGAAACGCCGCCACCTTCTGCCGTTCGCGCGCACCTTCCAGCAGGGCCTGCTGCATCTGCGCAACGGTGTCGGCGGGATAAAGCCGTTTGAACCCGGCCGCCATGTCCTCGCCGTAGGTTTTGTTGAGATACGCGTCGTACTCGTCAGCCGATTTCAGCCGCGGGAGCGACATCAGCGCGTCATTGGCCTGGTAACCCGTCAACACGGGCACGTCCACCCCACCCCGCCGCGTATTGACGGCGTTCGGCGCGGCGGACAACAGCCACCCGTCCACAATCGGTCGGAAGCGGTTCGCGCCCAGAAAACGCTCGGCCGGTAGCACCCGGAGCGCGGCCAAGCCCGTCGCGCCGAGTTCGCTCGCGTAGGCGGCGCCGTCCTGTTCCGCGGCGCGCAGGTCACGCATGGGCAGCGCCGCCAGGCTGAGGCCGCTGTCGGCAATCGCGCGCTGAAATAGGCCCTGGCTCTCGCGCGACGCCAGGAGCGCGCCGACGCTGAATGCCCCGGCGGATTGGCCCCACGCGGTCACGCGCGATGGATCGCCGCCGAACGCCGCGATGTTCCGTTGCACCCAGCGCAGCGCCGCGAGTTGGTCCATCAGCCCGTAATTGCCGGACGAACGACGCGGCGACTCCTTGGTCAACTCGGGATGCGCGAAGAAACCGAACGCGCCGAGCCGGTAGTTGATCGTCACGACCACGGCGCCCCGACGGGCCAGACTGGCACCGTCATAGATCCGAATGGCGCCCGAGCCCTCCCAAAATGCGCCCCCCGGAATGTAGACCAAGACCGGCAACTTCGCCGCGGCCTCGGCACGCGGCGTCCAGACGTTGAGGTACAGGCAATCCTCACTCACCTCGTTTTCGACCAGGTACTCGACCGTCCACGGCAGGAAATCGCCATGCACCCGCTGCATCGGGCTGGGACCGAACTTCGTCGCATCGCGCACGCCTGACCACGGCTGGACCGGCTGCGGCTCGCGCCAGCGGAGTTCGCCCACCGGCGGCGCCGCGAAGGGCACCCCCTTGAACACGGCGACCTGCGTCCGGGCGTCCACTCCCCCGGCCAGCGCACCCGTGTCAGTCTTTACGATCGGCCCGGCTTCAGCCCGGACCAGGGCACACAACCCAAGGAGACCGCCGAGAAGGAAGGCAGTACGATGCATAGGACCGACACCGAAACAGATTCCCAAGCAAGAGCAACGCCCCCCGTCCCGGGAGCGCCGGCGGCCCGCCGGCAGGTTCGATGTTCGACGTTCGGGCGTTGATTGACCGCGGATCGTCTGCTCGCGACGGAGACTCTGTGGCAAATCGACAATCAGGTTGGATGTTGGACCTGGATTCCGAAGTAGCCACAGAGAGCACAGAGCTCCGACACATCCACCTTCGCCGAGCCTACGGTGGACAGGGAGGACACGGAGGCTCGGTCCTTGGACAAACCTGTTCATCGCGTAACGCGCAAGACAGTCGCAGCGCCCGCCTCCGGCTCG
>JAEWKR010000034.1 GCA_023457715.1 Verrucomicrobiota bacterium
GAGCGGAACATCCGACCTGGATTCCGAAGTAGCCACAGAGAGCACAGAGCTCCGACACAAAGGACACGGAGGCTCGGTCCTTGGACAAACCTGTTCATCGCGTAACGCCCAAGACAGTCGCAGCGCCCGCCTCCGGCTCGGCTCTGATTGGGCCTCTGTGACCTCTGTGGCAAAATCGGTATCCAGGTCCGACGACCAAAGGCCGGCGCTCCGGCCTCCCGGCCCTCTGGCCCTCCGGCCCTCCGGCCTTCTGGCCTTCCGGACCGTATTCTCGTTCTGGTGACCACCGCATCGGTGTTGCTCACGGTCGTTCTTTTGTTCCACACTGCGCGGCTTTCGTGATCGAACCGGCGTCACCCTCCTCCCACCTCCGCGTCGTTCTTACCTGCATTGGCTACGTCGCTCTGCATCTGGCGGCGCAGTTCTCCGCCCGCTGGTTTGAAATCTCACCCGGAATCTCCGTCTGGTACCCGCCGGCCGGGCTGGCGTTCTCTCTCCTGTTTGTGCTCGGCCCGCGGTACGGCGGCGTCGTGTTCGCCGCCAATGTCGCAGGGGCGTTGATGCTGCCGGGGCTGCCCGACTGGTGGGCTCCGCTGGTCTACCCTGCCCTGATCACGATCAATTACACCGCCGCGGCCTGGCTGGCCCGGCGCTTTCTGCAGCCTCAACTTTTCTCCGGGCGGCTGCGCAACACCCTGAGCTTTGCCGCCATCGTCCTCCTTTCTCCGCTGGGTTCCGCCGTCGGCGGCATCCTGCTCAGTCCGCCGCCGAGCGGAACGGACGCGGCCACGTTTTTGAATCTGGTCAGCCGCTGGTGGCTGGGCGATGTGAGCGGCATGTTGACGGTGCTTCCCGTGGCCGCGGTGTTTCTCCCGCGATGGCTGGCCGGACGCACGGGGATGGACTGGAAGGCGTGGCGGACGCAGCCGAATCTTTCGTCGGCCATCGGCACCACGATCGCGCTCGTCGCATCGCTGTGGTTCGCATTCGCGCAGAACAACCTCCTGCCCTACGGCACGCTCTACATTTGTTTCCTCCCCCTCTGCTGGGCCGGACTCCGCCACGGCCTGCCCGGCGCCACCCTCGCGAGCGTCGTGCTCACGATGGGCACGCTGCTCGGCCTGCACCACGCGCCCCAATCCGAGGGGTACTGGGTCAGCTTCATTCTCTTCCAACTGGCCATGACCGTGCTCGGGTTGGGCATCGGGGCAGCGGTGTCCCGGCGCAATGCCGCCGTGCGCGAACTCTCGACCAGCCGGGCGCGTTTCGACCGCGTGCTGTCGGGGGCGCAGCTCGGACTCTGGGACTGGAATCTCGCAACCGGCGAACTCGTGCAGAACGAGCGTTCGGCCTCGATCCTGCGCCGGGAAACGGCCGAGATGCCGGCGACCATCGAAGGTTGGGAAGAGGCGATCCACCCCGCAGACCGCGCCCGGAATCGCGACGAATTGAACCGTCACCTGCGGGGCGAGCGCGCGCTCTACGAGGCGGAATACCGCATTCGTGGCGCCGGCGGACGCTGGCGCTGGGTGCAATCCCGAGGTTCGGTGGTGGCGCGGGACGAAGCGGGTCAGCCCGTCCTGGTGTCGGGCACGCACGCGGACATCACCGAGCGCAAGCTGATGGAGGCGGCGACGCACCGGCTCCTCGCGATCCTGGAGAACTCCACCGATTTTGTGGTCACGCTCGACCCGCACGGACGCGTGCGTTACGCCAACCTCGCCCTGCTCGAACTGCACGGGCTGCGGGCAACGCAGGAGTTGCAGGGAGAGGCCTTCACCCGGCTCTTCGCGGACGCATCGGTGGAGACCATCCAATCCGTCGTTTTTCCGACCACGCTCAACGGCGGGGTATGGCGCGGCGAACTGAAGGTGGCGCGCATCGGGGGCAGGCCAATCGAAACGTCGACCGTCGCACTCCGCCACCGCCAGATGGACGACGACGCCTCCCTGCTGTCCCTGGTCATGCGCGATATCACCGCGCAGAAAACCGCCGCGGCGGAAGCCCTCGAGCGGGAACGGCAGATCCTCCAGCTCCAGAAGACCGAGAGCCTCGGCGTGCTGGCAGGCGGGGTTGCGCATGACTTCAACAACCTCCTGACGGCCATTTTCGGCAACGCTTCGCTGCTCCGCAACGAGCAGCCGCACCTGCACGGCCGGCAAGGTCCGCTGGCCCAGATCGAGGTCGCCGCCTCCCGGGCGGCGGAGCTTTGCCGGAACATGCTGGCTTACGCCGGTCGCGTCCGGCTGACGCTCGACGAGGTCGATGTGAATGCCCTGGTGCGCGAATCGCGGGAACTGGTGCATGCCACCGTCAGTCGGAAGATCGCCCTGGATGTGGATCTCGCCCCCGACCTGCCGCGGATCCGCGGCTGTGCGTCGCAGCTGCAGCAGATCATCATTAATCTGGCCCTGAACGCGAGTGAGGCGATCGGCGACCGACCCGGGTTCATCCGTTTTCGGACCAGCCATCGCGACCTCGGGCGCGAGGAGGCGCGCGAATTGCTCGAAGCGCCGGCGCTGGAGGGCGGACACTATGTTTTCCTGGATGTCGAGGACACCGGTTGCGGCATCCCAAATGACGTGCGTCAGAAGATCTTCGAGCCGTTCTTCACCACGAAGCCGCGCGGTCACGGCCTGGGCCTTTCGGCGGTGAACGGCATTGCCCGCGCCCATGGCGGCGCCATCCACGTTCGCAGCGAAGTCGGCCATGGCTCGGTGTTCCGCGTCGCCCTCCCCGCCCTCCTGATGACGGACCGGACGCCGAGGCCGGCGGAGGCGGCCGGAAACGCGTGGCACGGCTCAGGCCTAGCCCTCGTGGTGGACGACGAAGAGATGGTCCGGACCGTGGTGTGCCGGTTGGTCGAACACCTCGGATTCCAAGCGATCGCCGCCAAGGACGGCATCGAAGCAGTCGCTGAATTCCGCCGTCACCATCACGCGCTCCGCTTCGTCCTGACCGATCTCACCATGCCGGCGATGAACGGCGACGAGGCGATCGTGGAGATGCACCGCATCAACCCGAAGGTGCCGACGATCCTGATGAGCGGTTATCCCGAGAAGATGTCACCCGACTACTTTGCGCTCGCCAGCCCGTCGGCCCTGCTGGCCAAGCCGCTGCGCTCCGATGTGCTGCAGCGGACCCTTGCGCAGGTGCTCGAAAAGGCCGGCGGGTGAGGTGAGGTTTCTGGTTTCTCGTTTCTGGTTTCTAGTTTCTAGTTTCTAGTTTCTAGTTTCTAGTTCCTGGTTTCTGGTTTCTGGTTTCGGGTTTCTCGTTTCTTGATTGGGAGCACGCTAACCTCCCCCCGAAACCCAAACCGGGAACCCAGAAACACGCCTCAGACGAGGGCGTTCGCCTGCAGGACGGCGGCGTAGTAGCGCGCGGACAGTTTCGGCGTGCGGACCTGGGTGGCGAAGTCGACGTGGACGATGCCGAACCGGCGCTGGTAACCATCCTCCCACTCGTAGTTGTCCATGAACGACCAGACGAAATAGCCATCCACCGGCACGCCGTCCTCGATCGCGCGCCGCAATTCCCGGAGATGGCCCCGCAGGTATTCGCGGCGGTGGAGATCGATCACCTCACCGTTGATGACCGGCTCCTCGTTGTAACCGCAGCCGTTCTCGGTGATGTAGATCGACTTCACGCCGTAAACATCGGCGGCGAGGCGGGTGCCCCAGTACATCACCTGCGGGGCGAGGTGAAGCCACGCGCTATCCGCCCGCGGATAGGAAGGCGGCAGCGGGAGCTCGACCGGCTGTCCGGTCGCGTCGGCGCGAACAAACGTCCCGGTGTAAAGGTTCAAACCCAGAAAATCGGTGGGCGCGGAGATGAGCGCAAAGTCCCTGGCGTCGAACCGCGGCGCGTCCTGCCCGCAGCGCTGGAGGTAGGATGCGGAATACCCGCCCCGACAGATTGCGCCCAGGAGATGTTCATTGCGGCGCTCATACCAGAGTTTCGCGGCGGCGATATCCGCGGCCGACTCCGTGACCGGGATGCAAACATCGCTGTTGTCGGTGAGGCCGACCCTCGCCCCGGCACCGCCGTACTGCCGCACGGCGCGCACACCGTGACCGTGGCAGAGCAGCGCATGGTGATAGGTCTGGTTCAGGTCGGCGGGCGAGAGCACACGACCGGGCGCCTTGCCGCCGAAGCCGTACGCCAGATAGGTGAAGCAGCGGATCTCGTTGAGCGTGATCCAGTGCTTCACGCTCCCCTGGAACGCCTGAACCACGGTGTCGGCATAGCGCGCGAACGCGTCCACGGTCACCGGGCTCACCCATCCGCCGCGATCTTCGAGGGATTGCGGCAGGTCCCAGTGAAACAGCGTGACCCATGGCGTGATCCCAAACTCCCGCATCGCGGCGAACAGCCGGTGGTAGAAATCCAGGCCCGCCTGGTTCACCGGACCATCGCCCTGGGGAAAAATGCGCGGCCAGGCCAGCGAGAGCCGGTAGTGCTTGATCCCGAGATCGCGCATGAGCGCGAAATCCTCGCGAAAGCGGTGATAGTGGTCGCACGCCACGTCGAGGGTGTCGCCGCCGTGGACCTTGCCCGGAATCCGGGCAAAATGGTCCCAAATTGATTCACCTTTTCCGTCGGCGAAGGCCGCGCCCTCGATCTGTGGCGCCGCGGTTGCGACGCCCCACGTGAATCCTGAGGGAAAACGGCTGGATGAGGACGACATGAGAGGTGAAAAAAATCCACAGCTCCGCCGCCTACTTCAAGCCCAGACCCTGATTTATCGAGAAACTTGCACACTCTAACGTTCGCTGTACGGTCCCGGCTGCGTCGGGATTCCGGATTTCAAATTTCAGATTTCAGATGAGTTCGATCTGAGGTAATGAGACCCGCTCCTCGCCGGCCAGAATTCCGCCTGAAGGCGGGACTACCTACCCAAGCCAGCTTCCGAGTACGTGGTCCCGCCTCCGGCGGAAGGTTTGGCCGCTCGCCGCCCCCTTTCCTCTTCATGATCCGTACCCTGCTCCTGCTCGGAACGCTCCTTGCTCTGTGCGCCCGGCCGTTCGCCGCCGAACCCACCCCGCCCGTCCGCGAACGCGTCTTGTTCACCCAGGATTGGCGCTTCACCCGCGGCGATCCGGACTGGTTGCCAGGTCAGCTCGATTACACGGTGCTGCGCGACTGGCTGCTGCCCAGTTCCGCCGACTTCCTCAGCGCCGATGCGAAACGCCCGTCACGTCCTGCGGGCAATATCGGCGGCGGCGTGCGCTATGTGCAGCCCGACTTCGATCATTCCAGCTGGCGGAAACTCGATCTGCCGCACGACTGGGGGATTGAAGGTCCGTTCCGCCAGGAATACGATGGCAACCAGGGCAAGCTCCCGTGGTGGGGCATTGCCTGGTACCGCAAGGAGTTCACCTTGCCGACCACGGATTCGGGTCGGCGCGTGTCGCTCGAAATCGACGGTGCGATGTCATACGCGGCGGTATGGCTGAACGGCCAGTTCGTCGGCGGCTGGCCCTACGGCTATGCGTCGTTCGCCCTCGATCTCACCCCCTTCGTCAAGCCAGGCGCGAAGAACGTCCTGGCCATCCGGATCGACAACGTCGAAGCGTCCTCCCGCTGGTATCCGGGTGGTGGCCTCTATCGGAATGTCTGGCTGGTGAAGACCGATCCTGTGCATGTGACCCAGTGGGGCACCGCGGTCACCACCCCGCAGGTGACGCCCGAGCGGGCTGCCGTCGTCGTGACCGCACAGATCCGCAACGGCGGGGCCGCCGCCGCGACGCTTCGGGTGTCGACGCACGTCTTCGAACTTGATCCGCGGGGACAACGCGTCGGGGCCCCCGTGGCCTCGGCCGAGCCGACGGGCTTGCAGGTGGCGCCGGCGCGCACGGCCTCGACGACCCAGACGGTCATCGTCCCACAGCCGAAATTGTGGCGCCTCACCGATCCCCGGCGCTACGTGGCCGTGACGACCGTGTCGGACCCGAGCCGGGTGGTGGACGTTTATGAGACGCCCTTCGGCATTCGCACCATCGCCCTGGATCCGGACCGTGGATTTCTCCTCAACGGCGAAATCGTCCGCCTGCAGGGAGTGTGCAATCACCATGATCTGGGAGCGCTCGGCGCCGCCATCAACGTCCGGGCCCTGCACCGTCAGCTCGAGATTCTGCGCGAGATGGGCTGCAACGCCATTCGGACCAGCCACAATCCTCCGGCGCCGGAACTGCTGGAGCTCTGCGACACGATGGGTTTTCTGGTCGTCGATGAGGCCTTCGACTGTTGGGCCATCGGCAAGAACCGGGGCGACTACCACCTGCTGTTCCCCGACTGGCACGAGCAGGATCTGCGGGCCCTGGTGCGCCGCGACCGCAACCACCCCAGCGTGATCATGTGGAGCATCGGCAACGAGGTCCTGGAGCAGTGGGGCGAGGCCGGGCAGGAGGGGTACAGACTGGCGGCCCGCCTCGCGAGCCTGGTCCGTGAGGAGGACCGCAGCCGCTTCGTGACGGGCGGTTACAATGGCGAGCATGCCGGCTACAACGGCCACCAGGTCGTCCTGGATGCCATGGGCTACAATTACCGCGTCAACGAATACGCCCGTTTCCGGAACCTCAATCCCACCTTCCCGCTGTATGGCAGCGAGACGGCGTCGACCATCAGCTCCCGCGGCGAGTACTTCTTCCCCGTGTCGGACGACAAGGTCGACCCGGCCTCGCGCGTGAACTTCCAGGTGAGTTCCTACGACCTCGCCACGCCGCCCTGGGCCACCACGCCCGAGACGGAATGGCGCGCGGCAGACGGCGCCCCCGGCTATGCGGGTGAATTCGTCTGGACCGGATTCGACTATCTTGGCGAGCCGACGCCCTACGGCGGAGATTCCAATGTGCTGCTGAACTTCTCGACGCAGGAAGAGAAGGACAAGGCGATGAAGCAGCTCGAGTCGCTGGGCCGCATTCCGGTGCCTTCGCGCAGCTCCTATTTCGGGATCGTCGATCTCGCCGGCTTTCCGAAGGACCGGTACTACCTGTATCAATCGCGGTGGCGGCCGGATCTGCCGATGGCGCACGTGCTGCCGCACTGGACGTGGCCGGAACGCCGGGGAGAAGTCACTCCGGTGCATGTGTACACGAGCGGCGACGAGGCCGAGTTGTTCCTGAACGGCCGCTCGCTGGGGCGGAAGAAAAAAGCGGCGGGCGAGTATCGACTGCGCTGGGACGACGTTCGCTACGAGCCGGGCGAGGTCCGCGTCGTCGCCTACCGCCAGGGCTCCCGCTGGGCGGAGGCCGCGCAGCGGACCTCCGGGCCCGTGGCCCGCGTCGACGCCAAGGCGGACCGCACGGAAGCGAAAGCCGATGGCGACGATCTCATTTTCGTTGCGGTGGCGCTCACGGACACCGCCGGGGTGCTCAGCCCGCGGGCGAACAACACCGTCCAATTCTCGGTGCAGGGACCGGCCAGCGTCGTCGCGGTCGATAATGGCGACGCCACCAGCTTTGAACCGTTCCAGGCCACGCGACGGCGGGCCTTCAACGGTCGGGCGCTCGCGATCGTCAGGACCGTGCGCGGACAGCCCGGACGGGTGACGGTGCGCGCCGAAAGCGAGGGTTTGTCGCCCGCGGAGGTCTCCTTCACCACGCTCGCGCCCTAGCCGGATTCCCGACTTTTCTTCCTCCGGCGGGGCCACCGGCATCGCGCTGGTCGAAGTGTGCGACGCCGACGGATCTGCCGCGCCTGGTTCGCGCCCCTCACCTCGCCCTTCTCACCGCTCCAAACGGAAGACCAGGGGAACGGCCATGCGGAACCGGACAGGGGTGCCCTTCACGGTGCCAGGCACGAAACGCCAGCGCAGCACCGCGCGGAGGGCGGCTTCCTCAAAGATCGAATCCGAGGAGGACGCGATGAGGGGTGACATCACCCGGCCGGCTTCATTCACCACGAACTCCACCACGACCTCACCCTCAAGCCCCGCCTCCTTCGCCCGAACGGGATAGTCGGGTGCGACCTGGAGCCGGGTGCGCGGCGGGTGATCGAGCACGTCGCCCTTCACGACGACGGGACCGCCGAAGTCGCCCAGCCCATCACCGAGCGGCCCGAATCCCGTGCCCTCGATGACGGTGATGCCGGGCGTGAAGGAGCCGACGGGGTCGCGGGGCACCGGGATGACCAGGCCCTCAGAGGTATCGGTCGACAGCGGCTCCGGGGCCCGCGGGCGTTCGGCCGTGCTTCCACCGCCGCCGGCGACGCCGGTGACCTCCACCGCGTCGGGCGGATCCTCGTGCAGCCGGAAATCGCGCAACGGCAGAAACGGCGGCTTTCCCTCAACGGGCATTGGCACGACGTCACTACGGGGCCAACCCAGCAGAACGCCGTGAACAGCGGCGGCAACCAAAGCAGGGACCAGAAAGCGATTCATGATCGATGGGGTTGAAGTTCACCCCATATGACGGGACTGAACGCCTGATCTTAGGCCGCCCTCGCGACAAATTTCAGATTTCAGATTTCAAACTGCAGAGCTGAAGCCGGACCACGCGGATCTGCCCTGAAATCTGAAACCTGAAATGCCGGCGAAGCCGGCTCACCCTTCCTGCCACTTGAACACAAACGTGGTCAGCGGGGGGAGCGTGACGGCGAGGGACTGGCTGAAACCGTCGCTCGGGATGTCTTCCGCCATGCGGCCGCCGCCATTGCCGACGCCGGTGCCGCCATAGTACTCGCTGTTCGAATTGATCACTTCGCGCCAGAAACCGCGGCGCGGGACGCCGATCCGGTAGGACTCACGCGTCACCCCGCCGCCGAAGTGAGCCACCACGGCAAACAACGATTTCTCCTCGGGGTCGCAGCGCAGATACGCGATCACGTTGGCATCGGCGTCGTTGCAGGCGAGCCAGCGAAAACCGCGCGGATTCAGATCCGTGGCACCGAGCGCCGGCTCCTGCCGGTACAAGTGATTCATATCGCGGACCAGGAGCCGGATGCCCTCGTGGTCGGTATACTGGCACAGGTGCCAGTCGAGGCTGCCGTCGTGGCGCCATTCGCTCGCCTGGCCGAACTCCCCCCCCATGAAGAGCAGCTTCTTGCCCGGCCACGCCCACATGTGCGCATACAACGCGCGCAGGTTCGCGGCTTTCTCCGGGATGTGCCACGCGCCCATCTTGAAGAGCATCGAGGCCTTCCCGTGCACCACCTCGTCGTGGGAAAAAACGCTGATGAAATTCTCGGCATACTGGTAGAGCATGCCGAAGGTGAGATCGTTCTGGTGGTGCCGGCGGACGATCGGCTCACGCGAGAAGTATTTCAGCGTGTCGTGCATCCACCCCATGTTCCACTTGTAATCGAAGCCGAGGCCGCCGTCCCGGGTCGGCTTGCTGACCCCGGGAAACGATGTGCTCTCCTCCGCGATCATCGCCACGCCCGGGTAGTACTGGTGCACGAGGTCGTTGACGTTGCGCAGGAAGGCAATGGCCTCCAGGTTCTCGCGGCCTCCATAACGGTTCGGCACCCACTGCCCCTCCTGGCGCGAATAATCCAGGTAGAGCATCGACGCCACCGCGTCCACGCGCAGCCCGTCGATGTGATAGCGGTCGCACCAGGCCAGCGCGTTGGCGATGAGGAAGCAGCGCACCTCGTTCCGCCCGTAGTTGAAGATCAGCGTGCCCCAGTCCATGTGCGCGCCCTGCCGCGGGTCCGCGTGTTCGTAAAGGTGCGTGCCGTCGAACTCGGCCAGCGCAAAACTATCGCGCGGGAAATGCGCGGGCACCCAGTCGAGGATCACGCCCAGCCCGCGCTGATGCAGGTAGTCCACGAACCACGCAAAGTCCTCGGGCGGACCGAACCGGTGGGTGGGAGCGAAGAATCCAGTTACCTGATACCCCCACGAACCGTCGAACGGATGCTCGGCGAGGGGCAGCACCTCGATGTGGGTGAAGCCCATTTCGACGGCGTAATCCGCCAGCTCCGGCCCGAGCTCGCGATACGACAGGGGGCGCGCGGCATCCTCCGGCTTCCGCCGCCAGGATCCGACATGCACCTCGTAAATCGACATCGGCCGATCGAGGTTGCCCGCCTGGGCGCGGCGTTGTTCGAGCCACGCCTCATCCGTCCATTGGAACCGGCGGGTGTTGCAGACGATCGCCGCGTTGTTGGGCGGGGCTTCGAAATACGTCCCGTACGGATCCGTCTTCAGGTGGAGGTTGCCCCGCTGGTCCCGCAGTTCGAACTTGTAGAGTTCCCCTTCGGCCAGCCCCGGGATGAACAATTCCCAGACTCCGGACGCGCCGAGTGAGCGCATCGGGTGATAACGTCCGTCCCAGCGGTTGAAATTACCCACGACGGACACGCGTTCCGCCGACGGGGCCCAGACCGCGAACGACACGCCCTGCACCCCACCCAGATCGCGGACGTGCGAGCCGAGCTTCTGGTAGATCCGGTGCTCGTTGCCCTCATTGAACAGATAGAGGTCCTGCTCGCTGACGGTGGGCAGGAAGCAGTACGGATCGAAGAACTGGCGGATCTCGCCGTTGGGATACGCCACCTGCAGTTGGTAACGGAACACCTCTTTGCGCTCCGGCACGAAGACCTCGAAGAAGCCTTCCGGCGCGAGGTTCTCCATCGGGGTGGTTTTCCCGCCGTCGAGGTCGACCACGGCGCACGTCCGGGCGCCGCTGACAAAGGCTCGCACCACCACGCCGGCCGCGCGTTTGTGCACCAGCGGATGCATGCCGAGCAGGGAGTGAGGAGAAGAATGCCGGGCCTGAAGCAGGAGGTGGAGATCGTCCTTCGAGATAATCACGCGGAAGAGATTTGAAATCAGTACCTTGCCTCAGGTTGGCGTTCGCGTCTAGCCGAATGGGGCCTGAACCTTCCCTAGGGCATTTGCGGTGGCGCCGGTGGTGCCCGCAACGGAGTATCCTCGATGGCCCGACGCAAGTCCTCCGCCCGCACCGGCTTGGTGAGAAAGTCGCTCATGCCGGCGGCGAGGCAGCGGTCGCGGTCGCCCACGGAGGCGTTCGCCGTCATCGCCACGATCCGGGGACGGCCTGTCGGCGGCGCCTCCGCGCAGATGAGTTCCGCGGCCTGGATGCCGTCCATTTCCGGCATCTGCACATCCATCAGGATCAGATCGTAGTTGCGACGCCGGGCGACCGCCACCGCGTCGCGTCCGTTCGCCACGATGTCGGCCTTGAACCCGAGCCGCTCCAGCATCAACAGCGCCACCCGTTGGTTCACGGGGTTGTCCTCGGCAACGAGGATGCTCACCGGCGGCAGGTTCGACGGCTGGGCCGGCTGAACCGTCCGCGGGGCGCCCGCCGGCTCGCTTCGGCCCTGCAGGGTCTCGACCATCACCTCGTACAGCGTCCCCATCTTGATGGGCTTGTTGAGCGTCGTCGCCACCCCGGGGGCGGAGGACGGACGAGGCTGGCCGGGAATGGTCATCACGACGACCGGGCTCGACGAGGAGGCGGAGAATTCGCGTGCCACCTCGTAGCCGCCGGCGCCGGTCAGCTCCTGGTCGACAAACACCAGGTCGAAGCCCTCCGCGCCCTGGAGCAGCGCGCGGGCGTCGGCCGCCGACGCGACGGCCCGCGGCACCATCCCCCACGCCACCGCCTGCTGGCACAACACCCGACCCGTGGTGGGGTTGTCGTCGACGAACAGGACCCGCCGGCCGGTGAGCAGGGGCACGCGGCCCGAGGCGAAGGGCTTGCGCGGCGCGGCCGCCGGCAACCCCTCCACCTCGAAGCAGAAGGTGCTGCCCTTGCCCGGCGTACTCTCCACCCAGATACGGCCGCCCATCATCTCCACGATGCGCTTGCTGATGGCGAGGCCCAGGCCCGTGCCGCCGTATTGCCGCGTGGTGGACGCGTCGACCTGGCTGAACGTCTTGAACAGCCGGTCCATGCGGTCCGCCGGGATGCCGATGCCGGAGTCGTTGACGGCGAACCGCAGCCGCACGTGGCCCGCGTCCTGCGCGTCCACCACGCTGACCGCGAGCACGACCTCCCCGCGCGCGGTGAACTTCACCGCATTGCTGAGCAGATTCACCAGCACCTGTTTCAGGCGCAGGACATCGCCCATCAGCGCCTCGGGGACCTGCGGGTCGATCGCGCACACGAGGTCGAGCCGCTTCTCGGCGGCGCGGGCCGAGAGCACGTCGATCGAACTTTCCACGCACTGCCGCACGTCGAACGGCCGGCGTTCGAGTTCCAGTTTGCCCGACTCGATCTTCGAGTAGTCGAGAATGTCGTTCACCAGCGAGAGCAGCCCGTCGCCGCTCGACCGGATGGTATCCGCGAACTCGCGCTGCTCCTTGTTGAGCGGCGTGCCCAGCAGCAGCCCGCTCATGCCGATGATGGCATTGAGCGGCGTGCGGATCTCATGGCTCATGTTCGCCAGAAATTCCGATTTCGCGACCGTCGCGGCCGCCGCCTCCTGGGCCAGGCGATGCGCGCGTTCCAGCGCGTCCTCGAGCTGGCGGTTGAGGTCCTCCGCCTGATCGCGGGCAAACTCGATTTCCGCCTGGGCGCGGCGCTCCGCCGTCACGTCCCAATGCACCGCCACGACCCGCAGCGGGCGTCCCGCCGGATCACGCTGCACGTAGGCGCGGGCGCGAACCTGCCGCTCCTCCCCGTCGCCCCGGATGATCCGGAACGCCGTATTCATCCGCTGCCGGCCATCGATGGCGGCGCGATACTCCTGCTCGATCCGGGCGCGATCCCCGGGGTGCACCCGCTCGCGCCAGCCCTCGAGCGCGCCATCGAAACCCGGCGGCAGACCGTACAGCACCAGCAGGCGCTCGTCGCAGGTCAGCCGGTTCTGCAGCAGGTCGAGATCCCAGATGCCCACCCCGGCGGCTTCCGTCGCGAGTTGCAGCCGCTCGCTGAGCGACTGGACCCGCAACTCCACCGCCTTGCGTTCGGTGATGTCAATCGAGCGGCCGACCAGACGCACGACGCGTCCGGAGGCATCGCGCAGCGCATTGAGCCGGGTCAGCCACCAGAGCAGACGGCCGCGAATGAAGAAGGGCTCCTCGTGCTCGACCGGGCCGCTGGCGTCAGCGCCGCGGCGGAAACTCGCGGTCAGGCAGGCGGCCATCTCGGCGGGGATCGTGGGCACCAGCTCGTCGGGGCTGCGTCCCTTGAGTTCCTCCGCGGACAGGCCGGTGAGCCGCTCGTAGGCGGCGTTCACCGTCACGAAGCGGTACTCGCCGCCGGGCAGGACATCCACGACGAAGACCCCGACATCGATGCCGCCCAGGATGCTCTCCAGCAGGGCGCGGTTCTCCTCGTGCTCCTCGTCGACTTTGCGCCGGCGGGTGATATCGGCCACGAACCCGTTCCAGACGTACGTGCCGTCGGCATGCGCTTCCGGCAGGGCATGCACCCAGAACCAGCGCAGGCCGCCCTCCAGCGGCATCGAACGAAACTCGCATTCCCAGTGGCTCAGCGCGGCGGTGGCGGCCTGGAAGGAACCTGAGACCGGCTCCCGGTCGTCCGGATGGACCGCGGCCCACACGGCGTTGACTCCGCCCGGCTCGCTCTCCGCGCCGGCGCCCAGAAGCTTGCGGAGTTCATCCGCGCCGTACGCCATCGCGTAACGTCCATCCACCTCGCGCCGCAGCTGGAACACCACGCCCGGCAGATGCGGCGCGATCTTCTCCAGCGGCACGGAACAGGCCGCGGCCGCGGAGGGGACGCGGCTCGCCGTGTCTGCCGGGCGGGAGGAGTTGGACGGCATGGCTGGATCACCGCGCGGTGCGCGGCGGGGGGTGAGGCCGGATCATGTCTCCGCCCGGCACCGTTTGAAGCTCAAATACAAACCAGGGCGACGATTGGCGCCCTGGTGCGCGGCCGGCGGCAGGCCATCGCCCCGAACCAGGGACTCAGGGATGGTCCTCGAACGAGAGCTCTTCCTTGCTCAAACGCGGCTTCACCACGCCGGCCCGGGCTCCCGTAGTGGCGGGTCCATGACCGTTGGAGCCATGGCCGTTCGAGCCGTGGCCATTGGACCCGTGACCGTTCGAGCCGTGGGCTTGCACCTGCGGTTGGGGGCTGACGGACAAGCTGGTCGCCGGGACCGCGGGCACCTTCTGCGTGGGGCGGGTGCGCGTGGCGATCGCGGAACGGCGGGCCGTCTTCTCGACCGGCGCGGCGGCCAGCGCCTGCTCGCCCGCTCCCTGGACCATCTGCATCAGCGCTTCGACGGCAAGACGGACCTGGCCGGCCTGCGCCTTGAGTTCCTCCGAGGCTGCCGCGGACTGTTGCGACAGCGCCGCGTTGTCCTGCGTGATCTTGTCCATGCTCGCGACCGCGCTGTTCAGCTGGCCGATGCCCTCGCTCTGCTCGTGGGAGGACTGCGCGATCTCGGCAATGCGCTCGTCGAGCTGCCGGGTCTTCTCGAGGATGGCGGAGAGGTTCACGGCCATCTTCTCGCTGATCCGGACGCCCTGCTCGCTCTTCTCGGTGGAGGCGGAAATCTTGTCGGCCGTTTCGCGGGCGGCCTGCGCCGACCGCTGGGCGAGATTGCGGACTTCCTCGGCGACCACGGCGAAGCCGAGTCCGGCCTCGCCCGCGCGAGCGGCTTCGACCGCCGCATTCAGGGCGAGGATGTTCGTCTGGAAAGCAATTTCGTCGATTGTTTTGATGATCTTCGAGATCTCGACGCTGGACGCCTTGATCGCGTTCATGGCGGCCTTCATCTGCTCCATCTCGGCGGCGCCCGCATCCGCGGTGACACGTGCCTGGTTGGCAAGGGCCTTGGCGTTCTGAGCGTTCTCCGAATTGCGCTGGGTCATGCTCGCCATCTCATGCAGCGACGAACTGGTCTCCTCGAGGGAGGACGCCTGCTGCGTGGCTCCGCTCGCCATCGCCTGGCTGGCCTGCGCGACCTGGGCGGCGGATCCGTTGGCCTTGTCGGACTCCGAAGCCAGCCGGGAGGCCACCTCCATGATGCGACGGGTAACGCTGCGGGTCATCCACCACGCAAACGCGATCGCGGCCACGACACCGGCGATGGTCATGATCGAGACCATCCACTCGTTGCGAGCCTGCTCGGCGTGCGTGCGGCCTTCGAGTTCGTTCTGAAAATCATGGACCGCACTGCGCACCTTGCCGACGGTGGCGGTGAACTCCGGCACCACGCGGTTGATCCGCTCCGTGATGATCCGGTCGCGACCGTGCTTGAGGGCGACGACGTCGTCCAACCCCTTGCCATAGGCGGCGCCGGCCTGCTGCAGCCCGGCCAGCAGCGCCTTCTTGGCTTCGTCCTTCAGGGTCTCGTCGAGCTTTTCCATTTCCGCCTGGTCCTTGTCCATGCGCTGGACCTGCTCGAGCGCGGTCCGCAGCGCCTCGGAGGCGGACGCGGCGCGGCTGGCGTCGGAAGTGAGCAAAAAGGCGTTGGCCAGGCTGGTGCACTCGAAGAACGCCTTCAGGGCGTTTGAAATCTGGAACGCGGCGTTCATGTCCCCCTGCGTCTTGGCCTGGGAAAGCATCTGAGTGAGCCCGTCGGCCACGGTCTTTTGCTGCGGCGTCAGGACGTCGGTCTCGATCGCGACGCGAGCGCGGTGATTGGCGACGATTTCATTGAAGGCGGTCCAATACTCCGCGAGCAGCGACCGCGCCTTGGCAATCTGCGGCGCCCGATCCGCGTGCGTGATGAGTTTGGCGGCGCGGTCGAGATCGGCGTCCAGCGCGCGTTTCGCCGCCTCGCAGGCAGCGAGGCTTTCGGCACTCCCCTTGGCCAGGAACTCGTTGACCTGCAGCTTGAGCGCCTGGATGGACGACTCGAGCGTCGCGGCCGCGTACGTCTCCTCCGCCGAATCCGCGAACGCCGCCAGACGCTTGCCGGCGCCGCCCAGCGCATTGTACGCGATGACCGCGACAACGACGAGCAGCGTGAGGGTCAGGGCAAAACCGAACGTGATCTTTTTGCCGATCGTGAGATTTTTGATGGACATGAGGCGGCCGAGGCTGGCGGGCTAGGCGGGCTGGGGTTGAGCGAAAGAGGTGACGCTGGACGGGGCGGCACGAAGCGGCGCGACCCGAGGGGTGTGGGTTCGGGTGTGCATGTCCTGCACGGCGTCCTCTGACCGCACTGCCAGACAGGCCCCGGGGACGGGGGTGGCCGGCAGCGACCGGAGGGAGATGATGACGGAACAGGACATGACGATGCTATTGCTAGCCATGCCGCGTTTCGTCACAGGTTCTTTAAACTTGAGTGCAATTGCATGGTTTGAGCCTCATTTCTCCTTAACTTACCCCTGTTGTGACCGAAACTGACTGCTCCGCCGCCCTCGAACCCTTCCGATTCGTCGGCACGCCCGTCTGCCTCCGAGGTGAGGACACCCCGGCCCCCACGTCTCCCACCCCGCCCACCCCCAGCCTCTCCCGGCATGCCGCGGGGTCGGCTCGTGGAGGCCCGTTCGTGCCATGTCCATGACCTCGCTGCCCCTGGATGATAAACTGCGCCGGATTGGCGCCGGAGCCGGTCTCGTGGCCGCCGGGCTGGGTTTCACCGTCCTCGCGGCGTGGGCGGGATTGCTGGGCGGCGCCGGCCTCCGCTGGGTGGCCGTTGGCGGCATGCACGCCGGGTCCGCGGCCGGCCTCGGGCTGTTGGGCCTTTCGATCTGGTTTCATGGCGTAAACGCCCGATCCGCGGTCGCTTCCGTGTCGGTCTTCGGGGGGCTGGCACTCGGCGCCCTCGTGCTGTTTGACGACGTCTTCGCCCCGACTCAGTCCCTCCACCGCTGGTTTGCCGTCGAGCGCGGCGCGGGCGCCCCGTACGACGCCACCCATGCCGGGTTGCTCCTGCTGGTTGCCGGAGTGGCAATCCTCGCGACCCGCCAGAACCGGGCCCGGCATGCCTGGGCTGTTTCGGCGTGGCTGGCCAACACCGTGATCGCGATTGCGGCGGCGTGCCTGCTCGGCCTGGCCGTCGAGCGACCGGATGCGACCACGCCGCTGGTCCAGATCGGTGCGGACCTCGCCGCCGGCTCGCTGGCCCTCGGCGTGGGCACGGTCCTGCTGCGCCCCGAGGACAAGCACGTGCGGCTTCTTTTTGCCCGCAACGCCGCCGGCATCCTCGCCCGCCGGCTCTTCCTGGGCGTGGCGATGCTCCCGCTGCTCTTCGGCGGCGCGTTCACCTGGATGACCCACCACGGTCATCTCGATCCCGCGGACGGAGTGCTGCTGTTCATCGGCGTCACCATCTTCTGCGGTTTCCTCGTCGGCCTGTTTTCACTCGAGACCGCGGCTGGAATGAGCGAAGGACGCGAGGAGGCGGAGCAGGCCCGGCTGCTGCTGACCGCCCGCCTGCAGGAACAGGCCCTGCAACTCCAGGAGACGGTCAGCCAGCGCACCCGGGAACTGCGGGACGCCAATGCGAGCCTCCGGGCCACCGCCGAATCCAACGCCCTGCTCGCCCTCGTGGCGCAGAACACCACGAGCGGCGTGGTGATCACGAACGGCGAAGGTGAGGTCGAATGGGTGAACGCCGCGTTCAGCCGCATCACCGGCTACGATTTGTCGGAGGTGAAGGGCCGCAAGCCGGGCCACCTCCTGCAGGGTCGCGACACCGACCCGGTCACCATTGACCGGCTTCGGCTCGCCGTCCGCCACGGCCAGGCCTGCCACGTCGACGTGCTCAACTACACGAAGCAGGGCCGCCCCTTCTGGCACACGGTGGACATCCAGCCCGTGCGGGAACGGACGGGGCGGGTGGTCAACTTTGTCGCCAACCTCACGGATATCACCAGCCAGCACGAGAGCACCAAGCAGCTTCAGGTGCTGAACGAGCGCCTCCAGCTCGCGCTGCGCTCCTCGCGCTACGGGGTGTGGGAGCACGACATCGTGCTCGGCCGCCACGACTGGGACGACCGCGTGCTGGAGATCTACGGCCTGGCCCGGGCCAGCTTCGACCCCGGCGCCGATCCCTGGCGCCTGACCTGCCATCCGGAGGACTATCCGACCCTGGAGCGCCAGACGCGCCAGGTGCTCGATGGCGGCGATTCCGATTTCGCGGTGCAGTTCCGGATCGTGCGGCCCGACGGCGGTATCCGCCATATCGAGACGCACGGGCATGCGCAGCGCGGCGCCGACGGCCGCGCCGTGCGGCTGGTCGGCCTCACCCGCGACATCACCGAGAGCAAGCATCTGGAACAGGCCCTCGAGCTGGCGGAACAGCGCTGGCAGCTGGCGATCGAAGGGACGAACGACTCGGTGTGGGATTGGGACATCCAGACGGGACACGTGTACCATGACGAGCGCTGGGGCCGGCTGCTGGGCTACAACCCGGGCGAACTCGATCACACCATCGACGCCTGGCGGGAACTCGCCCACCCCGAGGACCTCCCGCACAACGAAGCGGCGCTGCATGAACATTTCGCGCAGCGCACTCCGTTCTACCGGCATGAGCTCCGCATGCGGGCGAAGGACGGCACCTGGCGCTGGATTCTCGATCGCGGCAAGGTGGTGCAGCGCGCCGCCGACGGCCGCGCCCTGCGCATGGTCGGCACGCACTCCAACGTGACCGAACGGCGCGAGCTGGAGGAACGGCTGCGCAAGACCGAACAACTCGCGAGCGAGGTCAGCCGGATCGCCCTCATCGGCGGCTGGGAGATCGATCTCATCACGTCGCGCGTCACCTGGAGCGAAGGGGCCCGCCGGATCTACGAGGTCGACGATGACTATCAGCCCACGCTCGACGGGATCTGGGACTATTTCCCCGGCGATGCGCTGCAAACCGTCCAGTCCGCCCTCCGTCAAAGCACCCCGGCGCGGCCTTCCTTCGACGTCGAGGTGCCCCTGGTCACCGCCAAGGGTCGCTCCATCTGGGTGCGCATCCTCGGCCACGGCGAGTTTGTGAACGGCCGCGGCCGCAGCGTCCGCGGTGCGATCCAGGACGTCACCGCCCGCCATGACAGCGAAGAGGCGCGCCGGGAGCTGGAAGCCCAGCTGTTCCAGGCCCAGAAGATGGAAACGCTCGGCACCCTCGCCGGCGGCATCGCCCATGATTTCAACAACCTGCTCACCGGCATCATTGGGTACCACGAGCTCGCGGCCGATTCCATCCCCAGCGACCACGCCGCCCGCGAATGGCTGGCGGAGGCCCGCAACGCGAGCCTCCGCGCGCGCGAGTTGGTGGAACAGATCCTGACCTTCGGCCGGCAGTCGAGCTCGGCCGAGCACGTGCCCGTGGACCTGGCCAACATCGTCGAGGAGGCGCGCCGGTTCCTGCGCGCCACCCTGCCTGCCAACATCGGGATCGAAGTGACCTGTGCCCCGCAGTCCTGCGTCATCCAGGGCGACGCCACCCAGATTCACCAGGTCATCCTCAACCTCGGTTCCAACGCCGCCCACGCGATGCGGCAGAATGGCGGCACGGTGAAAATCACCGTCGAGCCCGCGGAGCCGAGCGCCGACCTCGCCCTCACCGTGGGCGCCCCGGCAAGCCAGGGCTACCTGCGGCTGTCGGTGTGCGACACGGGCCATGGCATGGACGAATCGACCCGCCGCCGGATCTTCGATCCTTTCTTCACCACCAAGAAGACCCGGGAAGGCACCGGTCTCGGCCTCGCGGTGGTCCACGGCATCGTGCGTTCCCATCGCGGCGTGATCGACGTCGAGAGCACCCCGGGCAAGGGATCCAACTTCCACGTCTACTTCCCCGTGGTGGCCACCGACAGCCACGAGAACACCTTCGAGCCGGGCAGCGCCCCGCGCGGCGAGGGCGAATTCGTCTGCGTGGTCGACGACGAGGAGGTCGTCGGAAGCTGCACGAAGCTCGTGCTGGAAACCCAGGGCTATCGCTCCCTGATCTTCTCATCCGCCGAGCAGTGCCTCGAACATCTCCAGGAGAACCCCGAGATCTGTTCGGTGCTGGTGACGGACCAGACGATGCCCGGCATGCAGGGCACTGAACTCGCGGTCACGATGCGCCGGCTCCGCCCGGGTCTCCCGGTCGTGATCATGTCAGGGTATTTCTCGAAGATCTCACCGCAGGCGCTCGATCAACTGGGCACGGTCGAGCTGCTCGCGAAACCGTTTACGACCGACGAACTCGCCCACGCCGTCTACCGTGCGCTGCACCCGCAGACTCCGGTGGAGGCTTCCGCCCGGGGATGATGGGGGAACCCAAGCCCATGGCGGCGGACGGTAACCGCCATGGCACGGCAGACGACAGAGCTGGAGATCGAAGGACACACCCTCACCGTTTCGAATCTCGACAAGGTGCTTTACCCCGAAGCGGGTTTCACCAAGGGCGACGTCATCCGTTACCTCATCGACCTCAGTCCGGTGCTGCTGCCGCACCTGAAGGACCGCCCGATCACGATGAAGCGGTATCCGGAAGGCGTCGGCAGCTTCTTCTTTTACGAGAAGAACTGCCCGCGGCACCGGCCTGACTGGGTCAATACCGCCGACGTGATGTCCGAACGCCGCGGCGCGACGATGCAGTTCTGCGTCGTCAACAATCTCGCGAGCCTGGTGTGGATGGGCAATCTCGCCGACCTCGAGCTGCACACATCGCTTGCCCGGGCCCCGAAGGTGGAACGGCCCAACCACATGGTCTACGACCTCGACCCCGGCGAAGGCACGAACGTGCTGCAATGCTGCCAGGTGGCACTTTGGTTGAAGGACAAACTGGAAGACCTGGGGCTCAAGTCGTTCCCCAAGACGTCGGGCTCCAAGGGCATTCAGTTGTACGTGCCGCTGAATACGCCGTGCACCTTTGAGCAGACGAAAACCCTCGCGCGGCAGATCGGAGATGCTCTCGTAACCGAGCACCCGGACGCCGTTGTCACCAACATGCTGAAAAAGCTTCGCGTCGGGAAGGTGCTGATCGATTGGAGCCAGAACGACGAACACAAGACGACCGTGAGCGTGTACTCGCTCCGCGCCACGCCCAAGCCGCAGGTTTCCACCCCGCTGAAGTGGACTGAGCTAGAACGCCTCTGGAAACGCGGAGACCCCGACGCCTTTCGCTTCTCCCCCGACGACGTGCGGGCCCGCGTCAAGAAACATGGCGACCTCTTCGAGCCCCTGCTCACCCTGAAGCAGAAGCTGCCGAAGTGAGGAGCGGTAGGCTGTAGGCTGTAGGCTGTAGGCTGTAGGCTGTAGGCTGTAGGCGATAGGCGATAGGCTGTAGGCGATAGGCGATAGGCTGTAGGCGGCCTACTGCGCCCTCTTGCGGCGACTTCCTCCGGGTTTATCGCCTACAGCCTAAAGCTTACCGCTCATTTCCTTGGCGGCGGGAACTGCGTCTCGATCACCTTCAGGGCCTGGCGATGCAGACCGGTTGAACTCCAGCAGAGATCCGGTTTCACGCGGCAGTCGATGCCAGCATCGAAGAGCGAGAACATCACGCCCAGCACACACGCATCCGTTTCGATGCCGCACACCGTGGCGCGCTTGACGCCAAGGCGCTTCAGCCGGCCAAGATGGGCGGCGGTCAGCCCGTAGCCCTGTTTGGTGAACACGAGGTCGTCCTCGTCCGGCTCGATCAGCAGCGCGGTGTCCGGATGTCCCGGAGGGCAGACATGCATGTCCATCCGTTTCCGAAAGAGCGATCCTTGCGGATTCACGAACCGCGTAAACACGCGCAACCGAAAACGACGTGAGTAACGCCGAACGGCCTCCACCAGCTTCGGCGGCACCGGAAACGCGTGCTGGAGGTCAACGATGATGAGAGGTTCAAGCGGCATGGAAGGCTTTAGGCGATAGGCTTTAGGCGATAGGCTTTAGGCGATAGGCTCTAGGCTGTAGGCTATAGGCTGTTGGCTATAGGCTGTTGGATGTTGGATGTTGGATGTTGGATGTTGGATGTTGGATGTTGGATGTTGGATGTTGAATAAACGTCCAAACTCTGAAGTGCGAAGGTTCGATGTTCGATGTTCGATGTTCGATGTTCGACATTCGACGTTCGACCTTCGCCCACGCGCTCATCCTTCCCGCACCACCTCCGACGGCCGTTTGTCCTTCCGCAGCCCAAGAAACACCGGATGGCGCAACGATCCATCGCTGGTCCATTCCGTAAACCGAATCTGAGCGACGAGTTCCGGTTTCACCCAGGTGACTTCACGCATCTGTCCCGCCGTCATGCCCCCGCCAAAACGCGATCGCCGTGGCGTGGGCAGATCGCCGAAGGGACAGGAAGCGGTCTTCCGCGCCATGAACTCGCGATGCAGTGAGGCGAGCAGCGCATGGTTGAAGCCCGTCCCGACCTTGCCGGCGTAGCGCAGCACTCCGCCGTCGTAGTAGCCAACGAGGAGGGCGCCAAAGTACGCGCGGCTGTTCTTTGGCGGAGTGAACCCGCCAATGACAAATTCCTGTTCGCCCAGCACCTTGCATTTCAACCAGGTGCCGGAACGACGGTCCGGCTCGTACAGGGAGCCGGCCCGTTTGGCGATGATCCCTTCCAGTTCGTTCTCCCGCGCCTGTTGGAGCAGCCGCTCGGGGGTTACGTCGAACACCGGCGATGGACGCAGCACGCCGTTCCCCTTGCCGAGCAGGATCTCGAGGGTGAGCTGCCGCTCCTCGATCGGCGAGTCGAGGAGCGAGCGCCCGTCGTGGTGGAGCAGATCGAACGCGTAGTAGACGACGGCGGCGCTGCCCTTCCCGCCATTTTGCAGCAATTGAAATCGAGAACGTCCTTTTGCATCCAGCGCGACAATCTCCCCGTCGACGACGGCGTTGCGACAGGGCAGCGCACGCAGGGCGTCGACAAGGTCGGGAAAATCCGCCCCCAGCGGTTTGTGATTGCGCGACCAAAGCTCCACCTCGCCGTCGTTCAGCACGGCCAGCGCGCGGTAACCGTCCCATTTGATCTCGAGCCGCCAGTCCCCCTTCGGCACCTCCTCCACGTTCAACGCCTTCATCACCGGAACGAACTTCGCCCGGTCCAGCGAGGAAGCGCTGGCCTGGACCGCGGGCGGCCCGCCCGCCTTCCGACCCTGGACCGCGGGCGGCCCGCCCGCCTTCCGACCTGGGAGCGCAGGCGTCGCGCGTGCGTTGGCCTTCCCCGGCGGCTTCGTCCGCGCCCGCCGTCTTGCCGCCGCCGCCGGCTCACCGCTCGCGATCTGTTCCAGTGACCGTCCGCTCAACACCGACAAATCCCGTCCCTCGCCCTCGACCGCGGCCCGATGTTCGGGCGACTTGTTCTTGATCAGCAGCCAGTTGGTCTTCGCGTCGCCATGGCGTTTCGGCATGCGCACCAGCGTCCATTCGCCCACCGATTTCTCCCCGGCGAGGGCGAGGTGCATCTTGCCCTCGCGATACGCGACCTCGGCCTCGACCCCGGAAACGGTGTAATGGCCGCGGTCCCACAGCATCACGGTGCCGGCGCCGTAATTGCCGGCAGGGATGATGCCCTCGAACGACCCGTACTCGAGCGGATGATCCTCCACCTCGACCGCCAGGCTGCGGTCCCCCGGTTTGGTCGGCAGTCCCTTGGGGACAGCCCAGGAGCGGAGGACCCCCTCCATTTCCAGCCGGAAATCGTAATGCAGCCGGGTCGCGTCGTGCTTCTGGATCACGAAACGCCGGACCGAGCCCGTCCTGGGCGCCGAGCTCGCTCCGGCCGGCTCGCCACTGCTCTCCAGATTGCGCTTGGCGTTATACCGTGCCAGCGCCCGCGTTGTCCGCGTGCGGGTACTTCCGGGAGCCTTGGCAGGTCGCCGCGTCCGAGTAGGCATCCCGCCATAGAGTCCCGTGGCGCAGCCCGGTTCCGGGGCCGTGGGGGAGGCGCCCGGTTGCCCTGATCAGCCTTGGCCCGGACGGCTGAGCTGTCGGAAGGCTTCGTAGGTGGCCACCCCCGCTGCCGTGCTGAGGTTCAGCGAGCGAAGGGTGGAGTTCGCGTGCGGGATCGTGACCCGGGTCGCATCCAATTCGTCGTGCAGCCAGGCGGGCGCACCCGAACTTTCATTGCCGAACACCAATCCGTCCCCATCCGCAAAGGCCACGTCCCAGAAGGTCCGTTCCGCCTTGGTGGTGAACAGCCACAGCCGCCGGGGCGCCGCGTCACTGGCCTTGAACGCCTCCCAGTTCGCGTGCTCGTGCACGTCCAGCGCCTGCCAGTAGTCCATCCCTGCGCGGCGCAGGTTGCGGTCGTTGATCACGAAGCCCAGTGGGTGGATCAGGTGCAGTCGCGAACGGGTCAGGGCGCACATCCGGCCCACATTGCCGGTATTGGGCGCGATCTCGGGCTGGAAGAGGACAACGTGCAGCATTTCGACAGCGTGGCTTTACCCTCATTTATTAATCAAGCCGCACGTCGTCATTGCAATCCGAGCGCGATTCGCCAGCGTCCAGCGCTGCACCCCACCCTTTGCCGGTTCGTGAACCCTGAGGCACCACACCCCATCGTTCTCGTGGACGATGAGAAATCGTACACAGACATGCTCGCCCTCGCGATCGAGGCCAGCCTGCAGCGTCCCGTTTTGGCCTTCTCGCGACCGCTCGACGCCTTGAGTGCGTTGCCGACCCTGCAGCCACCGCTCATTGTCACGGACTATTTCATGCCGCAGATCAACGGGCTGGAGTTCATCCGTCTGGCGGCGGCCATGCTGCCCCGCACCCCGTTCATCCTCATCAGTGGCCACAACCTCAGCGGCTTCGCCCTCGAAATCGCGCGGCTGGGGGTCGTCAAGAGCGTGCTCGCCAAACCGTTCACCGGCCGCGTCCTGGTCGACGAGATCCTTCGCATCTGGCCCGACCACGCCCCCCGCCCCGGCAGCCCCCTTCCCACGGCGGCCAGCCCGGGTCGGTGATCCGCCCGGCGGACCATGGCGTGGGGACGACCGGGGAGCCGGCTTAACCCCGGTGCCGCGCCTTCATCGCCTGCTCCACCTCGCGCAGTTGGACCCGTTTCTTGATGTCCTCCCGGCGGTCGAACTGCTTCTTGCCCGTGCACAGCCCCATCTCGACCTTCACCAGCGCTTCCTTGAAATACATCCGCAACGGGATGAAGGCCCGTCCGCCGGTATCGAGCGCCCGCTTGATCTTGTCCAGGTCCCGGCGATGCAGCAGCAGCTTCCGGATCCGCTTGGCATCGTGATTGTGGATATTGCCGAAGGCGTACTGCTCGATGTGCGCGCTGTGCAGCCACGCCTCGCCCTTCTCGATCTTGCCAAACGCGTCACTGATCTGGGCCTTGCCCCCCCGGATCGCCTTGACCTCCGTGCCGCGCAGCTGGATGCCCGCTTCGAAACGTTCGTCGATGAAGTAATCACGACCCGCCTTGGCATTGCGGATCTCGGTGTAACGCTTCGCTTCCTTTTTGGCGGCGCACATGGGGACAGGGCGAAATCACTACATGAAAAAGGCGGCGCCGACAATGCGGTGCCGCCCTAATTCGTCGAAGGTGACCGCGTCAGCTGGCGGCCAGCTCGAAGCTGATCTTGCCTTCGATGATCTCGCGCAGGGCGATGTCCTCGGGCGACAGCTTCTCCAGCGACTCGACGAGCGGACGATTACCGCGCTTCAGTTGCTTGACGCGGCGGGACACCACGTTGATCAGCACGTTCGGGTCGGTGATCGATTTGGAGGCTTCTTTGATGTAATCGTCGCGCATGGCTTGGGAAAGTGCTTGGTAAAAACCGGCTAGAGGAAACACCACCTCCAGCGGCGTCAAGCTGAGAGTGTCGACATTGGGCTCACTGCACTTTTGAATTCCCGCGCATCCTCCCCTTCTTCCCTTCATGCTCCTTGCCTGGACCACTGTCTCCTCCCCGGCCGACGCCGAACGTCTTGCGACGGCGGTCGTGGAACAAAACCTTGCGGTTTGCGTGCAGGTCGAAGGCCCCGTCACCTCCCATTACCGGTGGGAAGGCAAAGGGCAGCGTGAACCTGAGTATCGCTTGTGTTTCAAGCTGTTGTGGGACCAGAGGGAGCGGCTGGAGGCCTTCGTCCACGAGCATCATCCCTACACCGTGCCCGAGTGGGTGGTGGTGGTGGCGGAACACGTCGGAGAAAAGTACTTGTCTTGGGCGCGAACGAACTCTAGCACTCCGCCCCTTTAACAGGTTCCAACCTCCCCTTTAATCGTCATGTCACAGCACAAAAGTCTCCAAGGCGTCTCCGGCCTCGTCGTTAAACGCAACGTCCTCAAGCGGTTCGAACGCCTGGACCTGCTCAAGAAGCGCGGGCAGTGGAAACAGGGCGACCGCGTGACGGGTCTCCGCAAGACCAAGCCGGACGTCTGATCGTCCGATCGTTCCTTTTTCGAAGAGCGGCGCCTTCCCGGCGCCGCTTTTTTTGTGCGGATCAGAACCTGCGACCCAACACCACCCGGCCTTTGGGTTGGGCGGGCGTGGATTGCTCCGGCTCAGCGGTGACCATGAAACTCAGTTTTCCCCCGATCGCGGCCCCTTCCGGCAGGCTGAAGAAGTACAAGCCGCGGCTCGCCTCACGCATCGGTAACACGCCCGCGTCCCGGGCCTCGCCGCTCCGTTCGTCGACGACCCACAGCCGGTATTGCTGGCCGGGGCGCAGCGCCGGCGCCTGCTGAATCCCGATGAACCCTTCCCGCGAGGCCGGATCGAACAGGGCATAACCCCGGTCGCCCTCGTGCGTTGGGGCCGATTGCTGCCACAGTTTCTCCGCGAGAGCGGCCAGCTGGACGAAACGGGCTTCCGGCTCGGCGGTGGACTGACCGGGCAGGTCAAGCCGTCGCGACGTGCTGGTGCCTTCATCCAGGGTCGCCACCACGACCGCACCGTGAGCCGGAGGCGGGAGCCGGCGACCGAGCGTGAGACCGAAGGTGACGAGGATCGCCGCCGCGAGACCGCCCCACAGCAGCCAACGCGAATACCGCGCCGGCGCGTGCTGCGGCTTCGGGCTGACGCGTCCGGTCGACATCGCATTCCGTCGGGCGCCGGTTTCCGCGGCCACCTCCGTCGCGATCCGATTCCAGACGCCCGGACTGGGCACCCGATGGGGCAGTGCGGCCACCCGCGCCTCCAGGGTTCGCTCCAGCCCGCGGACGTGAGCCCTCAATTCGGGTTCCGAACGCAGTCGGGCCGCAAAGGCTGCGCGCTCTTCCGGGCTCAGTTGATCGAGCACATACTGGCACGCCAGTTCTTGATCGTTGGGATTCATGGCTGCACCGGTTTTAAAGTGTCTCGCAGTTCCAAAAGCCCGCGGCGGATCCAGGATTTCACGGTCCCCAACGGCTGATCCAGACGCTGGGCAATCTCGTGCTGCGTCAGGCCGGAAAAAAGGGTCAGCTCGAGGGCCGCGCGCTGCGCCACCGGCACCCGGGCGAGCGCATCCCTCACCCGTGTGGCGTCGTCGCCCGCGATGGCGGCAGCCTGCGGCGACGCGGCGACGCCGACGAGTTCCTCGTCGTCCGGCAGCGGCACCAGAACCGGCACCCGCTGCCGCCGGCGCAAATGATCGATGCAGGTCCGGCGGAGGATGGTGGCGGCCCACGAAAACGGACGGGACAACCGGGGATCGTAGTCGCGGGCATGGCGCCACATTTTCACGAACGTCTCCTGCAGCAGGTCCTCCGCCTCCGCGCCATCGCCCACCATGTGCACCGCGAGCGAAAACAGGGGCCGGCTATACCGGTCGTAGAGAGCCCGAAAGGCCTCACGATCGCCCACGCCAGCTTGCGCCAGGAGCGCGATCTCGTCGGCCGTGCGATCGTTGTCCGTCGTCGGCGGCACGGGCGGAGGTGTTATCCAGTCGGGGTCGTCACCAGGTGGGGGGTCACGCGGTCGGCGGCCTCGCCCGCCGCCCCCCGAAACAGTTTTCGAATCACATCGTCGACGTTCTCGGCCGGCCGCGGCCAATACCGGTAGACGACGATGCCGAAGTCATGCTTGGTGCCGCGGACGGTCAACGTCATCCACGCCCGGAAGACCTTTTCCCCGAACTCGTCGTCGATCCCGCGATAGAACACGCGCAGTTCATGGGTGTGCGCCTCGTTGTTGGCGGCGAAGCGCTCGACCTTCACGTCGAAGGGCACCCCACGTCCGGCAAACACCTGTTCGAATTCCTCCGCGATGCGTTCGAAGTCGTCGTTGGCCCGCACGCTGCGCGTGGTGGTTTCCACGACGACCACGGCAAGGGTCGGACGAGCCGGAGAAGAAGGCGGCGCGGGCGGGGGCTCTCCGGCCAATCCGGCCGACCAGGCAAAACAGCATCCGGCGAGCAAAAGGGAGAAGAGGTGTTTCATGGGAATCCTTGCTGTCTCGTTATACGCGATCCGGGCCCGCGCGGATGCAAGCCTGCGCCTTTTTTGCGCCAAGGCCATAAAACACACGGAGGGGCGTGCGCCAGCACGCCCCTCCGACACACAACTAACCGTAACAAATCGCTGATGAAGCGGAGGCCCCGAGGAATCGCTTCCTGCCGCATTCTCTCGAATGCAACGACACCGCTTCACGCGGGAGAACCCGTGGGAGGCCGCGCCCGCAGGCCACCCGGATTACTGGCGGCTGGTGCTGTCCGCCTTCGCCGCCATGCGTTCGAAGCTCTCGCTATGCTCCACGATATCCAGGGGGAGGACATAGCGGCCGGCGACGGGCTTGCCCTCGACGGTGCTGGGCTTGAAGCGCCACTGCGAGATGGCCGCCACGATGCGGGACGAGGCTTTGCGGTCGACGAAGCCAAGCGTCTTCACGTCGCGCGGCTGGCCGCTTTCGTCGATGGTGAGTTCGACTTCCACCACCTGGGGGCGGAAGTCACGCGGAAGATTCGTCACGCCGACGACTTCCACCGGCACCGGCTTTTGGGCCGCCACCTTGGCGGCGGCGGTGCAGCAGGCTTCGGTTCCGCCCGCGAAAGCGGTCGTGGAGAGGGAGGCGGCAGTGAGGAGAGCAACGAGGAGGGTCTTGTTCATGGTGGGAATTTTGTTTCGCCTTCCGAGCCGCTGGCACCTGCCATCGGTCTCTTCTGGCGTTAACGTGCACATCCCTTTGCAGCACGCGTGCCAAGCGAATCAACTTTTGCTAACTACTCTTCCGTAGCTACTTGCGTATATCAGGGATTTTGCTGCCTCCCATAAGTGATTCGCCTCCGGAATCGCCGTGTCTCAAAATTGGGATAAATTTAAGACATTCGCGCGGGGGCCCGCCGCCGGGCGCGTTTCGCTGACGAAACCGAACCGAAAACGGACCCGGCGTGGCTTGCGCGACGCCGAAAATGCCCCCACGGTCCGTCCCTCTCCATGGTCCGGGTCGTCCTTCTGCTCACTGTATTCGTTTCCCTGATGCAAGCGGCCCGCCCTCCCGGCCCACCGCGGGGTCTGCGCGCCCCGTCGGGTCTGACGATCGACGTCACTCTTCCCTCGATCAGCCGTCATGTGTACGCGCCCGGCAACCTGCCTGAACACGTCCGTTTCACCGACCGTGAAGCCGGTGTCTGCAGCACCGTGTTCCGCTGCAGCGCGCGCTTTCGGGCCCGATGGACCGAGGAGAATGGCCGGCCGTCGGCGGCGGTCATCTCCGATATCGCGATCACCACCGCAGTCGACATCCAGATCCACGTGCGCGCGGACAGCGGGGCCGATATCCTCGCGCACGAGGAGACCCACCGCCGGATTTCCGAGTACTATTACGCCCGGGCGGAGGAAGTCGCGCGCCGGGTGGCGACCCCGCTGCTAGGGCGGACGGTGCCGTTCGACCGGTCGGGTGGCGCGGCCGAGCCCGTAATGGCACCGCTCGAGCAGGAGCTGATCGCCGCTTTCATGTGGGAGACGTCGGCACGGTCGGGGTACGCCCAGGAGCGCTTTGACGAGATCACGGACCATGGACGGAAGCCGATCGCCAACGCCGTGGCGATGGAACGTGCGTTGCGGGAGGAGGCGGCGCACTGGGAAAAAGTGAAGCATCAGCCGCCACCGCGGCGGCAGTACCAGATTACCAGCGAGCGTTCTCTCCGGCACCCCTGACACGCTCGTCAGCAAAATCGGCTGGCCAAAGGCCGTGATTTCGGTTGGGGTAAGGGCGCGTATCCCATGAAATTCGAGCACTTTGCCCTCAACGTCCCTGATGCTGCGGCTCAGGCGGGGTGGTATTGCTCACACCTGGGATTCACCGTGGCCCGCGCGAAAGCCGAGGCGCCTTTCACTCATTTTCTGGCCGACGACACGGGCCGGGTGATCGTGGAGCTGTACTCAAATCCCGCAGCCCCCTACCCCGCCTACGCCGGGCAGCATCCGCTCGTTTTCCACTTCGCCGTCGTCACGGCCAACGCTCCCGCTGACCGGGCGCGCCTCGTCGCGGCCGGCGCGTCGCTGGTTTCGGAAGAGACCCTGCCGGATGGTTCCGTCCTCGTCATGTTGCGGGATCCCTGGGGCGTCGCGCTCCAGCTCTGCCAGCGGACCCAACCCATGCCCTGAGCCGCGCGCGATGATTCCCGAGTCCACACCTCTCGAAATTCGCGCCGGGCTGCAGTTTGCCCAGGTCCTGCTTTGGACAACGCCGGCGGACGCGTTTGCGGATGCGTATTACGCCGAGCACCTCATTTTTGCCGTCGACCGCATGCGCGTCGAACAAGGCCAGTGCCCCCCGGCTCTGCGCCGCAACTAGCGCTCCGCATTCCCGGGATCTTCGTTCAGTGGGTCGGGGCGGGCGGAGCACTGATAAGCCGTCCGACGGGGGAAGCCACGGTGGCCGCCGACGGTTCGCGGAGGATCCCCGCGCGGGGTGGGAGCAGTCCATACCACTTCAATTTGTACTGCAACGCGCGGCGGCTGATGCCGAGCATGCGCGCCGCCTGCTCCCGGTTGGTCGTGCCATGCAACAGGGTTTCGCGGATCAGCATCTTTTCGCATTCCGCAATCGTCATCCCCGGTTGAACCTCGCACGCCGAACGCACCGCCGGCGCGGCCGCTGCCGGGGGCGGCGCCGGATCGACGACCGCCATCCCCAGACCCGCTCTCACCTTCTGCGTCCGCAACTCCGTCAGGACGGCGCAGAACTCGATGGCCTTGCGGGTGACTACCCTCAACCGCTGCTGGTCGAAGGGGTCCGTGACATAGTCGTACGCTCCGGCGCGCAGGCCTTCTTCCGATTCCTCGATATTTCCCGGCGCGGTCATGAGCACGAACTGGGTGGTCGCATGCGTGCGGCGGGCCCGTTCGATCAGCGCCGCACCTGACATATCCGCGAGTCTCAGCCCCGTGAAGACCACCGCATAGGAGCGCAAGGCCAGCATCCGCACGGCACTGCCCCCGTCATTCGCGCGGTCGACGGAATACTGCAGGCGGCGCAGCATCTCCTCGACGGCTTCGCAGATGCCGTACTCATGGCGAACGATCAAGACACCCGGATGCTCCATGATGCATCCAGAGGGTCGCACAGTCAGGCCGGTCGCACTACGCGCCGGCTGTCATTCATTGCGCACGGGTAGTCGGGGGGAGGAAAGGGATGAGGGAAGGAGGGAATGAGGGAATGAGGGGAGGAGCCGGCCCCCACTCCCTCACTCCCTCACTCCCTCCTACAACGCGTCCTGGTACAACCGCTCGTAGGCGCCCGACGCGGCCTTCCAGCTGAAGTCGCGCGCCATGCCGTGCCGCTGCGCCAGCGCATAGCGCGGCCTGTCCGTGAAAAGGCGCAGCGCGCGTTGAAGGGCCTGGCGAAGACTTGCGACCGTCGGCTCGCACATCAAACCCGTGCCAATGTCAGCGTGCTCGTCGATGTCGATGACCGTGTCCGCCAGCCCCCCCACCCGGCTCACGATCGGCACCGTGCCATACACCTGGGAGTACATCTGATTCAGCCCGCACGGTTCGAACAACGAGGGCATCACAAAATAGTCACTGCCCGCCTCGATCAAATGGCTCATCGGCTCGTCCAGGCGGGCACACAGGTGGATCTTCTGAGGATGGGCGGCCGCCAGCTCCGACAATTCCGTCTCCATCCGCTTGTCCCCGGACCCCAGCACGATCAGCCGGCAGTCCTGGCCGATGAAGAAATCCCGGTTCGCCAACACGAGATCGACGCCCTTCTGCTCGGTCAGCCGGCAGACCATGCCGAAGATTGGCCCCTTGAAGTCCCCGGTCATGCCGACCCGTTTGAGCAGCTCCGCCCGGCATACCTGTTTTCCGGCCATGTTGGTTTGGGAGTAGCGAGCCGGCAGGTGCGGATCCGACGCAGGGTTCCAGACTGCGGGATCCACGCCATTGAGCAGCCCCACCAGATCGTCCGCCCGTGTCTGGACCACGCCCTCCAGCCCGCACCCGAATTCCGGCGTCTGGATTTCTTTCGCATACCGCGGGCTCACCGTCGTGACCCGATCCGAAAAGAGAATGCCGCCCTTCAGCAGATTGATCTGCGAATAGTATTCGAGCCCGTCGATGTGGAAGAGTTCATCCGGCAGATTGGTCCGGGCGAAAATCTTGGCCGGGAACACGCCCTGGAAGGCAATGTTGTGAATGGTGAAGACCGTCTTCAGCGCGAGCGTCGTGTGGTGGCGGCGCTCGGACTCCCGCAGCAGCACGGGGAGCAGCGCGGCCTGCCAGTCATGCGCGTGAACGATGTCCGCCTGGATGTCGGCGAGCCGCAGGGTTTCAACCACTGCCTTGCAGAAAAAGATGAAGCGATCGGCGTTGTCCTCGAAGTCACGCTCTCCGTTGCCGTACGCACCGCGCCGGTCGAAGTATTCCTCGCGGCAGATGAGGTACACGTTGAGGTTCTTCCGCGGCGAGAACACCCGGACGTCGGCGGAGACGAAGTTGTTCGCGAGCTCCACCTTGAGTCGCAGGGTACGCTCGGCTCCGGCCGCGTCCTTGTGCTCCAGGGCCGCACGATAGCCCGGCACGAACACGGACACCTCGTGGCCGTTGTCCGCGAGCGCCGCACTCAACGCGCCCACGGCATCAGCCAGGCCACCCGTCTTCATGTAGGGGAACAACTCACTCGAGGCGTGGACGATTTTCATCGCGATAAGGTTAGTCTCAGCTTTCGTAACCTCTACCTGAAAGCAAGTTTGCACGTCCGATACTTCCCGCGGCCATGAATCTCCGAGAACGCCTTTTTGAACTGTTTCGCGATCCGGGCTACACGCCGGCGAATGAATTTGAACTCAGCCGGAGGCTCGGGTTGCCGAAAAAACAACGGCCGGCCGTGGCTTTCGAAGTCCGCCGGCTGCTGGCCGGCGGCACCTTGCGCCGGGTGCAGGGAGATCGGCTGCAGCTGCGCGGCGATGAGGGCGAGATCAGCGGCAAGATCATGTTCCGCGCCGGTGGTTCGGCGGTGGTCATCCCCGAGAAGGTCACCGGCACCAACACCACCGAGCTCGAAGCGATCCAGATCGCGCCCGACGAAACCGGCGTGGCGTTGCACGGCGACCGCGTCGTCATCCGCGTCCTGCACGGCGTGCGCACCCGACGCCCCGGCGAGACCGCCGGCACGGTGGTCCGGGTGCTCGCGCGCGGCCGCAATACGATCGTGGGGAACGTCCAGCGTCAGGGCCGGCACCTGGTCGTGATGCCGGACGATCCCCGGTTCTTTCACGAGATCCACGTGGCCGAACCGACCCGGATCGGCGGCAAGGTGCCCGGACCGGGCGACAAGGTGGTCGTCGCCCTCAACGAATGGAAGCGGCGCCACGACCCCATCACCGGCACCATCACGGGCCGGCTCGGCAAAACCCACGAACCGCGAGCCGAACTCCTCGGCGTGTTTGAAAAATTCAATCTCGACCCTGAGTTCCCCGAGACGGTGGTGCGCGAGGCGGGCGCACTCCCGGACCGCGTTCAGGCCCGCGAACTGGTCAACCGGCTTGATTATCGCGAGGTCCCGACCTTCACGATCGATCCCGACGACGCCAAGGACTTCGACGATGCCCTTTCGATCGAGTCGCTCGATCAAAACGAAGTTCGCATCGGCATCCACATTGCCGACGTCTCCGCCTATGTCCGGCCCGGCACCGCGCTGGACCAGGAGGCGCAGCGGCGCGGCAACTCCACCTACCTGGTCGGGGTCGTCATTCCGATGCTGCCCGAAAAGCTTTCGAACGGCTTGTGCTCGCTGGTGGAGGGTCAGGACCGCCTCTGCAAAGCCGTTTTTCTGACCTTCGGCCGCAACGGGACGATCAAACAGACCGCATTCGCCAACACGGTCATCCGCAGCCGCAAACGCCTCACGTACAAACAGGCTTTCGCGCTCCTGTTCGAAAACGACCTCAACCGCGTCCGCGCCCTGCCACTGCCGGCGAAGCACCAGACCGGCTCGACGGGTCGCGCGCTGCGGGACCTGTCGGCGCGTGAGCTCACCGACCTGCAGGGCTGGGTGCGCACGCTTTGGAAACTCGCGGCCAAGCTGCGGCGCGATCGCATGGCCCATGGCAGCCTGGATCTCGATATGCCGGAAACGAAGATCTTCGTCGACGAGAAGGGCTACGCGGATCGCCTGGAGAAGATCGAGCACGATGAGAGTCACCAGCTGATCGAGGAGTTCATGCTCGCCGCCAACGAGGCGGTGGCCCGCGTCACCCGCACGCACAAGCTCCCCGCCCTCTATCGCGTGCACGATGAGCCCGATCCGGAAAAGCTGAACGAGTACCAGGACCTGCTGCAGAGCTTCGACATCGGCGTCGGGGACCTCACGCAGCGTCCGGAACTGGTGAAGCTGCTCGACACGCTGAAGGGCCATCCGCAGGGCTACACGCTGCGCACGCAACTGCTGCGCAGCCTGAAAAAAGCGGCGTACCGTGCCACCGCGGACGGTCACTTCGGGTTGAACAAAAAGGACTACACCCATTTCACCTCCCCGATCCGCCGTTATGCCGACCTTGTGGTCCACCGGGTGCTCGACACCTACCTGGTCAAGCACCAGGGCTACCCGGCCGGACCGAATCGGATCACCTACTCCCTCGCGCAGCTGGAGGCGATGGGCGAACACCTGAGCCTGACGGAGATCAACAGCGCCGAGGCGGAACGCGAAAGCGTGAAGATCAAGCTGCTCGAGTACTTCGAGCGCGAAACCACCAAGAAGCCGCGCACCCGGTTCGCCGCCATCGTGACGGATGTGCGTCGGAACGGCCTGTTCATCGAACTCGTCGATTCCATGGCCTTCGGCTTCATCCCGACGACCGCCCTGCCGGAGGATTACTACTCTCTGGCGGACGACGAAACGACCCTGGTTGGTCGCCGCACGCGAAAAAAGTACGCCCTTAACCAGCGCTTCGACGTGGTCGTCGACAAGGTCGACCGATTCAAGCGGCTGATCGACTTCCGCCCGGCCTGAGGGCCCGCGACGCGGGATTCAGATGATTTGGCGCGTAGTCCCGCCTTTAGCCGGAACGATTCAGTTAACCACGAATGGACACGAATCGACACGAATGAAGACCTGGGAAAATCATCACTTCCGCGCAGGCACAAAACAGTGAGCGGGACCACGGACGGGCTGCATTCGCGTTTCCTC
>JAEWKR010000035.1 GCA_023457715.1 Verrucomicrobiota bacterium
CCGCCCGCTCTCCGGGCGCGACCCGGGAGGAGGGCGGTGCTTCAGCCCGCCACGAGCCGACGATCAATCCGCGGGCAACCTCCCTTCATCGTGCCGCTGATCCGCCTCTTTTCGTCGGATCTCGACGGCACCCTGCTGGGCAATCCCGAGTCGACGCTGCGCTTCAAGCAGGCGTGGCTGGGGCTGCCTGAAACCGGCCGGCCGTTGTTGGTTTACAACTCGGGCCGGAGCGTGCGCGACGTCCGCGAACTGGTCGCCACGCGCCGTCTGCCTCCGCCCGATTACATCATCGGCGGGGTCGGCACGGAACTGTTCAACTACCGCGAGCGCCGCGACGAGCCCCGCTTCAATGCGCAGTTCGGCGAGGGTTGGGACCTGGCGAAGGTCGAGGAAATCATGCGTCAGACGCCGGGGGTCGAGCGCCAGCCGCCCGAGTTCCTGCACCCGTACAAGTCGAGCTGGTACCTGCACCGGGCGGATCGCGTGCAGATCCGGGAACTGGCCGACCGGCTGGCCGGGGCCGGGCTGCAGGTGAACGTGGTCTACTCGAGCCTGCGCGACCTCGATGTGCTCCCGAGTCGGGCGAACAAAGGCAACGCGCTCGCGTGGCTGTGCCACCAGCTTTCCGTGCCGCTGGCGGAGGTGCTGGTGGCGGGAGACACGGCCAACGATTCCGCGATGTTTCTCCTGCCGGGCGTGCATGGCATCGTGGTCGAGAACGCCCAGCCGGAACTCTTTGAGACAGTCGTGAAGCTGCCGACCTTCGTCTCGAATTCGGTGATGGCGGACGGCGTGCTGGAAGGGCTCGCGCATTTCGGCGTGATCCCCAAGGTGCCGCCGCTGCGCGGCCTCCCGGCCGGGCAGCGAAGCTCCGCCGCCTGGCGCGGCATGCTCTTCGCCCCGGGGGCGTTTCGGTCACTCAACGAACGCGAACGGGCCCTGATCGTCGAAGGGTACGACAAGGCGCTGATCGCGCTCCGGAAGAACATCACCCCGATGGGATTCTCCGCGTGTTCGCTGACCGACAACACGGTCACCGGCACGGATGTGAACTACCGCAGCGTGTGGGCCCGCGACGGCTGCTTCACCGTGGTCCAAACCATCGACCTCGACGAGCCCGATGTCCGGCAGGCGCAGCTGCAGACCTTGCGCACCCTGCTGCAGGCCATCGCGCCGAACGGGCAGGTGCCGGCGAATGTGCGGATCGATGACGGCGTCCCGGATTACGCCGGCGTGGGCGGGATCTGTTCCATCGACAGCGGCCTCTGGCTGATCCTTGCGGTGTACCACTACGTCACGGCGACCGGCGACGTGGCGCTGATGACGGAATTTGCCGAGCCGCTCGAACGCTGCATGACCTGGCTGAGCGCGCAGGACAGCAACAACGACGCGCTGATCGAGGTGCCCGAGGCGGGCGACTGGACGGACTTGTTTGGACGCAGCTACCACGTGCTCTACGACGAGGTGCTCTGGTACCGCGCGAACGTGTGCTATGGACGGCTGCTCGAGTACCGGAAGGATTTTGAGCGCGCGGCGGAGTTCCTGCGGCGTTCGCAGCATATTGCCGGCAAGATCAAGGCCGCATTCTGGCCGACCACGGCGACCGATCCCAAAACGCGCACCACATTTGCGGACCGGCAGAGCGCGCTGGGCGATGCGCAGTACCTCATCGCCGAAATTACGCCGTTCGCCTTCAACTGGCGGTGCGACGTGTACGCGAACGTGCTCGCGTTCCTGACCAACCTGATCGACGTCGACCGCGCGCGCACCGCCTTCCGCTTCATGTGGGGCGTCGGGGTGAACCAACCTTATCCGGTCGCGAATCTCTACCCGGTCGTGCAATCCGGCGATCCCGACTGGCGCGCTTATTACACGGTCAACCTCCTGAACCTGCCGCACCACTACCACAATGGCGGTCGCTGGCCGTTCATCGGGGGGCTGTGGGTGCGCTTCATCCACCGGCTCGGTCTCCACGATCTGGCCTGCTGCGAACTGGTGAAGCTGGCGGAGATGAATCGGCTCGGTGCCAATGCGGAGTGGGAATTCAACGAATGGGTGCACGGACAGACCGGACGGCCGATGGGCAAGGCGTACCAGGCCTGGTCCGCCGCGGCCTACCTCCGCGCGTGCCAGGAACTGCACCTGTCCGCGGAGCAGCCGCTGGAGGAATAGTCATCGCGTCGCAGCAATGGATTCGCGAAAACCCAAAACCCAAAACTCAAAACCCAAAACCCAAAACCCGAGGTCCCAAAGCCTCACCGCGTCGACGCCCGCTCGCGGCGGGCGTAGATCATCTCGATCACGGTGACGCGGCGGTTGCGGTAAAGGGCCGCCAGCTTTTTCACCACCTCGTCGGCGTCTTCCTCGGCGCAATAGCGGTAGGCCGAGACGGGTTCCGTCAGCTTCTCGACCAACCCTTCCGATGCGAGCGCACTCAGGTTGCGCCGGATCGAGTCCGTGGTGGTGCGGAAGCGCTGTTCGAGCTCCGCCAGTGTCCACGCGCGGGCGCGCTCCGCCAGCAGCAGCAGAATCTCGAGCCGTTCGACCGTGGTAATCTGCTCGGCGATGAACCGTTGCACTGCGGATGGGATCGACGTCACGGGTAGGAAGGTGATCAGGCCAGCACGGGCATCTCAGCCACGGCCGACGCGCGACTGGCGCCGGGCAGCGTGAGGGTGAAGACGCTCCCGATCGGCTCGCCGGGGCGGAAGTTCAGCGAGCCGCCGAGCACGGACATGTAGGCTTTGGTGATGGAGAGCCCGAGGCCGAAGCCGCCGCGGTTGCGGTCGCGGCCGCGATCGGGGCGGAAGAAACGCTCGGTCAGGCCGGCCCGATGCTCGGCGCCGATGCCCGGACCCTCATCGGCCACGGAGATCCGGGCAAACCCCTTCTCCGTCCAGACCCGGACGTGGATCGCGGTGTCGGGGGGGCTGTACTTGATGGCGTTGTCGAGGAGGTTCTGGAGCGCCTGTCGCAGGAGAACCGCATCGGTGTGGGCGACGCACGGCTCCGCCTCGACGGTCAGCTGCTGGCCCTTGGTCTCGGCCAGGATCGAGAGTTCGGTCACGCAGTTGCGGACGAAGTCATCCAGCGCCACCGGCGAGCGCCGGGGTTCTGCCGCGCCCCCTTCCGCGGTCGCCAGTTCCAGCAGGCGCTGGACCAGCAACTGCAGCCGCTGCGCCTCTTCCAGCATGCTGCCGATGATGTCGCGGTACTCGTCGACGGTACGGCCACGCCGCAGGCCGATTTCGCCCACGCTCCGCAAGGTGGTGAGCGGCGTGCGCAGTTCGTGGGACGCGTCCGCCACGAAGCGATTCAGCGCGGCGTAAGACTGCTCGAGCCGGTCGAGCGTGATGTTGAAGACCGAGGCAAGCCGCCCCAGTTCATCATGCTGGTTGACGACCGGCAGCCGGCGGTCGAAAGCGTCGGCCGTGATGAGATTGGCCTCGCTGACCATCCGGTCCAGCGGCTGGAGCCAGCGCCGCGTCAGCACATAGCCTCCGAGGACCAGCAACGCGACGACCACGGGGAGGGCGGCAAAGATGATGAGGCGAAGCGCCCGCAAGGCATCGCCCGCGGGTTCGTGAACCCGCATCACGCGGATCATCCAGTCGTCCCCTTCGCCGGGGACCGCGAATGGAACGGACAGCACGCGCAACCGCAGATCCTGGGCGACGTTGAACACGGAGATCGTCTCGCGTCCACGGGCGGGAGCGGTGGGCATGGTCTGCACCCGGTTGTCGGTGAACGGCCACATCCGTTTGACCAGGACTCCCTTGTCATCCCACAGCTCGAACCAGGGATTCTGGGTGGGCCAGGCCACGCGTTCCGGAAGCTCCCGGCCGTCCCAGGCGGCTTTGCCGGCCCGGTTCACGGTCAGCCGCTTTTGGATCATCGAGAGGTCGCGCTTCAATTCGTGGTCGAGAGGGCGGGCGAGACGCTCGGCGACATAGAAATAGAGCGTCGCGCTGAAGAGGGCGACCAGGACGACGCCGCCCATGGCATACCAGGCGGCCAGGCGCACCCGCAGCGTGCGACGTTCCCACCAACCGATCATTCGGCGGTCCTCCCAAACCGGTACCCGACGCCGCGAATGGTGTGGATCAGCTTTGCCGCGGTGTCACCGTCGACCTTGCGGCGCAGCCGCATCATCTGCACGTCGATGACATTGTCGAGGGACGTGAGCCGGCTCGGCTGTTTCCACACATCGCGCTCGAGCATTTCCCGCGTCACGATCTGGCCTTCGGAGCGCATGAGGTACTCGAGGATGTCGACCTCCCGCGGGGTCAGCGGAATCTCGAGCCCGCCGCGGTTGGCGACGCGGGCGCGCGTGTCGAGCTGCAGGTCATCCAGCCGCAGCATGCGGTCGGTCACCCGATTCGGGCGCCGGAGGAGTGCGCGGCACCGCGCGAGCAGCTCCGCGAACGCGAAAGGCTTCAGCAGATAGTCGTCGGCGCCGGCCTCCAGACCCGAAACGCGGTCGTCCAGGGTGGTGCGGGCGGTCAGCATCAACACCGGGGTTCGGTCTCCGCGCTCCCGCAGGCGTTGCAGGATGTCGAGACCGTCGCGGTCGGGCAGCATCCAGTCGAGAATCACGAGGTCGAACCCTTCGGTCGCCAGCAGGTGCAGCGCCGACTCGCCCTGTGCGGTGGTGTCAACCTGCCAGTCCTCCAGCCGCAGACCCTCCGCCACGGAGTCGCGCGTTTTCGCCTCGTCCTCCACGATCAGAATACGGGGACGGGCAACGGCTGGCTCGGTCGGAATGGGTGCGGCGGACAACATGAGGACGCGTTGAATATAAGGCAGGTCTGGGCTCCGGCAAACGCCCCGGAAAATCTCCGGCGCGCCTGTCTCGGGCGGCGGGCCGATCCTCGCATGCAGCCAACCCTTTGCCCATCGGTAACGGCTGACATTTGCGTCAGGGAAACGGGGAGGAGGGCGGTGCTTCAGCCCACGTTGGCGAGCCGGTCGAAACGTGAAAACCTGTGAACCGTACCGGCTGAAGCCGGCGCTACGGCGCAAGTTGGGCAACGCGTTGCTCCAGGTTCTCGATAACCTGCTGCGCTCCGCTCACTCGCGAACCAAGGCATTCCCGAGGGGTCGATGCTTGGACTATGTCTAAAATCTCCACTCCCCAGGACCTTCTGCTCGAAGAGCTGAAGGATCTCTACAGCGCTGAAAACCAACTCCTCAAGGCGTTGCCCCGGATGGCGAAAAACGCCTCCGACGACCAGTTGCGGAAGGCCTTCGAGCAGCACGCGAAGGAAACGCGCAACCAGATCGCGAAGCTCGACAAGATCGGCAAGCGGCTGGGCAAGAAACTGACCGGCAAGAAGTGTCACGCCATGGAAGGTCTCATCGAGGAGGCCAAGGAGATCCTCGAGGAGGACGGCGAGCCGATGCTCCTGGATCACGCCATGATTGGGGCAGCCCAAAAGGTCGAACACTACGAGATCGCCGGCTATGGCACCGCGCGCACGCTGGCGGAGCTGATCGGCGAGGACGACATCGCGGCGACGCTGCAGGAAATTCTCGATGAAGAGGGTGAGACCGACAAGAAGCTCACCGCCATCGCACTCGAGATCGGCGTCGAAGTGCCGGTCGAGGACGACGAGGAGTGAGCGATTGAGAAGCTGAAACGCTGAAACGCTGAAACGCTGAAAGCCGCCAGGCGGACAGGCTGGGTGCGGCCTCGAGCGGTTTCAGCATTTCAGCTTTCAGCGTTTCAGCTTTTTGCCCGCCATGGCCGACCTTTATCCGTACATCAACGAACTGCTTGGTCTCAGCGAGGAGGGGAAGGATCTTTCCTTCTCACAGATGGCGTATCGGACGGTCGTGGTCTTCGGCGTCGCTGTCCTGGTGGCTCGCCTGGCGGATCGCCGCATGCTGGGACGGCTGGCGGGCTTCGACTTCATCGTGGGCGTCGTGCTGGGCTCGGTGATCAGCCGCGGCATCAATGGCGATGCCCAATTGCTGCCCACGTTGGGGGCGAGCGTGCTGCTGGTGTTGCTGCATCGGATCCTCAGTGCGGCCGCGTACCAGTGGCATTGGGTGTCGCGAACCGTGAAGGGCGATGATCGAATCCTCGTTGAGAACGGCCGGCCCAACCACGAGGAACTCCGGCGGAACCATATCACGGACGACGATCTGTGTGAAAACCTGCGGCTCCACGGCGCCGTCCGCCGGCCGGAGGAGGTTGCCGAAGCCCGCCTGGAGCGCGACGGACGGATCAGCGTGATCAGGAACCGGGACATCGGGTCGGGCGTTTCCGCTGCCGATACGCGGGAGAGTTAGGTCGGTGTTTCAAGTTGCAGGTCGCACGTTGCGACCGGCCAACCTGTAACGTCTCACCTGTGAGCCTGTAACCCAGACCTACCGCTTCCGCTTGAACCAGGGCCGCTGTGGCTTCGGGGGCAGGGGTCGGATGTGGGCGAGGTCCTTTTCGGAGACCATCTGCGATTTGCCGCCTCCTCCGCCCAGCAACTCGGCGGCCACGTCCTTCAGGCCCAGCCGGTTCAATGTGGACTTCAGCGGTCCCCGCATCTCGGGCTTGTACCAGAAAAAGAAACTTCGCTGCTCCTGCTTTTCCTCCGGGGTCCGCGCGACGGCGACGGGCGCCTGGTCGTACGGGTGCATGCCGGTCGCATAGATCTCGGTCGCCACCGTCATCGGTGTGGGCGTGAAATCCTGGACCTGCTCCAGCTTGAAGCCGAGTTCCTTGGTCTTCACCGCGACGTCCGCCATGTCCTGCGGGCGGGAGCCCGGATGCGAGCTGATGAAGTACGGAATGATCTGCAGCTGCGGCTTGCCGATCTTTTCCTTCACGGCGTCAAACTTCTCCTTGAACTTGTAGAAGTAATCGAACGAAGGCTTGCGCATCACCTTCAGCACCTCGTCGGACGTGTGTTCGGGTGCGACCTTCAGGCGTCCCGAGACGTGGTGCTGCACCAGTTCCTGGATGAAGGTCTCATGGCTCCGTTTCACCTCCGGCGTCGCCCCGTTGTCGTGGAGAAAAAGGTCGTAGCGGAGTCCGCTCGTGACGAACGCGTGCTTCACGCCCTCCGTCTCCCGCACGGACTTGTAGATGTCGAGCAGCGCGGTGTGGTCCGTGTCGAGGTTGCGGCACACGTTCGGCCAGATGCAGCTGGGGCGGGTGCACTCGTCGCAGATCCACTGCTCCTTGCCCTTCATCTTGTACATGTTGGCGGAGGGGCCGCCGAGGTCGGAGATGGTGCCGCGGAAGTCGGGCATCTGCTTGATCGACTCCACTTCGCGCAGGATGCTCGCCTTGCTGCGGCTGGCGACGAACTTCCCCTGGTGCGCCGAGATGGTGCAGAAGCTGCAACCGCCGAAGCACCCCCGATGCATGTTGATCGAGTGCTTGATCATCTCGTACGCGGGGATGGCGCCGCGCTTCCGATACTTCGGATGCGGCAGCCGCGTGTACGGCAGGTCGAAACTCGAATCGATCTGCTCCTCGCTCATCGTCGGAAACGGAGGGTTCACCACGAGCAGCCGGTCCTGCACCAGCTGAAGCAGCCGGCGGGCCTTCACGCGGTTCGACTCCGTCTCGATCTGCTTGAAGTTCTTCGCGTACAGCGCGCGATCGGCGAGGCACTCCTCGTGCGAGTGGAGCGCGTAGTCCTCCCAGTTCTGGTTCTTGGGCGGGACGGCCCCGGGCGGGAGGAGCACCGCGGTCTGCGCGATCGTCTTCAGGGAGGAGAAGGGTACGCCTCGCTTCAGCAGCCGCAGCAGTTCCATCAACGGGGCCTCGCCCATCCCGTACACGAGCAGATCGGCGCCGCTGTCGGCGAGGATGCTCGGCTTGGTGGTGTCGGACCAGTAGTCGTAATGCGTGACCCGGCGCAGGCTGGCCTCGATGCCGCCGATCATGACGGGCACGTCCGGGTAGAGCCGCTTCAGGATCTGACTGTAGACAACGGACGCGTAGTCGGGTCGAAATCCGTGTTCGCCGCCCGGGGTGTATGCGTCCTCGGAGCGCAAACGCTTCGCCGCGGTGTACCGGTTGACCATCGAATCCATGCACCCCGCGGTGACGCCGAAAAACAACCGGGGCACTCCCAGCTTCTTGAAATCACGCAGGTCGTCGCGCCAGTTGGGCTGCGGCAGGACGGCCACCCGGTAACCCTCGTGCTCGATCAGCCGCGCCACCACCGCCGAGCCAAACGCAGGGTGGTCGACGTACGCGTCACCGGTGACGATGATCACGTCCACGTAATCCCACCCGCGCGCTTCAATCTCGTCGCGGGTCGTCGGCAGCCAGCGGAGTGGATCCCAGACAGGATCCTTCGCGGCCGCTTGGGTGGGAACGGTCGTGGTGGGCATGGAACGCCCCAACATCAAGGGGAAGGTCGAGCGGAGCAAGCCGAGGAAAAATTCCAAATCCCAAACTCCAAACGCCAAAGAAATCCCAAATCTCAGGTTCCAGATTCCAGGGGGTGAAAGGAGGGTCCCTCCCGGGCGCGGGGCTTTTGCCGCGTTTGGAACCTCTTTGGCGTTTGGAGTTTGGCGTTTGGGATTTCCGAAAGGCGGTCTCGATGCCCGCCGGCTCCCGCCGTCTCCGCCCGCCTTTCGGCCTCGTTACATCTCCGCAGTTGCGCTGGGTGGTAGGTTCATTTCTCCTCCGAACCTTCCAACTTCTCATGTCCAATACCGTCGAAAACGTGGTGATTGTAGGAACAGGCTGCGCCGGACTGACCGCGGCCATCTACACGGGCCGGGCTAATCTAAACCCATTGGTGCTCGAGGGTTCGCTACCCGGCGGCCAGCTGACGACGACGAGCGAGGTGGAGAATTTTCCCGGGTTCCCGCATGGCATCGACGGCTACCAGCTGATGCAGAACCTGCGGGAGCAGGCCACGCGCTTCGGCACGCGCTTCGAACAGGCCCTGGTGACGTCCGTCGACTTTACCTCCATGCCGCGCAAGCTCATCTGCGGCGACCGGACCATCCTGGCGAAAAGCGTCATCATCGCCACGGGCGCCTCGCCGCGCATGACCGGGGTGCCGGGTGAAAAGGAGCTCTACGGCGGCAAGGGCGTGACCACGTGCGCGACCTGCGACGGAGCCTTTTATCGCAAGATGGATGTCGCCGTCATCGGCGGGGGTGACAGCGCGGCCGAAGAGGCGCTTTTTCTGACCCGCTTTGCCAGCAAGGTGTATCTCGTCCATCGTCGCGATACCTTGCGCGCCTCGAAGATCATGGCGGACCGCGCCACCTCGCACGAGAAGATCCAGTGCGTGTGGGACAGCGTCCCGGTCGCCGTCGAGGGCGTGGAGCAGGGCGCCGTCAGCGGCCTGCGCATCAAGCACGCGAAGACCGGGGTGGAATCGACCCTGCCGGTGAAGGGCGTGTTTGTCGCGATCGGCCATTTGCCCAACACGCAGGCCTTCACGCCGGCGCTCGAGGTCGACGAGAATGGATATTTTGTTCCGGCGGCGGGCTCGAACATCCGCACCCGGGTGCCCGGCGTGTATGTCGCCGGCGATTGCGCCGACCACGTTTACCGCCAGGCGATCACCGCCGCCGGCATGGGCTGCGCCGCCGCGATCGAGGTGGAGCGCTGGCTCGCCGAGCACGGCGCGTAGCGCGCTACGCGCGCGGTTTTGGGTTTGGGGTTTTGAGTTTTGGGTTACGGCCACGTCCTCGGCGCGGTTTCCGACAACCCAAAACCCAAAACCCAAAACCCAAAACTCAAAACCCAAAACTCAACCGCGCGCCTACCAGCCGTACGCGCGTTTGATCCGCAGGGGCTGGTACAGGTCGCTGGGGAGCTCCTGCAGGAAACGGCTGGGCGACAGCAGCATGGCCGGTCCGCCTTTGGTGTTCACCTTGGGAAAGCAGAGGTAGAGCTCGTCGCGAGCGCGGGTCACGGCGACATAGAACAGGCGGCGTTCCTCCTCCACGTCGTTCGCCTCGATCGCCCGGCGCAGCGGGAACATTCCTTCCGCCAGGCCGATCAGGAAGACCGCCGCGTATTCCAGGCCTTTTGCCTGATGCACGGTCGTCAGCCGCAGCGCGTCGGCATCCGGGTCGGCGGAGCGGTCGCTGGTCTCGCTCGCCAGGAGCATGATCTGCGCGAGGAGTTCCTGCATGTCCTCGTAACGCCCGGCGAAACCGACGAGTGATTTCAGGTCGTCCAGACGGGAGACGTAATTGGCGAACGCGCCCTTCAGGTAATCGCCATACCAGCCGTCGATCGCGATCTCGACCGCGTTGTGGGGCTTCATGGTGCGCATCATCTCGCTGACCTGCTGGAGCGATGCGACGAACTTCGGCCATTCCTCCCTGGCATCCTTCGGCACCCGGGAGGAGACGTCGTCGCTTCCGAGCGCGTCGATGAAGTCCAGCTGGAGGAGCCGGGCATGCTCCAGGGCCGACGCGTGAAGTTTCTGCGCATTCTTGTCGCCCACCTTGGGCAGCAGCACCGCGATGCGATTCCAGGCCGCGATGTCGCTGGGGTTGTACACAAACCGCAGCAGCGCCACGAGATCGCGGATGTGGGCCTGCTCGAAAAACCTCACGCCGCTGGTGATCTGGTAGGGGATCTGCAGCCGGGAGAGCTCGAGCTGGATGTCGAGCGCCTGGAAGTGGGCCCGGTAAAGGATCGCGATGTCGCTGAGCGAACAGCCCTCATCCAGCAGGCCCCGCACGCGCTGCACGATGAACTGCGCCTGTTCGCGGCCATCCATCGCCTGCACAAGATAGGGCTTCTCCGAATTCGCGCGATGGGGCCGGAGTTCCTTGTCGAAGTGACGCCCCTTCGGCTGGGCCAGCAGCACGCCGTTTGCGAGGGCCAGGATTTGCGGTGTGGAACGGTAGTTCGTCTCGATCCGATGGATCGCGGTGCCGGGGTGCCGGTCCGGGAACGTGAGGATGTTCTCGAAGTTGGCCCCGCGCCACGAGTAGATGCATTGCGCGTCGTCGCCCACCGCCATCACCCGATGGTGGGCCGCCACCAGGTCGACGATCTGGGACTGCAGCGTGTTGGTGTCCTGGTACTCGTCGACGAGGACGTGACGGAAACGCGACGAAAAGTAGGCGGCGGTTTCCGGCGACTTTCGCAGCAGGTCGAGCCAGAATTCCAGCAGGTCGTCGTAATCGACCACGTTGGCCGTCCGTTTCTTTTCCGCGTATTTGCGCGCGAACAACGGCAGCCGGTCGACGACGCCCTCGTGCTGGGGGAAATAACGCGACACCGTCTCCACCAGCGACAGCTGGGTGTTGCGCGCCATCGAAATGATTTCGTGGAGGGGGCCCGGCTTGGGGTGGGTCTTGTCCTTGAAGAACCCCTTGTCCGTCTCGTCGACGGCGTCGCGCAGGATCCCCTCGGCCTCGTCGGCGTCGAGGATCGTGAAGCTGCGCGAGAGGCCAATGGTCTCGCCGTGCATGCGCAGCGTGCGATGCCCGATGCTGTGGAACGTGCCGCCCCAGAAGCGTCCCGGTTCGACGCCCGTTAATTCCTGCACCCGGTGGAGCATCTCCTTCGCGGCCTTGTTCGTGAACGTAAGCAGCAGGATTTCGCCCGGACGAACCCCCTGGGACAGAAGATACGCCACCCGGTAGGTGAGCGTGCGGGTCTTGCCGGAACCGGCCCCGGCAAGCACCAGCAGCGGACCGGGTTCCGCCGTGACCGCGGCGAACTGCTCGTCGTTGAGCTGCGCGCGAAAATCGATCGGAGGGATCCCTGCGGGCGTGCCCCGGTTATCGAGAACAAAATCCATGAACGGGCGCAACGCTCGCGGATCGTTGGGGAGACGCAAAGAAAAAGGGAGTGAGGGAGTGAGGGAGTGAGGGAG
>JAEWKR010000036.1 GCA_023457715.1 Verrucomicrobiota bacterium
GGTCTGGAGCTGGTGCGGCGGTCCGGCAGCCTGGGCACCCCGCTCCCCGGCGCGGCCCAGGCCGCCCGCGGCCGCGCGGAGCTCAGCCGGTTCATCCTGGCGCAATGGACGCGCCGCGACGCGGACGCCGCGCTGGAGTGGACCACCCGGCTGCCCGACGCGGATCAAGTCGAAGCGGTCGTGACGCTGGCCTTCGAACTGGCCCAGTTCCGGCCGGAGCGGGCGTGGGAACTCGCCCAGCGTCTACCCGACAACCGTGATCGGCGGCTGCTCGTCGCCCAGCTGGCGCAGACCTGGAGTGCGCGTGATCCCGCCGGCGCCGATGCGTGGGTGAAAGCGCTCGCCGCCGGCCCGACGCGCGACGCGGCCCTTGCCGGACTCGCCGCGGCCACCGGCCCGGTCCGAGCGGGGCGGGGGAGGGAGGCCGCCGCGCCCGCCCCGGCCGGAGGGGCGCTCGTCACCGCCCCGGCCGGTGCGCGCGCCGACACCGTGTGGCGTGAGCTCGAGCAGCGGGTGCAGGCCTCCCCATCCGCCGCCGCGACCTGGCTGGAATCTTTGCCGTCGCCGGACGTGACGGACGAGATGCTGCGCCGGGTGGCGCAGGAATGGTTGCGGACTGATCCGGTGGCGGCCGCCACCTGGCTTCACGTGCACGTGCCGTCGCCGTCGCGCCGCGATCAGATCCTCCGCGAGGTGCTGCCGTGAAGGCCGGAGGGCCGGAAGGCCGGAGGGCCAGAGGGCCGGAGGGGCGGGAGGGGCGGAAGAGAAATGCTGAAACGCCGAAAAGCTGAAACGCTGAAAGACTGACTCTGTCCTCGGGGCCGCAGGCCTCATCTCAAATCTCAAATTTCAAATCTCAAATGCCGGCGCAGCCGGCCCAACGCCCGCCCCATTCGCTCCCTCGATCAGCGTGGTGAGTCCCGGTAATTCCCCGCCGCGATCGCTCCCCTTGGCTTGAGGTTACTCCCTTCGCGGTTCCACTCTTTCCTCTCTCCCTCCGCTCCGTCCCCGGATCCGCATTCCTATGAAACCTCTGCGTCTCGTCTCACTCGGTCTGTTCGCTGTCGCCCTGTTCTGTGCCCGGCTCGCTGCCGCGCCGCATGTCCTGCAATCGCCCAACGGCCAGATCGCGGTCACGGTCGACGTCGCCGAACGCGTCACCTTCAGCGTCGCGCTCGAGGAGCGACCGCTCGTCCGTGACGCCGTCGTTTCGCTTCACGTCGGTGAACGAAAGCTCGGGGTCAACGCGCGGGTGACCGGGGTCGAGACGTCGGCGACCGACCAGGCCATCCGACTACCCGTGGCGATCAAATCCTCCACCTTGCGCGAACAGTACCAGGAGCTGCGCCTCAACCTCGAAGGCGGGGCCGCCCTCGTTTTCCGCGCGTACAACGAAGGGGTCGCCTACCGCTGGGAGACTCGATTTCCCGAAGCTGAGGTCCTCGTGGGCGGCGAGGCCCTGACGCTGCCCTTCGCCGGCGACTACACCGTGTTCTATCCGGAAGAGCAGAGCCTCTTCAGCCACAACGAGCGGCTCTTCCTGCCGCGGCCGATGAGCGAGATCGGGGCGAAGCATCTGGCGAGTATTCCGATCGTGATCGATGCCGAGTTCGCCAAGCTCTTCGTGTCCGACGCGGACGTGGAGGAGTACCCCGGACTGTGGTTTGTCGGCACCGGCGGGTCGGGCCTGCAGGCCACCTTCCCGGCTTATCCGCTGGAGGAGAAACTCACGGGCGATCGCGATTTCGCCGTGACGAAGACCGCCCCGTACCTGGCGAAGACGAAAGGCACCCGCAGCTACCCCTGGCGCGCCCTCGGCATCGTGCGCCGCGACGCGGAGCTCCTCAGCAACTCGCTGCTGTACCTGCTCGGGTCACCGTCGCGCATCGCCGACCCGTCCTGGATCAAGCCGGGCAAGGTGGCGTGGGACTGGTGGAACGCGAACAACCTCACGGGCGTCGATTTCAAGACGGGCATCAACAACGCGACCTACCAGGCGTTCATCGACTTTGCGGCGGAAAACAAGATCGAGTACGTCGTCCTCGACGAAGGCTGGTACAAGCTCGGCAACGTGCTCGACGTGGTGCCGGAGATCGACGTTCCCGCACTCGTGGCGTACGGCCGTCGGAAGAACGTCGGCATCATCCTCTGGGTGGTCTGGAAAACCCTCGACGACCAGCTCAAGCCGGCGCTCGACCAATTCGCGAAGTGGGGCGTCAAGGGCATCAAGGTCGACTTCATGCAGCGCGATGACCAGTTGCTGATGAATTACTATCATCGCGTCTGCCAGGAAACCGCTGCCCGCCGCATGCTGGTCGATTTCCATGGAGGCATCCGGTCCGCCCTGCTGACGCGCACCTGGCCGAACCTGATCTCGGTCGAAGGCGTGCGCGGCAACGAGTGGAACAAGTGGAGCGCGCACATCACGCCCGAGCACAAGGTGTCGCTGCCGTTCACCCGTATGATCGTCGGCCCGATGGATTTCACGCCGGGTGCGACTCACAACGCCAACCGCGGCGGGTTCTCCTTCAACCATTACCGTCCCACGTCACAGGGCACGCGCGTGAACGAGATGGCGCTGTACGTGGTGTACGAAAGTCCCCTCCAGATGCTGTGCGACACGCCCAGCGCGTACCGCCAGGTGCCGGAGATGCTGCAATTCATCCGCACGGTGCCGACGACCTGGGATGAGACGAAGCCGCTCGATGGCCGCATCAGCGATTTCGTGGTCGTCGCCCGGCGTCACGGAGCGGATTGGTACCTCGGCGCCATCACCGACTGGACGGGTCGAGAGCTCGAGGTGGACCTCTCATTCCTGCCCGCAGGCACCTATCAGCTCGAGGAGTTCCGCGACGGCGTGAATGCCAACACGCACGCGGAGGACTACCAGCATCGCCGCTCCACCGTGCAGAGCGGAAGCAAGCTGAAGGTCACGCTCGCCGAAGGCGGCGGCTGGGTGGCAAGGTTGAAGAGGGAGTAAGGGAATGAGGGAGTAAGGGAATGAGGGAGTGAGTGGGCGCATCGCGCCGTCGCTTACTGCCCCCTCAATCCCTCAATCCCTCAATCCCTCAATCCCTCAATCCCTCAATCCCTCAATCCCCCTTTATCCAGACACAAAAAAGCACGCGGGATAAATCCCGCGTGCGATTAAGTTGAGGGTTATTTAGCGTCGAAGTTACTTCTTCTTCGCTTTGCCGGCGGCCTTCTTGGCGACCTTCTTCGCCGGCTTTTTCGCTACTTTTTTCGAACTCTTGCTTGTGGTTTTGGAGGGCATACGAGCGAACGCTAGCATGCGACGTGGCGCTGTTCCAGCAGTTTGCGCGCTTTTTTTCAAAAATCTGCAAGGTTCCAAAAATCCGCGAAAGCAGCGGGGAGCAGTTGTAGACGACAACTACAAGCGCCTCCGGCGTCGCAGTACCTCGGATACAGGGGGGGCAATTTCCGAGGGACAGCGTCCGCCTTCCGCCCTCATTCCCACCACTCCCGCCACCCCTGCTCGAAACCTCAATGCCCCGAGGCAAATCCTCAATCGGGCGGCATTGCCTCGCCGGCGCAGTCGGAGTTTCGTGGACCTCCGCCGTGACACCGAACCAACGGGATCTCCCTCCGTCCACCGCCCTTCGCGAGTATGCGGACCGCATCGAGTCCGATCTGCGCGGCAATATCCTGCCCTTCTGGGCGGCACGCGCCTTTGACGGCGCCGGCGCCGGTCCCCGCATCGTCGGCGCGCTGACGAACGACCTCCAGCTGGATTCCGGCGCCGAACGCGGTCAGCTGCTCGCGGCGCGCATCCTCTGGACGTTCTCCGCGGCGTACGCGCGGTATCGTGATCCCACCTACGCCACCGTCGCGGAGCTCGCCGCCGGGGAGCTCGATACCTGGTTCTGGGACCGACGGCACGGCGGTTTCCGCTGGTCCATCCACGCGAACGGCTCCCCCGCGCGGGATCGGAAACAGATCTACGGGCAGGCGTTCGGACTTTACGCGCTGGCCGAATACCACGCCGCGACGCAGCGGCCGGAGGCGCTGGCGCGCGCGCTCCAGCTCTTCGAGCTGATCGAGGCGCATGGCCGCGATCCTGTGCTCGGCGGTTACTGGGAAGCCTTCGCGCCGGACTGGAGTCCGATCACCGACGTCCGCCTGAGCGAGGTGGACCAGAACGATCCGAAGTCGCAGAACACCCACCTGCACGTGATGGAGGCTTACGCGCGGTTGCTCCGCTGCCACCCCGAGCCGCGGCTGCGCGCCAGCCTGGCCGCACTGCTGGACGTGATGGTGACGCACGTTGTCCAGCCCGCCGGGCATCTCGGTCTCTTCTTCACCCGCGACTGGAAGCCGACCAGCGAGAAGGTGTCCTTCGGACATGACATCGAGGCGGCGTGGCTGATGAACGACGCGGCCGACGCCGTCGGTGACGCCACCCTTCGCGCCCGCGTCCATGCGGTCACCCGCCGGTTGGCCGAGATCACCCTCGCCCGCGGGGTCGATGTCGATGGCGGCGTGTTCAACGAGGGGGACCCGGCCGGGCTGACCAACACGCACAAGGAATGGTGGCCACAGACGGAGGCCGTGATCGGTTTCCTGGACGCGTACCAGCACTCCGGCGACGCGCGTTATCTCTCCGCCGCGCTGCGCACCTGGGATTTCATCGACCAGCGCCTGATCGATCGGCGGCACGGGGAATGGTTTCGCGGGGTGACGCGCGCCGGCGCGTTGCTCGACCAGGAGCTCAAGATAAGCTTCTGGAAATGCCCCTATCACAACGGCCGCGCCGGCCTCGAAGCGCCCCGCCGCCTGCGTGCGATCGCGGACCCCGCCTTGGCGCACCCGTGACCAAGGCAGGAGAAAGAGAAAGATTAAGAGAAAGAGAAAGATTCTGCGAAACCCCCTGACCCAACCCAAAACTCAAAACCCAAAACCCCGATCTCCCATGGCTACGAAATCGCCCGCCAAGTCCACGAAGCGTTCCGCTCCCACCCGCACTCCAAGCGGCTGGAACAAGCAACTCGCGTCGCTGCGCGCCGCGCACCAGCGGCTCCTGACCCGCCGCAATCCGGTCGACGCGCACTGGCACAATGGGGTCTTCGAACGCTTCACGTACCCGGTGCTCACGGCCGACCATGCGCCGATCGAGTGGCGTTACGACCTGAATCCCGCGACGAACCCCTTCCTGATGGAACGGCTGGGCGTCAACGCGACGCTCAATCCCGGGGCGTTCTACTGGAAGGGCAAGGTGCACCTGGTCGTCCGCACGGAGGGTTATGATCGGAAGAGTTTCTTCGCGATCGCCGAGAGCCCGAACGGCATCGATCGCTGGCGTTTCTGGGACGAGCCGGTCGACCTGCCCGAGCTGAAGCCGGAGACCAACGTGTACGACATGCGGATCACCTTTCATCAGGACGGGTGGATCTATGGCGTGTTCTGCGCCGAGGCGAAGGACCCGAAGGCCGCCCCCGGCGATCTCTCCAGCGCCGTCGCCCAGGCGGGAATGGTCCGGACGCGAGACTTCGTGAAATGGGAACGGCTGCCGAATCTCAAGACGCCCGCGTCCCAGCAGCGCAACGTCGTGCTGCATCCGGAATTCGTGGACGGCCAGTACGCGTTCTACACCCGGCCCATGGACGGCTTCATCGACGTTGGATCGGGCGGCGGCATCGGCTGGACCCTGTGCCGCGACATCACCACCGGCGTGACCGGTCCGGAAAAAATCATCGATGGCCGTGCGTATCACACGATCAAGGAGTCGAAGAACGGCCAGGGCCCCGCGCCGCTGAAAACGCCGCAAGGCTGGCTGCACCTCGCGCACGGCGTGCGCAACTGCGCGGCGGGCCTGCGCTATGTGCTCTACCTGTTCATGACCTCACTCGAGGATCCGACCAAGGTCATCGCCGCGCCCGGCGGCTACTTCCTCGCGCCCCACGAAGGCGAGCGCGTGGGCGACGTCTCCAATGTGACCTTCAGCAACGGCTGGGTGCAGCTCCCGGACAAGCAGCAGACCGTGTTGATGTATTACGGCGGCTCCGACACCCGTTGCTACGTCGCCCGCTCCACGGTCGCCAAGCTCGTCGACTGGTGCCTCCACACCCCGGAAGACGCGCTCACCACGCGGAAGGCCGTGGACCAGCGCCTGGCGTTGATCCGGGCGAACAAGGCGCTCAGGGGAAAGCGGTAGGCGGTAGGCGGTCGGATTTATGATTTACGATCTATGATTTATGATTCCCGAACCAAGGCCGCTCACGCGACCCAATCATAAATCGTAAATCATAAATCATAAATCAAATATCGCCCTCCTCACCCATTCACGATACGTCCGCCGTTCGGGTGCAGCACCTGGCCGGTGATGTAGCTTGCTTCGTCTGACGCCAGGAACACGAAACACGGCGCGACCTCCGACGGCTCGCCGGGACGTCCGAGGGGCACATCCTTGCCGAACGTCTCCTGCTTCTCCTCGGGGAAGGTGGCGGGAATCAGGGGCGTCCAGATCGGGCCGGGCGCCACGCCGTTCACGCGGATCCCTTTTTCCGCGAGATTGAGCGCGAGCGAGCGCGTGAAGGCGACGATCGCGCCCTTGGTGGTGGCGTAGTCGATGAGTTTCGGATTGCCGGCGTACGCAGTTACGGAGGTCGTGTTGATGATCGACGCGCCCTTCTTCAGGTGCGGCATCGCGGCCTTCGTCAGGTAGAACATCGCGAAGATGTTCGTGCGAAAAGTACGTTCCAACTGGGCTTCGGAGATGTCGGTGATCTCGCCGCGGACGTGCTGCTCCGCCGCGTTGTTCACCACAATGTCGAGCCGGCCGAACGTTTTCACGTGTTGCTCCACGATCTCGCGGCAGGTTTCCCCGCGCCCGATGTCGCCGGTCACCAGCTCGCACCGGCGGCCGAGTTCGCGCACGCGTTTCGCGGTCTCCGCGGCATCCTGCTGTTCCTTTTCGAGGTAACAGATCGTGACGTTAGCACCCTCCTTCGCGAACGCGATCGCCACCGCGCGTCCGATGCCGCTGTCGCCGCCGGTGATCAGCGCCGCGCGATCCTGCAGCTTGCCGGAGCCGCGCGTTGGCTTCTCCGACTGGGGCCGCGGGTCCATCTCATGTTCGAGACCAGGCTGCGATTGGCGTTGCGGTGGCTTCGGCGATTTGTCTTCGGGCATCCGGCAACCTCGCACACGACGGAAGCCGTTGCTATCCGGAGCCGTCCCGAAACGCGGGTAGGAGTTCGGGTGCCCTCAATCTTTCTCTTGATCTTAATCTTTCTCTTTCTCTTCGGTTTGCGCCCCGCCCCCCGCGCACCCGCAGGACCTAAGGGGGGAGAAAGAAAAAGTGTAAGAGAGAGAAAGAGTCTGTCCCAAGACTCAGAACGGCCACACCCTTGGCACGAGGTACACCGCGATCGCAAAGATCACGATGACGAGCGGTGCGCCGACCTTCACAAAATCGAAAAAGCGGTACCGGCCCGGGCCGTACACCATCAGGCAGGCGGGTTCGAGCGGCGTAAGATAGGAGCAGCTGGCGGCCACGGCGATGCCCATCACGAAGGTGCGGGGGTTCACGCCCAGTGTGAGCGCGGTGTGGATCGCAATCGGCACGATCACCGCGGCCGCTGCCTGGTTCGACATGGGCTGGGTGAGCAGGACGGTGAGAATGAAGAAGCCCGCGAGAATCCATCGCGGCGAGAGGTCCGTCGTCAGTGAGGTGATCTGCTCGGCGAGATACTTCGCCGTCCCGGTCTGCGACATGGCCTGGCCGAGGGCGAGCATGCACGCGATGAGGATGATCACGCGCCAGTCGACATCGCGGTACGCATCGCCCGGGGCAATGCAACGAGTGGCGAGGATCGCAAAAGCGCCGAGCATCACCGCCACCGCGAGGGGAAAGACGTTCGTTGCCGCCAGGGCCAGGGCGAGGACGAAAATGGCCATGGCCCGCCAGGCCTTCGGGCGCTTGCCGGTCACTTCGTTGACGGCGTGCAGCACACTGACCAGCCCGTCGCTCGCCATCCGCGCGATGCCGGCCATCCGACCCTGGATCAGGAGGACGTCGCCGACCCGCAGGGACACATGGGCCAGTTTCGCGAGGATGTTGCGGCCATGCCGGTTCAGGCCCAGGACCTGCGCGCCGTAATGCTCCCGGACGGCCACGTCGCGCAAGGTGCGTCCGGCCAGCCGCGAACCGGGCACCACCAGGGCCTCGACCAGCGCGGCATCCTCCGTCTTCAAGTCGGGATCGGAGAGTTCGAGGTCGGCCCGGATCTCCAGCCCCGCGGTGTCCTTGATCTGCAGCACATCGCTGCGGGCGCCTTCCACCAGCAGCATGTCGCCGGGTTCGATCTTCATATGCGCCCGCGGCAGCAGGTAGCGGTTGCGCTCGCGCACCACCCGGATGACGGAGAGGTCCATGTCGCGACCGAACCCGGAGCCTTCGAGTGTCTTCCCGACCAGCGGCGACGTCGGCAGCACGACCGCCTCGGTGATGTAGGAACGCAATCCGAACTGCTCCACCAGTCCCGGCACTGGCGCCCGGCTCGAAACCATCCGCCGGCCGATGAAAAACATGTAGAGCAGGCCGGCGACGGCGACGGGGACGCCCACGGGAGACATTTCAAAGATGCCCATCGGCTCCAGGCCCGCGTTGGTCATGAGCCCGCTCACCACCAGATTGGTCGAGGTGCTGATCAACGTGACGGAACTCGTGAGGATGGATGCGAACGCGACCGGCATCAGCAGGCACGAGGGCGACATCTTGGCCTTGCTGGCGACGCCGAGTACGACCGGCAGAAAGAAGGCGGCGGCGGCAGTGTTGCTGATGAACGCGCTCAACGTCGCGCAACTCACCATGATCACGGCGAGCAGCACGGTGGGGTTGTTGCCGGCGTGGCGGAGAATCGCGCGGCCGACCAGATCGACCACGCCGGTCTTGATGAGCGCGGTCGTCATGATCAACAGCCCGAGGATCATGATGACGGTGTCGCTCCCGAAGCCGGCGAATGCCTGGGCCGGTTTGAGCAGTCCGGTGAGAATCAACGCCAGCAGCAGGCCGAGCGCGACCACATCGCTGGGCACCCATTCGAACGAAAAAAAGAGCAGCGCCACCAGGGTAAGTCCTAGGAGGAGCGCGATCTCGGGTGTCACGCCTCCATGGTGCGGTTGGGCGCGCGCCGGTTCCGCTCAGCCGGAGGGGGCGCCGGTTACGGCCAATTGCTTGCGCCAGGGGCTGCCGGAGGCGTCGGCCATTAGTATTCACGACCTCCTGCTCAAGATAACTTCACGCCCCGAATCGCTGCACTTTCCCCTCTTCCCGATCCCGAAATGAGCCGAATAGGAGGACTCCGATGCCTCCTCCGCCGGTCGAGATTTCCGACGCCCAAATCGAGCGCGCTATTCAAAAAAGCGTGGGCGAAGTACTTAGCACAATGGCAGGGGAAAAGGTCGAGTTTGTCGGCCGCACGCCCAATCCGCCCCTGCACTCGCGGCCCGATATTGCCGGCTCGCACATCGTGGCGTCGGTCGGGTTCATCGGCGACCTGGAAGGAATCATCAACACCCACTTCGACGACAACGTGGCGCTGAAGATTTCCTCGAAGATGCTCGGGATGTCCGAGGCCGAAGTGACCTCCAGCGGGGTGTTGACCGATTCGATGGGTGAACTCGCCAACATGATCACCGGTGTCTTCAAGAACTCGCTGGTGGAGGCTGGCTACGTGTGCAAGTTGACCCTCCCGTCGATCATCCGGGGTTCCGATTTCCACGTTGATCACGCGCTGAAGTCAGGCCGCCGTTACATCTTCAATTTCCAGTGCCTGGGCCACGCGATCGTGACCGACATCATCATGGAGCAAGACTAACATGCCGCTGAAGATTCTCACCGTGGACGACTCCAAGACCGTCCGGATCATCATTCGCAACGCCTTCAAGCGTTTCGATTGCGAAGTCATCGAAGCGGGTCACGGCATCGAAGGCCTGGAAAAGGCCAAGTCGAAGCCCGATCTCGTGCTCCTCGACATCACGATGCCGGTGATGGACGGCCTGGAGATGCTGCAACGGCTGCGCGCCGATGGCGCCACCAGCGGCATTCCCGTGATCATGCTGACGGCGGAAGGTCAGAAAACGACGGCCGAGCAGGCGTCGGCGCTGGGCAGCAGAGGCTATCTGGTGAAGCCGTTCACCAACGAGACCTTGATCGAGCACGTGTCGAAGATCGTTGCGCTGCAGGAAAAGCCGGCCGCCTGACCCGTAGCGCCGGCTCCAGCCGGTATCAGAGGTGGCTGAACCCGTAGCGCCGGCTTCAGCTATCCCTGTCCGCCCTTGAGCACGACGACGTGGTCGATCCCGTGGGTCTCGAACTCGCGCCAGTAGGCTTCCTCGAGCGCCGCCATGCGGTCGCCTTCCTCATCGGTGAGCTCCGGACTCAGTTTGGTCGCGCCGAGTTCGTTCTTCAGGTCGCGTTCCGCCAGCCGCCACGCCAGTTCGCTCCAGAAGGCGTCCTCGACAAACGCGTCGAGCTTCTCGCGGGCCGGACTTTCCTCGGTCAGCGTCTCGCTGGGGAAGAGCTGGCCGTTGACGTCGGCTTCGACGAGTTGACCCACGCCAAAGGTCTCCGCCAGGCCAAACGCCTTCTGCGCGATGTCGGCATAGCGCTGCGGCATTGTGCCAGGTTCCTGCGGGCGGTTGCCTGCCACCCACAGTCCGAGATGAACCAGCTCCAGGAGCCGGGCGTATTCCTTGGGATTGAACGAGACTTTCATGGCAGAAGGGAGAGTGAGGGTGAAAGTGAAAGTGAAAGTGAAAGTGAGAGTGAAAGTGAAAGGGGGGGCGGACCGAATCCTGAACCCACTTTCTACCGCACTTTCACTCTCACTTTCACTTTCACTTTCCCTTTCCCTTTCACTTTCCCTTTCCCTTTCCCTTGGCCTCGTCGATGACGATGAACCGAGTACCGCCGGCGCGCCAGATCAGGACCATGACTTTCGGGCCCTTGATCTCCTCGCTCAACTTCACGGCCGTGTCTGCGTCCGGCGTGGGCCGGCGGTTCAGCTCCATGATCACGTCGCCTTCGCGCAGGCCCTGCTGCGCCGACGGGCTGTCAGGCTCGATCGACTGAACCACGGCTCCCTTGATGCGGGCCGGAATCTGCAGCTCGTCGCGTACCTCGGGCGTGATGTCGCCGACCGTGACGCCGTTCAGCACGCCCTCGTCGCTCTTCTCGGCCGGGTTGTCGTCATCGCCGCCACCAGGCCCGCGATTGGGGCGCAGACCCAGTTTCGCCTTCACCGTGCCGGTCTTGCCGTCGCGCAGGTACGTGACCGTCACCTCCGTGTCGGGCATGAACTGGGTCACGACCAGCTGGAGGTGACTCGGGTGCCGGATTTCGGTGTCGTTGATCTTCAGAATGACGTCGCCCGCCTTCAGGCCGGCTTTGTCCGCGGGGCTGTCGACGGTGACCTCGTTGATCAGCGCCCCCTTCTCGGCGTTGAACTGCGCGCCGATTTCCTCGGTGAGGTCCTGCGTGGAAACGCCCAGGAACCCGCGATCGACGCGTCCTTTGCTGACGATCTGCTCGGCAGCGAAGCGTACGAGATTGATGGGTATGGCCAGACCGACGCCATTGAAGCTGCCGGTGGCGCTGAGAATCGCGGTGTTGATGCCGACCACACGGCCATCGCTGTCGATCAGTGCGCCGCCGGAATTGCCGGGGTTGATGGCGGCATCGGTCTGGATGAAGTCCTCCAGCTGTTCGATGCCCAGCTGCCCGCGGCCGAGCGCGCTGACGATCCCGCGGCTCACCGACTGGCCGATGCCGAACGGATTGCCGATGGCGAGCACCACGTCGCCCACCTGCAGCTGGTCGCTGTTGCCGAGCGTGGCGGGCACGAGCGCGCCCTTCGGTTCAATCTTCAGGACGGCGATGTCCGTGGCCGAATCGCGACCGACGACCGTGGCCTCGTACTTTTTCGGGGATTCGCCGATCGAGACGGTGACGTCATCGGCGCCTTCCACCACGTGATTGTTGGTCAGGATGTAGCCGTCGGCCGAGATGATCACACCTGACCCGAGGCCGCGTTCCTGGCGGTCCGGCAGCCGTCCGCCGCGGGGGCCACCACCGCGCGGGACATTGCGATGCCCGGGAATTTCGAAGAACCGGCGGAAGTTGGGATCGTTCAGAAACGGGGTGAGGTCCGGGCCCTGCACTTTCTTGTTGGAGTACACGTAGACCACGCTGGCGGCGGTCTTGCGGATCACCGGCGCGTAGCTGACGCGGTCCGGCGCCTCGCGGTTGATCTGCCGACTGTCCACCTGCAGTTTGAGCGGGGACCGGCTGACCGGCTTTTTCGGCGCCGGGTCCGACTTCTCTGCCGGGTCCCGCGGTGTCGCCGGCTCCGTCCGGGTGCTGCGCTTTTCGTCGGCTTTGTCGGCGGCCGGCGGGGTCTTTTTCTCCGCGTCCTGCTTGGCCTGATCCGCTTCCGGCACAATGACTTTGCCCGGTTCGACCGGGCGCGACGGATCGGCGGAGGGGGCCGTCTTTTCATCGATCAGGGCGTCTGAGCCCGATGCAAGCGGAGCCAGCACGAGTGCAAGCCCGGCGAAGGCAAAAAGAGAGAAGCGGCGCGGGAAGTTCATAAGGTTCGGCAGACGAGTCGCAGACGCTGAGTGCGGGGGCCGGTTCCGCGTGGGCGGCAGCACCAGCGCAAGTGTCTGCGGGCTCATCACGTACCTACGCGGCTGGCCCTGAAAAGCAAACGCGGGGGAGCCCGTCCCGGGAGCGCAGGAAAGCGGTCTCCCCGGCCCGCCCGCCGAAAAACCAAGGCAGGAGAAAGAGAAAAGATTCTGCAGGACCAGAACCCAAAACCTAAAACGAAACCCAAAACCCAAAACCCAAAATTCAACAAAACCAATCCGACGGGAGCAGCCGGGACGAGCGGCGGATGGGAGGCGGTCGCGCGCGCCGGTCCCAGGCTGCTCCCGCGGAAAATCAGGAGGTCGCGTACGGGGTGCGTTCGTGCAGCTGGCGCACCCGTCGGTAGGCGGTCTGGGCGAGTTCGTTGTGCTCCTCGAAAAGTTTGCGGGTGGCCGCGTCGATATCCGGCTCCTTCAGCGCCTGCTGGTGCGCCGCCACCACGATCGACTCGCCGCGCTCCACTTCGGCGAGGATGCCCTCGTTGGGATTGCCGTCGCTTTGCGCCCGCAACTGCATCCACGCCCGATGCAGCGCGGCCATGCCGCTCGGCGGTACGTCGGGATCGCCACGGAAGTCACGAATGCGTTTCTCCAATGCCTCGACCATCTTACGTCGCTGTTTGAGATAGGGCTCCAGCTCCCGCCAGAGGGTGGGGTCGGGGACGTTGCGCTCGGCGACGGCCAGGCCCTCCGCGCTTTCCTTGGTGATCCGCAACAGAGTATGGAGGATTTCCAGCGCGCGATCGTCGGAGGTCGTCATGTCCCCCATAGATTCGCGGGGACGGGAGTTGTTCGCCTCTGCCAAGACTTGGAGGCCAGGGACGAGGGACCTGGGACCTCACGCTGTTCAGCCCGACGCTTCACCCGCGTCGGGCTTTTTGTGGGGGCGGAGTCACCGAACCGGCCATCCGCCTCGTGCTCGTGCTCGTGATCGGCGGGCGGTCGGAAGATCACGATCCCGATCACGAACATGAGCACGAGCAGGCGACCACGGCAGGAATCCGTCTTGGTCCCTCGTCTCTCGTCTGCGGCTCGCTGTTTTTCGCCTTTCCGGCCCGGAGCTTAGCCGCTAATCCTCCCTTCTTATGTCCGCAGAATCCTCCGCTTCCGCCGTCACCATGGATGCCATCGTCGCGTTGTCGAAACGTCGCGGCTTCATCTTTCAATCGTCCGAAATTTACGGCGGGCTCAACGGCTTCTTCGACTACGGCCCCCTGGGCGTGGAGTTGAAGAAGAACATCCGGGACTGCTGGTGGAACGACATGGTGCGCCGCCGCGACGACGTGGTGGGCATCGAAACGTCGATCATCATGCATCCCAAGGTCTGGGATGCCTCGGGGCACGTCGCCGGCTTCACCGACCCGCTCGTTGACTGCAAGACCTCGAAACAGCGTTTTCGGGCGGATCAGCTCTTCTTCGCGCCCGTCGTGGTCGACGGCGCCACCGTGGGCTATGTTTCCGCGCTGGAAAGCGAGCGGACGGTCGCGGAACTCCAGGAGGCCGCGGAGTCGTTCAAGCGCAAGAAGGCGATCCAGGGCAAACTGGAGCCCGTCGTCGCCCGCGACATGACGGAGGCGAAGCCCGAGGAGGTGGCGTTGATCCCGTCTCCCGCCACGGGTGAGCCGGGGAGCCTGACGCCCCCCCGGGCTTTCAACATGATGTTCGAGACCTACGTCGGCGCGCTGCGCGACGAGTCGGGTCGCTCCTATCTGCGTCCGGAAACGGCGCAGGGCATGTTCGTCGATTTCCGGAATGTGACGGACACGGGCCGCGTGAAGCTGCCCTTCGGCATCGCCCAGATCGGCAAGTCCTTCCGCAACGAGATCACGCCCCGCAACTTCATCTTCCGCTCCCGCGAGTTCGAGCAGATGGAGATGGAGTACTTTATCCACCCCGACGCCGACTGGCTGAAGTGCCACGAGGAGTGGCTGCAATGGTGCCGCGATTGGCTGAAGTCGATCGGCCTGCCCGAGAGCCGGATGTCGCTGCACGAGCACCCGAAGGAAAAGCTGGCGTTCTATTCGCGTCGCACGGTCGACATCATGTTCGAGTACCCGTTCGGCGTGCAGGAACTCTGGGGCATCGCGGCGCGCAGCGATTACGATCTCCAGCAGCACCAGAAGTTCAGCGGCGTGCCGCAGACGTATTTCGACGAGGCGACGAAGCAGAAGGTCGTCCCGCACGTGATCGAGCCCGCGGTGGGCGTCGATCGCATCCTCCTGGCCGTCCTCTGCGCCGGTTACGCCGAGGAGGAGGTGAAGGACGAGAAGGGCAACGTGGAGAAGCGCACCGTGCTGCGGCTGTCCCCGCGCATCGCCCCGGTGAAGGTCGCCGTCCTCCCGCTGCTGAAGAACAAGGAGGCGCTGGTGGGCCGCGCGCAGGAACTCTACGCCAAGCTCAAGCGGAAGTATGCCGCCTTCTACGACGAGGCCGGCGCGATCGGCCGCCGGTATCGCCGTCAGGACGAGATCGGCACCCCGTGGTGCGTGACCATCGACTTCGACACGATCGAGAAGGACGGCACGTTCACCCTGCGCGAGCGCGATTCGATGACGCAGCGCCGGATCAACGAAGCCGAGTTGTTTGCGCTCCTCGACGAGCACGTGTACTGAGCGAAATCCCAAAGGTCCAAACGTCCAAATCCCAAAGAAATTCCAAAACCCAATGCTCAAAGGTGCTGGTAGCACGGGCGTGGCTCCCGCGAGGCGGGTTTGGATTTTGGACCTTGGGAGCTCTTTGGAGTTTGGACTTTTGTGATTTGGGATTTCTTCTAAGCCGTGCTTAACCGCCTCGAACGCATCTTCGGCCGCTTCGCCCTGCCCAACCTGGCGCTCTACATCGTCATCGGCCAGGTGTTCGTGCTCCTGGCGCGGATGCTGAACCTGATCCCGGGCGAACAGCTCGTCTACGTTCCCTTCCTCGTCTTGGAAGGCGAGTGGTGGCGCGTGTTCAGCTTCCTCTTCCTGGTGCCGATGCCGTCGAGCGCGTTTGGCTATGTGTTCGCCGTGTTCGGCTGGTACCTCTTTTATGTGATGAGCACGGCGCTGGAGAACTACTGGGGCGTCTTCCGCTTCAACGTCTACTTCCTCCTCAGCTACGTCCTTACCGTCGCGTTTTCGTTTCTCACGCCGGGCGCACCGGTCACCAATCTGTACATCCTGGGTTCGGTCTTCCTCGCTTTCGCGTTCCTCAATCCGGATTTCGAGCTCCTGCTGTTCTTCGTTCTGCCCCTGAAGATCAAGTGGCTGGCGCTGCTCACCTGGGTGCTTTACGCGGTGAACTTCTTCCAGGGCGGTTGGGCGCTGCGCCTCCAGATCGCCGCGGCCACGATCACGTTCCTCCTCTTTTTCGCCGGGCAGATGGTGCGTGGTTCGCGTCAGAAACGCCGTGTCGCCGCCCAGCAGGCGGAGCGCGCGCGCGAGGAGGCGCAACCGCGCCACGTCTGCCACGTGTGCGGCAAGACCGATCTGACCAATCCGGAGCTGGATTTTCGGTACTGCTCGAAGTGCGAGGGCGACCAGTGTTACTGTCCCGAGCACATCCACAACCACGCCCACGTGGGAAAGGTGGAGTGAAAGGGAGAGTGAAAGTGAACGTGGGGGGGCCGGGGCGGTGAGCCGGGCCAAGCCTGCTCCGGGCGCCAGCGGGGGCGGCAAGCGGATGCTTGGCGCGACGGAACACGTGCAGACACCCGGAGACTGGCTGACCTTTGCCCAGGCTGCGCTCGAACGCAGCGGCGCCGCCTTCGGGCAGGTCGCCACCAATGCGCACGACGAGGCGCTCTACCTGATTCTCCGCACCCTCGAGCTGCCGCTGGACTCGGGCCCGGACGTCCTCACCCGGCGCCTGACTGCCGCCCAGCAGACCCGGCTGCGGGAGACCTTCCAGCGCCGGATCGTCGACCGCGTACCGGCCGCGTACCTGACCCGCGAGGCGTGGTTGGGCGAGCACCGGTTCTACGTCGACGAGCGGGTGATCATTCCGCGGAGCTATTTTCTGGAATTGATCCCGAAAGCCATCCCCGCGCTGCTGCCTAAACGGGGGCGTGGCGTCACGCGTGCGATCGATGTCTGCACGGGGTCCGGTTGTCTCGCCATCCTGCTGGCACACCAATTTCCGGGTGCGGTGGTGGACGCGTGTGATTTGTCCGCTGACGCGCTGGCGGTCGCCGAAATCAATGTGCGCGAGCACCAACTGCAGTCGCGTCTCAAACTCTGGCGCAGCGACGTCCTCGATGCGGTGCCGCCGGCGAAATACGATCTCATCCTCAGCAACCCGCCGTACGAACCGAGCGCCCACGTGGACGCCCAGGCGCCGGAGTTCGCCGCCGAGCCGCGGATGGCGCACGACGGCGGCGCCGACGGCCTCGTGATCATCCGCAAACTCCTGCGTCAGGCCAAAGACCGGCTGCTCCCCCACGGACTGGTCGCGATCGAAGTCGGCGGCCTGCACGCGGCGATCAACCGCGAATTCGCCGCCCTGAAACCGCGCTGGCTCGAAACGGAAGACGGCAGCAACTGCGTCGTCGTCTTCGAGGCGAAGGCGATCCTGGAGCGCTAAACCCAACCTCCAAACACCCAACCTGGATTCCGAAGTAGCCACAGAGAGCACAGAGCTCCGACACAGAGGACACGGAGGCTCGGTCCTTGGACAAACCTGTTCCTCGCGTGACGCCCAAGACAGTCGCAGCGCCCGCCTCCGGCTCGGCTCTGATTGGGCCTCTGTGACCTCTGTGGCAAAATCGGTATTCAGGTCCAATCCAACCTCGAAGGACCGGCGCTTGGATGTAGCGAAGAGCGCCAGCGATTCGAGGCCTTTGGTTTGATGCTCAGCGTTCGGTCCGCCTCGACCTGATTACCGAGGGTGGCGAAACCGTAGCTCCGCTTGGCCTTGGATACTACTCCACCTTGCGCGTCGGCAGACCCGCCTCTGACCACTCCTTGAACCCGCCGGCGTTGGAGACCTTCACGCCTTTTTCAGCGAGCGCCTTGCCCACGACGCCGGCACGACCGCCCGAGCGGCAATAGAGGATCACCTGCTTGTCGCCGACTTTATCCAGGAAGGGCGTCCACTGCGCTTTGCCCGCATCAAAGTCGCTCTTCGGGAGGAGCACCGCGGGTTCGGCGACGCCGGTTTCCTTCCACTCGTTCGGCTCGCGGATGTCCACCAGCACCGCCTTGCCGTCCTGGACGAGTTTGGCGGCCTCGGCGGCCGAGATTTTGGGCGCGCCGGAAGACGCGAACAGCGAGGAGAAGAGGCCCATGGAGAGAAGAAGGAGCAGGGTGCGGAGGGGATGCATCAGACCAACGAACCCAGGGTGCGGATAAAAGCGAGCAGGCCAGGTTTCTGGTTTCGAGTTTCTAGTTTCTAGTTTCTGGTTTCTGGTTTCGAGTTTCTCGTTTCTGGTTTCCGGTTTCGCCGGCTTCAGCTGGTTCCGATTTCAGCGTTTCCCTTCCGCCTACCGTTTCTCGCCCGCGACCTCCGGTGCCGCCACCGTCACCCGAAACAGTCCCCGCCATTCGTTGGTCTGGTAGCCATGCGCCTTGTCCTCGGGGTAGGCCTTGGCGATCGCAGCCCGCAGCTCCGGGGTCATGTCCTCCACTTTGCCGTGGCAGGTTCCGCAAGCCTTGATGTTTGCGATCGGCTTGTACACCCGCCACTCGACCGGGCCGTCCGCCTTCTCCACCTTCTGCACCAGCACGCGCGGCGGGTTGCCGGCCTCGAGATCCACCGCCACTTTCTGCAACGCGAGTTGCTCCGCGGCGTCCGGCGCATTCTGCGGACTTCGCAGCTTCAAGCTGGTGAGCTTCATGTCGACGATGCGCGGCAGGCCCGCGACGGTGCCGTTCTTCTTCGGCACATCGCGAAGATGGAAGGTCGAGAGCGCGGCGACCTCCTCGTGCTTCGCCACCGCGGCCGACGAGTCCGTCATCATCGTCATCACGAGCCGGTCGATCGCATACTCGCCCGTGGCGCGGTACGGCTTGGCCTCGGCGGACATCGGGTCGACGAAGGTGGCCACAGTCGCCGGGGTTTCTTCCGCACCCACCGTTAGCGGGACAGCGGCGCACGCAAAGGCCGCGAAGCAGACAGCTGACCGGAAGGAGGTTTTCATAGGGGTTCTCCGATTGCTGAACGAGCGCGACGCTAGCAGAACGCCCTGCCCGGTTCAATCCCCGCCCGATCTGCGGAACCCGCCGCTCACGTGTCCGGCGACTTTGACCAGGCCCAATCCCGTCGTCATTCTTGCCTCACGCAAAGGTCGCCAAGGTCACAACGGGGCATTCGCGGGCGGTTGCGGCGTCCGCACGCAGCGACCATTGCGACCTTGGCGTAAGGCGATCAGGGCGGGGACGCTCGGCGGACTCGGCGGGAGGGGAAGGATCGGTGAACCTCACGGGGGACGCACCCTGTGCCTCATTCCCGCGCGAGGTCGTACAGCGCGTATCCGGCGAACAGATTCGGCAGGGTCCGGCACGGGGAGCGCCAGTCGCCGGCGAGGTGCACCCGGCGGGCGATGCGGATACCCTTCACGGCGCAGAAATGCTCGAAATCCGCGATCGTCACTGGATTCGCCGGCCGGCTCTGGAACCACTCGGTGGTGTAGACCTGGTTTTTGATCTTCCGGCCGCGGACGAGCAGGTTCACCCGGTTCTTCCAGAACGCGTGGTTCACGAACCCGACGGTCAGCGCGCGGCCGACCCGCAACGCCTCGGAAATCACGAGCGTCGGATCGCCCAGCTCCTGCACGGTGCGGGAACAGATGACGCGGTCGAAGTGCTGGTCGGGAAACGCGCGCAGGAACTCCGTCATGTCGCCCTGGTAGGCCGACAGCCCCCGGCGCACGCAGGCCGCGATCTTCGCAAAGTCGAGGTCCACGCCGATCGCCGACACCTGCTTTTTCTGCACGAGGTAATCGAGCAGGGCGCCCGCCCCGCACCCCAGATCGAGCACCCGGGTGCCGGGCTCCACCCAGTCCCCGATGATCTGCATGTCGACCGTGCGTTTCTCCACCTGCCGCCCGTTGGCGGCCGGGATGACGGTCACCACGGAACTTGCCGGGACGTTGATCGGGTCGCTGGCCATGGTCAGATCGAGAAGTCCGAGGTGTAGACACTGCCGCGCTCGAGGAACCCCCGGACCAGCCCGTAGAGCTCCTCCGACTCGAGCAGGAACGAATCGTGCCCCAGGTCGGTGGAAAGCTCCGCGTAGCTGGAGCGCTTGCCCGCGCGCAGGGCCGCGAGCGTGAGCGTGCGGTTCTGCTCCGGCGGGAAAAGCCAGTCGCTCGTGAACCCGACGACGAGCATTTCGGCGTGCAGGTGCGAGAATGCCGCCTCGAGCGAGCCATACGCGTGCGCGAGATCGAACTGGTCCAGCGCGCGCGTGATGTAGAGGTAGGAATTCGCGTCGAAGCGGTTGATAAAGCTCTGTCCCTGGTGCCGCAGGTAGCCCTCGACTTCGAACTGGGGCTCGAAGGTATACGCGTCGGTTGCTGCCGTCTCCTTTTTGCGCCGGCCGAATTTCCGGTCCATGCTCGCGTCCGAGACGTACGTGATGTGCGCCATCATGCGGGCGATCGCGAGCCCCACGCGCGGTCCGGCGTCGCGGGCGTAGTCGCCATCCGCCCAGGCGGGGTCCTGCATGATCGCCTGGCGGCCGACCTCGTTGAAGGCGATGGCCTGCGCGCTTTCCCGCGCTGTCGTCGCCATGGCGATGATCCGCCGCGTGAACTGCGGGTATTGGATGCCGAACAGCATCGCCTGCATGCCGCCCATCGAACCGCCGATGATCGCGTGCAGTTCCACGATCCCGAGATGATCGAGCAGCAGCTTCTGCGCGCGCACCATGTCGAGGATGGTGACGAAGGGGAAGGTGACCCCGTACGGCCGGCCGGTGACGGGATTGATCGACGACGGACCGGTCGAGCCCTGGCAGCCGCCGAGCACGTTGGCGCAAATGACGAAGAACCGATTCGTGTCCACCGCCTTGCCGGGCCCGATGAGGTTGTTCCACCAGCCGGGTTTGCGGTCCGCGGGCGAATGCCAGCCGGCGCAATGATGGTCGCCGCTCAGCGCGTGACAGATCAGCACCGCGTTGTCGCGGGTGACGCTCAACTCGCCGTAGGTTTCATAGCGCAGCGTAAACCCGGGAATGATCTGGCCGCTCTTGAACGTGAACGGCTGCGCGTACGTGAAGTCGCGGGGCGCGACCAAGCCCACCTCGCCGGGCGAGGTGTGCCGGAGCGAGGACGTCTCCTCCAGCTGGGCTTCAAGGTCATCGGTCATTCGGGAGGTGCAGCCAACCAGCCCTGACGTTCCGGGGCAAGAATGGGTGCGCGGTATGACGGGGTGGAAAGTTGAGGGTTGAGGGCTGAGAGTTGAGCGACAGGCGGCGGCTCGCAGCCCTCCACTCTCACCCTCACCCTCACTCTACTCTTCCGTCTCTTCGTTCGAAAACACGGTCTGCACGTCGTCGAGGTCTTCGAGCGCCTGCTGGAGCTTTGTAATGCTTTGGGCAGTACCGGCATCGCTGACCGGCACCGTCGTCGTCGGGATGTAGGCGATCTCCGCGTTGTCGGTCCGGATGCCCTTCGCCTCCAGCGCATGGGCGACCTTGTCGAAGGCCGGGATGGCGCACCGGACCTCGTAGCCCTGTTCGCTGGTGATGACGTCGTCGGCGCCGGCTTCGAGGGCGACCTCCATCAGCTGCTCCTCGGTGGTCCGGTCCCGCGCGATCAGGAACTGGCCGGCGTGGAGGAACTGGAAGGATACGGCGCCGGTGCTGGCGAGATTACCCCCGTGGCGCGCGAAGACGGAGCGCACGTCCTGCGCGGCCCGCTGCTTGTTGTCCGTGGTCACCTTGACGACGAACGCGACGCCACCCGGACCGTACCCTTCGTACGTGATCTCCTCGAAGACGACGCCGGGCAGTTCGCCGGTGCCCTTCTTGATCGCGCGGTCAACGTTGTCGGCCGGCATGTTCGCGTCGCGGGCCTTCAGCACGAGCGTCCGCAGCCGCGCGTTGCCGTCCGGATCGCCTCCGCCCGCCTTGGCCGCGAGCGTGATGTCACGGGACAGGCGCGAGAACACCTTGCCCTTGCGGGAATCCGTCACCGCCTTCAGGCGCTTGACCTTCGACCACTTGTTGTGCCCGGCCATTTTCGGAAACGCTGAAAAGCTGAAAAGCTGAAGGACTGAAAGCTCAGCCTTTCAGCCCTTCCAACCTTCAGCCCTTCTTTTTCGGCGTCACGTTCTTCATCTTCTTCTTGCCCATGAAGGAGGCGGCGGTGACGGTCGCGGCGCTGCCGGGGCCGGCGGGGCCGGGCTCCGGGTCCTTCATCTTGTTGATCACGAGCTGCTGGCCGATGGTGAAGATGCCGTTGATCGTCGAGTAGAGGGCCAGCGCGCAGGAGAAGTTGTAGCAGAACGCCACGAAGACGATCGGCATGAGCTTCATCATGAAGGCCTGCGTCTTGTCGAGCGAGGCGGTCGGCGTGAGCTGCATCTGCACCAGTGTTGTGATGCCGAGCAGCACGGGCATGATGTTGATCGGGAAGCCGAAGAGATGACCGACGGTGTCGGGGGCGGAAAGATCGCGCGCCCAGAGGAAGGGCTGGAAGCGGAGTTCCGGCGCGCTCTGGAGCATCGCGAAGAAGCCGAAGAACAGCGGCATCGTGATGAGGATGGGAATACAGCCGCCCATCGGGTTCACCTTGTGGCGCTTGAACAGCTCCATCGTGGCCATCTGCTGCTTCTGCGGATTGTCCTTATACTTCTCGCGGATCTCCTTCATCTCCGGCTGCAGCTTCGCCATGCGCTTGGCCGAGCGGGACGCGGCGATCGTGAAGGGGAGGCTGACGATCTTCAGGATCAGCGTCATCAGGATGATCGCGACGCCCCAGTTCCCGACCCATTTGTGGGCCAGGTTCATCAGGGTGTTTTCGAGCGGCGCGACATAGCCGCTGAGGAAGATCTTGGTGATGCCCTTCGAGTACTGCATCACGCCGTCCTCCTGCTTCTCGAACTTCGCCAGCCGCTTGTACTCGCTGGGGCCGACGTAAAGGTGGCCGCCGAGCGTGAGCGTGCCGTTCGGGGCCAGCGCGGCCAGATCGAACCGGGTGGCGCCCGTCATGCCGATGTTGGCGATGGTCGAATTCGGGAAGGGCGGGAGCTCGATCCGGCGTGCGATCACGGCAATGCCCGGCTGGTCCGGTGTATAGATGCTGGCGAAGAACTGATTCTTCACGGCGGCCCAGGCCACGGCGCCCGGCTTCTCCAGGACGCCGACCGGCGCGCGGCCCGAGCCGAAGAGCGAGCCAAAGCCGCCGCCCTCGAGATCGCCGCGCTCCGTATAGGACAGATCCTCGCCGTCGTGCGACGTGACGTTCAGGTACAGGCCCGCGTCATGGACGTTCAGCAGCGTCGCCGTGCCGAGGCTCAGCGCGGCGCGCGGCAGTGGAGCCGTCCCGTCCGTGAGATTCCTGAAGGTCGTTTCGTGGCGCAGCCGATACGGATCGCCGCCCTTCGTCGCGGGATCCGTGAGCGCGTACCGGCGCGTCACTTCGATCCGACCATCGAGGACGGTGCGGTACACCACCTCCGTGGGCGTCGCGCGCACGACCTCGAACGCCGTGGTGCGGCCGAGGCCGGGAAAGTCGGTGAACGCCAGGATCGGATCCTCATGGAGCCGGTTGAAAACGTAGGGGGCGGGCTGACCCTGCACCTCGGGGTACTGCTTGAACGCGACCTCCCGTACGGCGCCGCCGAAATTCGTGAGCCGCGCTTCAATGAACTCGTTGGCCAGGGTGGTGAGGGTCGCCTCCGCCGCATCGCGGGCGATCGTGGCGAACGTGCCGTTGGGAGCCGCCGTGGTCGCCGCCGGCGCCACGCTGCCCGGGGTGGTCGCGGAGTCCGTGGCAGGCTGGGCGGTCGCGGGTTGCGTCGGGGCCGGCGACTTGGGGGCCAGCATGAAAACGGCGAACGCCGCGGCGAGCAGCGAAGCCCCGATAAGGGTGTTCTTTTTATCCATTAACGAAAAGGGGTCAGAGCGCAGCGACGCGCCGGCACTGCGGACGGTGGACCGAAGGGGTGGGAACGGAGACGGCAGGGCGGTGCCGCGCCGGGACGGGATCAAAACCGCCGACGCTCAGGGGCGTGCAGCGGAGCAGTCGCCAGAGGGTGAGTCGGGTGCCGGTCAGGGCGCCATGCCGGTGCAAAGCCTCGACGGCGTAGTGCGAGCAGGTCGGGGTGAACCGGCACCCGCACTGACCCAGCGTGACCACCGGCAGCCAGCGTGACAGGGTGCGCTGATAAATCCGGACCAAGCCGATGAGCGCGGCCTGCGGCCAGGACGCGGGCTTCATGCGGCGGGACCTCCCGGCGCCGGTGGGATTTTGCCGCAGGCGTCGACAAAACGTTGCTCGAGCTCGGGGGTCGGGAGCTCCATGACCGATCGCCGGGCGATGAGGAGGAAATCGCAATGAGCGGGCGCCTTGTCCTGCTGCTGTCGAAACATCTCCCGCAGCCGGCGCTTGGCCCGGTTGCGCCGCACGGCATTGCCGATCGCGGAGGTGGAGGCGATGACACAGACGCGCGCGCCCGGCGGCGGGGGTGCGGACGTCCCGGGCGACGTCAGCTCCGACCCGGCGGGGCGGCGACGCCACCAAAGCGTGAAGGCGCGACACTCCATGCGGCTGCCCTGCTCGCGGACAGCGCGGATGTCATTCGCGCGGCGAAGGTGCTGCTCAGCGCGGAAGCGCATTGCAGGGAAAAGGCTGAGAGGCGGAGTGACTGAAGGGCTGCAGCCGGCATTCCCGTGCTTCAGACCTCTGGTCGGGCGGCCTTCAGACTTTTGCTATTAAGCGACCGTGAGCCGCTTGCGGCCCTTGCGGCGGCGGGAAGCGATGACCTTGCGGCCACCACGCGTGGCCATGCGGGCGCGGAACCCAATCTTGCGAACCCGCTTTTTGCGGTGCGGACGGAATGTCGGTTTCATGATCTTTGAGAGAAAAGAGGGTCACAGGTGCCTGAGTGAAAAGGGGGTGTCAAGGGCGCGCTGCGCCGCTGGTTTTGAGTTTTGGGTTTTGGGTCCTGGGTTTCCTGTCGCCAAACGCCTGCGAAACGACACCACCCGCCCCGATTCCTGCGCCGGGCGTGCCACCCCGGGCCCGGTACGATCATTCTCTTTCTCTCCGGTTTGAGCCGCTCCGCCCCGGCACGAACCAAGGCAGGAGAAAGAGAAAGATTAAGAGAAAGATCAGCCCAGCGAGAAACCAGAAACCAGAAACGAGAAACCAGAAACCCAGAAACCAGAAACCCAAACCCCAAAACCTTTACCTCCCTGCTTCCATTGGTTTGCTCCTGGCTTCCCCTTCTTCATGGAATTGTCCCAAGAGTCGAAACGCGCCCGATGGATCGGGCTCGTCGTGTTGTGGTGTGTGGCGGCGGCCCTGCTGGTCGGTCACGCGGAGCTTTTTCGTCGGAACATGAGCCTGGGCGACCGGGTGGGGTTGCGCGGGGCTTCGGAACCGCCGACTCCGATGAAGCGGATTGCGCCAACCATGTACGCCGATGCCTTGATGTGGGTGCGTCACTCCCTCCGGCTGGCGGAGGGGGAGGGGCTGCGAATTCGCGAAACGCCGGTCGACAACGCGCCCCACGGCCGCGAGGTCCACTGGAATTCCGGCTTCAGCTGGCTGATCGTCGCGGGAGCGAAGCTCCGGCAGGCGTTCACCGGCGAGGACCTTCCGCGGGCGATGGAGCGCTCGATGGCCTGGTTCAATGTGCCGCTGCTGCTCGGCTTCGTCATGCTGCTGTCGTGGTGGGCCAGCGCGCGCGCCGGCCTGGCGGCGGGCGTCGTCCTTGGCCTGGCCATGCTGGGAAACAACTCCTTCTACGGCGGCTTCGGACCCAACTACGTTGACCATCACGGCTTGATGGCCGTGTCCGTGCTCGGGCTACTGCTCGGCGCCGTGTTCATGGGGGCGGGCTACTGGAAGACCGCCCAGTCCAGCGCCCAGCTGCTGCCCGGCACGCTGAGCCTGGCGCGGCGCGGCGCGATCGTTTCGGCCGTGGCGGGCGGGTGCGGCCTGTGGGTCAGCGCCGCGACGCTGGTGCCGGCGATCGCCTTGACCGGCCTGACCGGCGTGCTGGCGACCCTGGCCCACGGCCGCCGCGCGGTGGCCACGGGGGTTCAGGCCGCGCCGGAGATCTGGCGTCTCTGGGGCCGCACCGGCGGGCTGGTGAGCCTCGGCTTTTACCTGCTGGAGTACGCGCCGAACCACCTCGGGTTGCGGCTGGAGGTGAACCATCCGGTGTATGCCGCCGGCTGGTGGGCCGGCAGCGAGATCGTCGCCCAGATCATGGAAGGCTGGCTGGGGCTGAAGCGGGGCGTCCAGTGGCGCCGGCTTGGGCTGGCGTTCGCGGCCCTGTCCCTCGCTCCCCTGATCGTGCTCGTCGCCGGTCGCGGCGTGTTCGTGGTGTTCGACACCTTCGTGGGCGGCCTGACCCGGTACGTGGCCGAGGGCATCTCGCTGCCGACCGCGTTGAAGATCTTCCCGCCGAAGCTGTATCTGTGGGAATTCGTCTGGATGGGCGGCTCGCTGCTGGCCGGCCTCGTCGCCTGGTGGCGCAGCGAGGCGGCGGACCGCCTGGTCGTCGGGTTTGCCGGCCTCGCCGCCGCCGCGTTCACCGCCATGGCGGTCGCGCAGCTGCGCTGGGGTCCCAGCGCCAGCGGACCGCTGATCCTGCTCGTCCTGCTCGCGATCGCCTGCCTCGGTCCCCGCCGCAGGCGCCTGCGGTATGCCGCCGTCGCCGTCGTCGGGCTCATCAGCCTGCACGTCGCGTCCGACCGCATGGTGCGGCTGCAGGATGCGAACCGTCGCCGCGCGGTCGACAAGCCCGATGCCATGCAGCCGGTTTATCGCGACATCGCGGCGACATTGCGGGCTTCGCAACCCGCCGGGGACATCGTGGTGCTGAGCAGTCCCAACGGCTCCGTGGCCATCAGCTACTACGGGCAGTTCAAGGCGATCGGCACGCTGTATTGGGAAAACGCGGACGGAATGAAGGCGGCCGCCGCGATGCTTTCCGCCCAGACCGAGCCCGAGGCCCGCCGGCTCATCCGGGAGCGCGGCGTCACCCACGTCGCGCTCGTCAGCGAGGACAATTTCATCGCCGAGTACTTCAAGCTGCTGCACCCCGATCCGGGCGCACGCACGCTGCAGCAGACGTTCGGCTACCGCACGCTCGTCAGCCAGGTGGTCCCGTTGTGGCTGGAGCAGATCGCGTACGACTTTCCCTCCGATCTGCCGTATCGCCCCGACCGCGTCCTGTTGTTCAAGACGCGGTTCACCGGGGTGCCGGAGGCGGACGTGCTCTACGAGCAGGCGCTGGAGGACGCGGATGCCGGCCGCACCGACGAGGTCGCGGCGAAGCTGGACCGGGCCCTCGCCCTCGCGCCCCGCGCGGCCGAACTCTGGGTCGCCAAGACCAACCTCCTCCTGGGCCGCGGCGAGATGGAGGCCGCGATGCGGGCGGTCGAGCAGGCGGTCGCCACCGCCGATCCCGCCCAGCGCGGGACCGTGTGCCGCGCCGAGGCGGCGCGCTTCTACCAGAGCCGGGCGCACGCCGCCGCGGTCCAGCTTTACCGGGCCGCGCTCGAGACCGGGCGCGACGTGCTGACCTTGAACAACCTCGCCTGGATCCTCGCGACCACGCCGGACGACGCGGTGCGCAACGGCGCCGAGGCGCTCGCGATCACGACCCAGCTCATCACGCAGCACGAGGAGTTTGTCATCCTCAACTCGCATGCCGCGGCGCTCGCGGAGGTCGGCCGGTTCGAGCCGGCGGTCACCTATGGGGCCGCGGCGGTGGAAAAGGCGCGGGAGACGAAGGACCAAAAGCTCGTCGCCCTTGCCGAAGCGCGGCTCGCCCGCTACCGTGCGGGCCAACCCTGGCGCGAATAGACATGCGGATCGCCGTCATCTCCGACACCCACGACCGGTTTCCGGCGACGCTGCCTGCGCAGCTGAGGGAGGCGGACGAGATCTGGCATCTGGGGGATGTCTGCGCGCCGGGTACGCTCGTGGAGTTCGAGCAGCTCGGCCCGCCGCTGACAGTCGTGCAGGGAAATTGTGACGCGCACCCCTGGCCGCTGACCGTCGACCTCGAACGCGAGGGACTGCGCTTTCACCTCGTGCACATTCCGCCCCGGCATGCACCGCGCGGCGCGAACTTCGTGCTGCATGGCCACACGCATGTGCCCCGCGACGAGACGGACCCCACCGGCCTCCGGTGGCTCAACCCCGGCTGCATCACGCGGCCCAATCGCGGGGCCCCCGCGAGTTTCGCCTGGCTCAACCTCGCCCGCGGCCGCGCCGAATGGCAGCGCGTGCCCGTCTGAAGGCCGCCTTGAACGCCAAGGTCCTGCCCAACCTGATCAGCGGCGCCCGACTGGCGCTGATGCCCGGCGTGCTGCTGGCGGCGCTCGAGGGTTCGCGGCTGTGGTTCGCCGTTCTCATGGGGGTCTGCCTTCTGACCGACATGCTGGACGGTTTCCTGGCGCGGCGGCTCAACGCGTATTCGGATTTTGGACGCCGACTCGACAGCGCCGCCGACTACGTGACCCTCATCACGGGGGTGATGGGCATCGCGGTGCTGTGGCCTGAGATCATGCGGCGGGAGCTGCCCTGGGTCGCGGTGGGCATGTGCGCGTTCTTCGCCGTGCTGGTGTTCGGCTTCGCGCGCTTTGGCCGGCCGCTCGGTTACCACACCTGGCTGACCAAGATCCTGGCCCTCGCCATGGCGCTCAGCATCATCCCGCTGCTGGCGGAATGGACCGCGACGCCGTTTCGCGTGCTCGTGGGGCTCCAGCTTGTGGCCAGCGCCGAGCAGATCGCGATCGCGCTGCTGCTCCCGCAGCACACCGGCGAAGTGCAGACCGTGTGGCACGCGCTGAAGATGAGAAGCGGTAAGCGATAGGCTGTAGGCTGTAGGCGAAGACACCCGGACAAGAGGGCCGCAAAAAGGCGCAAAAGGCGCTCTCCTGCTTTTTTGCGCCTTCTGCGCCTTTTTGCGGCCATCCCTCTGAGCCTAAAGCCTAAAGCCTGAAGCCTCCGCCTACAGCCCGACCAAACTTCCGTTGCGCTTGATCCAGTGCTCGGCGTCGCGCCAGTTGGGACAGACTTCCTCGACCCGCGCCCAGAAGCGGTCGGAGTGGTTCATCTCCCGCAGGTGCATCAGTTCGTGATAAATGATGTAGTCGCGGACGAGCTCCGGAGTCTGCACCAGCCGCCAGTTGAGCGAGATGGTGCCGTTGGCGGAGCAGGAGCCCCACCGTGAGCGTTGATTGCGCACGGTCACCTGCTTCACCTCCACGCCGGTCAGGGCTGCCAGTTCCCACGTGCGCGCCGGCAGCTCCACGCGGGCGCGTCGCGCGAAGTGCGCCTCCAGGGTGGGCCGGAGGTCGCCGTCGAGGTGGGGCACCCGGAAGACGTCCGCCTCGAGGCAGACCTGAGCCCGCTCTCCGGACGACGCGATGCGGATGCCGGTGAGCTGACCCCGCCACAACACATGCGTGCCGATCGTCCAGACCTCGGCGGCGCGGGGACGCCGGCGCTGCCGCGCCCGGGCGCGCTCCAACCAGTCGCGATGCTCCTCGACGAATCGCCGGGCTTCGCGTTCCGACCCACGCAGCGGGATCGTCGCGACCGCCTTCCCATCGCGGCGCAAGGTGAGCCGGTAGTTCCGCGCGCGCGGGCTGCGTTCGAAAACGATGTCGTCATCGACCGCCGCGGCGGTCGTCCCGGGCAGCGTCGCCGTCGCGGCGAACGGGGCTTCCGTCACCTCCGCGGGCGTCAAGGCCTTCGTCGGCGGCGCGTGATGCACCCCGGGCGCCGGGGCGAAAAACGCGAGAAAGTCTTGCTGGTGCTCGGAACTCACGTGCGCCCCGATTGAATCCAAACCCGCCCAGCGGCCAAGCTTGATCTGGGTTTCGGGATTCGGGTTTCGAGTTTCTGGTTTCTAGTCTCTAGTTTCTGGTTGACCACGAACCCGAAGCGCCGGCTTCAGCCGGTACCGTTGAACCCCCACCAAAAACCCAAAACCCAAAACCCAAAACGTCGCGCGTAGCGCGTAGCGCGTAGCGCGCTACTATCCTTGCCAGTCAATCAATTCGACTTCGAACACCAGCGTGGCCTTGGGCGGGATGGTGGGCGGCCGGCCTTTGGCGCCGTAGGCGAGGCTGTACGGGATGACGAGAGTGGCGCGTTCACCGCGGTGCATCTGCGCAAAGGCTTCATCCCAGCCGCGAATCACCGCCCCGGTGCCAAGCCGGAAGGTGAAGGGCGCACCGCGACGGTAGGAGCTGTCGAATTCCGTGCCATCCAGCAGGCGGCCCGAGTAGTGGCAGATGATGTTCGCCCCGTGCGGCGGGGTCTCCTCGCCTTTGCCCGGCGTGCGCACCTGAATGCGGAGCCCGGAGGGGAGTTTCCGAGCGTTCGGGTACGTCCGCTGGATCAACGTTTCGTCGGCCTCGGAGTAGAGCGGGTTGCGCGCCTCCATGGCCTCGCGCATCGCGCTGTTGATCGGCCGGCCCGGGTCCTTGCGGGCCAGCATGCCGGAGCGCACCACGACGGCGACGGTCGCGAGCACAACGCCGAGCAGGAGCAGGTAGAAGAAGTTGCGCATGGTGGGGAGTGCAGATTCAGCAATCGAACGCCGCCAAATCCGAGATCCAAATCCTACTTCAGAAACGAGCAGATGTACTCACACAGCCCGGTTTGCACCGCGATGGTGAAGCCGCTGTTTCCCGGGACGTCGAAGTATGAGCCGGCGGCGAATTCCAGCGTCTCGGCGCTGCCATCCAGGGTGGCGGTGCAGGTCCCTGCGACGATCTCCATGCGTTCCGGCGCGCCGGTGTTGAAGTGGTAGGTGCCGGGCCGGATCAGCCCCAGCGTCTTCTTCGTGCCGTCGTTGAACAGCACGGTGTGGCTGACGACGTTGCCGTCGAAATAGACGTTGGCCTTGGTGACAACCGAGACGCCGGCGAACTGCGTGGGAAGCGAGGACATGCCCCCGTCATGGCGGGCCCCTGCTTGGAAATCAAGGCCGGGGCGGGGCAAATCCCAAAGTCCAAACGCCAAATAAATCTCAGGTTCCAAATCCCAGACGAGCAGGAGGCGCCGGGTTTGGGCTATGGGATTTCGTTGGTGTTTGGAGTTTGGCGTTTGAGATTGGCCGCGGCGCGCCTCACGCCATCGACATCACCGCTTGCGCCGCCGCGCCCCGGCCTAGACTCGGCACAGCTCGACCGCTTCGCGCAGCGAGGTCAGAGGGTCGCGCTTCGGGATGAACTCCTGGCCGATGAAGCCCTTGTAGCCGGTGGCCTTGATCGCGCGCATGATCGGCGCGTAGTTCAGCTCCTGGGTGTCGTCCAGTTCGTTGCGCCCGGGATTGCCGGCGGTGTGATAATGGCCGATCGCCGCGTGATGTTCGTTGATCGTGCGGATCACATCCCCCTCCATGATCTGCATGTGGTAGATGTCGTACAGGAGCTTGAACCGCTCGGAGCCGACGCGCTTGACCAGCTCCACGCCCCACGGCGTCCGGTCGCACATGTAGTCAGGATGGTTGATCTTCGAATTGAGCAGCTCCATGCACACCGTGACCCCGCGTTTTTCCGCTTCCGGCACGATCTTCTTCAGCGCAATCGCGCAGTTTTCCAGACCCTGCTCGTCGGCCATCCCCGCGCGATTGCCGGAGAAACAGATCACGCTGGGAATGCCGGCGTCGGCGCACTGGCGGATCCGTTCGATCATCGAGGGCACCGTCGCCTCGTGATGCTCCAGTCGGTTGAGCCCTTTCCCGATCGAGGTCGTGCCATTCGCCATCGCGCACGTGAGACCGATCTCCTGCACCACCGGCCAATCCGCCGGATCGAGGAGTTCGATGGACGCGAGGCCGATTTCCTTCGCCGCGCGCGCCAGCTCGGGCAGCGGCATCTTGTAGCACCACTTGCAGACGGACTGACGGAGAGAGTTCTCGCTCATGGGGGCGGACGAGCCGGCGGCTCGGACGACGGAGGCGGGCAGGGCCGTGAGCAGAGCGGCCCCCGCGAGGGATTGCAACGCCGTGCGACGCGAAATCGGGGTGGTCATGGGGGTGGGGAAGGGAGGAGGGAGTGAGGGAGTGAGGGAGTGAGGGAGTGAGGGAATTAGGGAGTCAAACAATGATCGAAGTTATGGAAAGCCAACCGCCTCCTCAACCCCTCATTCCCTCAATCCCTCATCCCTCACTCCCTCCTTCCCCCTCCCAAACTTCCGCAGGTACTTCAGCGCGATTTCGAATTCGCGCGGGAGCGGCGTGCGGAGGGTCAGCGGCTCGCGCGTCACCGGATGCGTCAGCGTCAGCTCGGTGGCGTGCAACGCCAGCCGGTCGACCAGGGGTTTCTCCTCGTCGCGGCCTTTGTAGCCGCGTTTCAAGTTCGAGAGTCTCAGCTCGATCCCCGGCGTGCCGTAAAAGTCATCCCGCACGATGGGCGCGCCGGCGGCCGCGAGGTGGATGCGGAGCTGATGGGTGCGGCCGGTCAGCGGGTGGCACTCCACGAAGGCGAAGCCGTTGATCGTCGGCCCGCCCGGCTCCGGCCGGCCCGCGCCAAATCGCTCGAGCGTCTTGAATTCGGTCAGGCAGTCCTTGCCGCCGCGTCCCTTGAAGACGCGCATCCGGCCCGGCTGCCGCTCGTCCTCGCCCAACGCGACGTCGACCGTGAACGCGTCGGGCAACGTGCCGTTCTCGTCGCGAATCGGGGCGATCACCTTCATCGCGAGCTCCGGTGGGAGGATGGCGGCAAAAGCGTGATAGGTTTTGCGCACGGTCTTGGACTGAAACTGGCCGGTGACGAAATCGAGGGCCGGCTTGGTCTTCGTGCAGAGCAGCAGTCCGCTGGTGTCCGCGTCGATGCGGTGCACGTTGGCCACGGTGCGTCCGAAACGGGGGTGGGCATGCACCAGGCCCATCAGATTCGCGCGCTTCTTGTCCCAGCGGTCCGGCGCGACGAGCAGCCCGCTCGGCTTGTCGAAGGCCACCAGGACGTCGTCTTCGTAAATGATGGGCGGGAGCACGATGAAAACGGGGAAGTTGAGCGCTCAGCGGAGCAAACACACGCCAGAACGCGCCGCCCTTGGGAAAACGGGTGGCGGCGGTCGATTCGTAAGGGCTTCGCAAAAGTACGTACCCGGCGCGCCCGGGGATGCTATTTTCTTGCGGGAAGGGGGCCCGGACGCTGCTTGTAACGGTCCCGCTCGCGATGCCCCTCTGGCCCCAAAGCCTCGTTTCCTTCGCCGCCAGCGTGCTCACGACGCGCACGGCAGGACGTTTGGCAAAGATCAAGGACGTGGGGCCGCAGCAGCAAGCGACCTGGCGGCGGCTCGTGCAGCAGGCCGGCGCGACACGTTTCTGGCCGGGCCACGGGCTGGAGCCCGGCATCTCCTACGAACTTTTCCGGCGTCGCCTTGCGCCGCGGACGCACGCGGACCTGCGCACCGCGATCGACCGCATGCAGACCGGCGAGGCCAATGTGCTCTGGCCGGGCAGCTGTACGTTCTTTGCGTCCGGCATCGGCAACGGGCGGATCGTGCCGGTGACGTCGGCGATGCTGGACCATTTTCGGACGGCGTGCCGCGACGCGTTGTTGTACTACACCGCCCGGACGGGGCACGCGGGGGTCGTGAAAGGACGGCACCTCTGTCTCAACGGCACCACCGCGCTGCAGCCGATCGCGACGGGGACGACGCACCGCGCGTTCGTGGGCTCCTGGTCCGCGATCGCCGCCTTGAACCTGCCCAAGTGGGCGGATGCACGCGTGTACGAGCCGGGCGCGGACATCGCGGCGCTCAATGACTGGGAGGCGAAGTGTGAGGCCATCCTCGACCGTACCCTCGGACGCGACGTCACGCTCGTCGCGGCCGGCCCCACCTGGCTGCTGGACTTCGCCGAGCATCTCCGCCGCCGCCCGACTCCGACCGGACGGGCGATCACCCGGCTGGCGGACGTGTGGCCCAACCTCGAATGCTATGTGCATGATGGCGTGCCGGTGACTCCGTATCAGGACGAACTTCGGGAGGCGCTCGGCCCCGACGTGCAGTTCCACGAGCTTTTCAGCGGCTCGGAAGGCGTGTTCGCGGCGCAGGACTCGGTCAAGTCGGGGGAGCTGCGATTGATGACCGGCGTGGGGGTGTTTTATGAGTTCCTGCCGTGGGCGGAATTCAATGAACCGCGGCTGGAGGGTCTCGCGGAGCGCGTCGTGCCGCTCTCCGAGGTCAAGCCGGGTCTCGACTATGTCGTGGTGGCGAGCACCCCCGCCGGGCTCATCCGCTACGTGACCGGTGACGTGGTGCGGTTCGCTTCGGTGGCCCCGCCGCGCCTGACGTACGTCGGACGCACCGAGCAGGCGCTGACCACCTTCGGGGAGCGCGTGCTGGAACGCGATCTCACGGACGTGCTGGTGGCGGTCTGTCGCAGCCACCGCTGGCGGCTGGTGAATTTTCACGTGGCCCCCCTGCAGGAGCGCAGCCTGACCGGGCACAGCCGTGGTCGGCACGAGTGGTGGATCGAATTGCGGCCGGGGACGGTCGAAACCCCCACCGGCCCGCAGATGGCGGTGGAGCTGGACCGCGCCCTCCAGGCCGTCCAGCCCACCTATGCGGAGCGACGGCAGGCCGGCCGCCTGGAGGCCCCCTTCGTCCGTTTGGTGATGCCGGGCGTGTTCCGGCATTGGATGCGGTTCCATCACAAGTGGGATGGCCAGAGCCGCATGGCGCGATGCCGCAACGACCGGGTCGTTGCCGACGAACTCGCGCAGATCACCCGCTTTGCCGGGGATTAGGGAGGGGCTCCCTTCTGCTCTCATTACTCTTTGCCACGTTGACGAATGCGAGGCCCTGAGCAACGTGCGTCCCCATGGAATGGCTCGCCGACCCGCAAATCTGGTTGTCCCTGGTTACCCTCACGGCCCTCGAGATCGTGCTGGGCATCGATAACGTCATTTTCATTTCCATCCTGGCCGGAAAGCTGCCCGTCGAGCAGCAGGCCAAGGCCCGGAAGCTTGGCCTGAGCCTGGCGTTGATCACGCGCATCCTGCTGCTGTTGAGCCTGACCTGGATCATGGGTCTGACCAAGCCGCTCTTCACCCTGCCGGTGCTCGACCAGGAGGTGTCGGGGCGCGACCTCGTTCTGCTCATCGGCGGTTTGTTTCTGATCTGGAAGAGCGTGAAGGAGGTCCACGAGAAGCTGGAGGGCGACGATCACGGGTCCGGCTCAGGTAAGGCCCGCGCCGCGTTTTCGGCCGTCATTATCCAGATCCTCCTGCTGGATATCGTGTTCTCGCTCGATTCCGTGATCACCGCCGTCGGCATGGCGAACGAGCTTTGGGTGATGGTCACCGCGGTGATCATCGCGCTGACCGTGATGCTGATGTTTGCGGGCGCGATCAGCGACTTCGTCAACCGTCACCCGACTTTGAAGATGCTCGCCCTCAGCTTCCTCGTCCTCATCGGCGTGACGCTGGTGGCGGAAGGGCTGGGCCAGCACATTCCGAAGGGCTACATCTACTTCTCGATGTCCTTCGCGTTCCTGGTGGAAATGCTGAATCTGAAGCTTCGCTCCAAGTCGAAGCCCGTGCAGCTCCACGTCAACGTGCCCAAGGTCTGAGGGGGAGGGAGTGAGGGAGTGAGGGAATGAGGGAGTGAGGGAATGAGGGAATGAGGGAATGAGGGAGTGAGGGGGCGGAGCCAGATTATCGCAGGGTGGATCGTATTCGCCGAGGTGCGGGCGGGCCGCCCGCGGTCCAGTTGCTCCCGTCGTCCCTCACTCACTCCCTTACTCCCTCATTCCCTTTTTCCCCGCTTTCAGCGCCGCCCGTACGCAGTCGCGGAGCGAGGTCAGGTCGAAGGGCTTGTGCAGGAACCGGCAGGCGGGGTCAGCTTCGATTCGACGCCGGATCTGTTCGTCCGAGTGGCCGCTCATCAGGATTGCAGGTGAGGTGATGCCGCGCTGGCGCAGTTCCGCCAGCAGCGTCGCACCGTCGGCGCCCGGCATGGTCATGTCGACGAGCATCAGGGCAAACCGGTTGGCGTTGATGGTGAAACCACGCAGCGCCGAGTCGGCGTCGACGGCCACCTCCACCGTGAACCCGAGTCGTTCGAGCACCTGCGTGGCCACCCGGCGCACCGCTTCCTCATCGTCCACGATCAGCGCGCAGCCCCCCTCGAACGGGGTGGCGGTCTGGACCGGTCGCAGCCGCTCGGGCAGCTGCTCCTCGGTGGCGGCGGGAAAGGTGACGCGAAATGTGCTGCCCTTGCCCACCGTGCTTTCGACGTGGAGGAGCGCGCGGTGCGACCGGACGATGCCGAGCACCGCCGGAAGCCCCAGGCCGCGCCCGGTGAACTTGGTGGTGAAGAAGGGCTCGAAGATGCGCTCGAGCGTGGACCGGTCCATCCCGGCGCCATTGTCACTCACCGACAGCGTGACGCCGGGCCCTGGCTGGGCGGCGGCCCGCACCCGGGCGGTCGCGATCATGGCGGCATCAATCGTCACCGCGCGCGCGGCAATCCGGATTTGGCCGTGGTGATGCGGGATGGCCTCGGAGGCGTTGTGGACCAGGTTCATCACGATCTGGCGCACCTGTGAGGCGTCGGCCATGATGGGGGGCAGACCCTCGTCGAGCTTGAGCTCCAGCCGGGCGCGGCAGGCGACGGTCATTTCCAGGAGCCGCGCCGACTCGGTGATCAGGCCGGGGAGTTGCACCGCCTCGGTTCGCACATGTCCGCGGCCGGCATACGCGAGCATCTGCCGGCAGAGCCCCGCGGCCTGGTTGGCGGCGTTCTCGACCTGGGTGATGAAATCTCCCGCCTGCGCCGGCTTGTCCAGGCAGTCGCGGGCGAGGGAGGCGTTCCCGAGGATCGCGGTGAGCAGGTTGTTGAAATCGTGGGCCACCCCGCCCGCCAGCACCCCGAGGCTTTCCAGCCGCTGTGTCTCCTGCAGCTGATCCTGCAGGCGCTGCCGTTCCTGCTCCGCGGCCCGCCGCGGCGTGATGTCGCGCGCGATCGCGCACATCACTTCCCGGCCGTTGAACTCGACGTAGCTGGCGTTGACCTCGACCGCCTGCTTCTCGCCGCCGCGGTCAAGGATCTCCAGGTCGAAGGTGAGGGCGCCGGCGGCCTTGATCTGCACCCAGCGCTCGGCGAACGCCTCCGGTGTGCCGCCCACAATGTTCTCCCAGATTTTCCGCCGGGCCAGCTCTGCCGGATCGTGTCCGGTGTACCGCCGCAGGGCGTCGCTCACGTGCAGGAGCTGGCCGTCCCGGTCGACCAGAGCGATGAGGTCCTGCGCGTGGTCGAGGGCATATTGGGCGAACCGGAGCCGCCCCTCGCTCTCGCGCAACGCCGCTTCCGTCACCGCGCGGGCCGCCATATCGTCCTGGAGCCGACGCGCCAGGTCGGCATTTTCCAGCTGCAGGCGAAACGCATTCGCCACCGTGCGGCGGAAGCTCGCCCCCAGGCCCAGCATCAGGCCGAGGTAAGACAGGTAGAGGCCGGCATACACGGGCCCGCCGTCGTCGTACCCCAGCAAGAGGTGTCGCGTGACGGGCAGCGCGGAAATGAGCGTGTAGAGCACGAACGCCCCGAACTGGCAGGCGAGCGTGCGGCCGGCCGCCGCCACCACCCCGCCGATCAGCAGGAGGATCGCGCCGCGGAGCACCGGCGAGGGCAGCCCCTGCGCATACCAGGCGATCGAACCCCAGGACAGGGCGGTCAGCGCGGATTGGGCCAGAAAGATCCGCTCCCATTTCCGAAGCGGTCGCTGTTCCTTCGGCAGGCTGAGAAAGTGGCCGGCCGTGAAGAAGCGGAGCGTCAGCGAACCGGCCGTGGCCGCGATCCACCAGCCGGCGAACGTCGGATACCCCGAACGTGCCATCATGGCGGCGATGCCCGCGGCAAAAACCAACGCCGCCGTCAGGGCCACCCGCTGATCCGAGTACACCAGGTGAAGGAGTTCCGCGCGGACGCGGTCGTCCACGTTCGGGGCGGGAGCCGCGGCGCGGGTCAGCGAAGGGGGGGGATTTGAATCAGGGGCAGTGACGGACACGAAGGGCGCCGGAACAAGCGAGGGGCCTCGCGCCTGGACCGCGCTCGACCCGCCGGCTTGACCCGGGAAGGTAAACAATCGGTCAAAAACAACGGGGCTTTAGCAAATCAACGACAAATGAGGCTGAAAGTGAAAGTGAGGGTGAAAGTGAAAGTGAGGGTGAGGGTGAAAGTGAACTAGCCCCCTTTCACTTTCACTCTCCCTTTCCCTCTCCCTTTCCTCACTTTTTCTTGTTCAGCGCGGCACTGAACCAGTCTCCGGTCAGCGACTGCGGCGGACGCGGCGCCGACGGTGCGGCTGGTCGGGCCCCACCCGGGCCGCCGGGGCGGGGACTGCCGGGCGAACGCGGACCGGCGTTGCCGGCGGGATTCTTGGGCCCGATCTCCGGCTTGCTCCGCATCGACAAGGCGATCCGATTCCGCGCCAGGTCGATTTCGGTGACCGTCACCATCACCTTCTGGCCCGGCTTCACGATCGACGCCGGTTCCTTGACGAAGGTGTCGGCGAGCTGGCTCACATGCACGAGTCCATCCTGGTGCACCCCGATGTCGACGAAGGCCCCGAACGCGGTGACGTTGGTCACGATGCCCGGGAGCTTCATGCCGGGCTTGAGATCCGTCGGCTTGTTGATGCCCTCGGCGAAGCTGAACGCCTCGAACTTCTGGCGCGGGTCGCGACCAGGCTTGGCCAGCTCGGCCATGATGTCGTTCAGGGTCGGCAGACCGACGTCCGCCGTCACATAGCTCTCCAGCTTGATCTTTGCGCGCAGCTTGGGGTCGCGGACCAGATCGGCCACCGTCGCGCCGATATCCGCGGCCATCTTTTCCACCAACGCATACCGTTCGGGGTGCACCGCGCTGGCGTCGAGCGGGTGGGCGGCATCGCGGATGCGCAGGAAGCCGGCGGCCTGTTCGAAGGCCTTGGGACCGAGCCGCGGCACGTCCTTCAGCTCGGCGCGGGACGTGAACGGACCCTTTTCGTTGCGGCGCGCGACGATCGCGGCCGCGGTGGCGGCGTTGAGGCCGGAAACGTAGCTGAGCAGCTGCTTGGACGCGGTGTTGAGTTCGACGCCGACGCCATTCACCGCGCTGACGACGGTGTCATCGAGGGAGCGCTTGAGCGCCGGTTGATCCACGTCGTGCTGGTACTGGCCGACCCCGATCGACTTCGGGTCCAGTTTGACCAGTTCGGCCAGCGGATCCATCAGGCGGCGCCCGATGGACACCGCCCCGCGCACGGTCAGGTCGTGGTCGGGGAACTCCTCGCGCGCCACATCGCTCGCCGAATAGATCGACGCGCCGGACTCGTTCACCATCACGATCGGAATGGTCGCGGGCAGCCCCAGCGCGCGCACGAACGCCTCGGTCTCCCGACCGGCGGTGCCGTTGCCGATGGCGATGGCCTCGACCTGGAAGAATTTCACGAACCCGAGCAGCTTCTCCTTCGCTTCCTCCGCCTCGCGGTCGGGGAAAATGACGTCGTTGTGCAGGAGTTTGCCCTGACGATCCAGCAGCACGGTCTTGCAGCCGGTGCGGAAGCCCGGGTCGATCGCCAGCACGGCCCGCTGGCCGAGCGGCGCCGCCAGCAGCAGCTCGCGCAGGTTGTCGGTGAACACGCGGATCGCGGCTTCGTCGGCGCGCTTCTTCGACTCGAGCCGCATCTCCGTTTCCATCGCGGGGGCGAGGAGCCGCTTGCACGCGTCCTGCACCGCGAGAGTCACCTGGTCGGCGGCGCTGTTCTTGCCTTTGACGAACAGCCCCTGGACGGTGGCGAAGGCGGTGGCCTCGTCGGGGAGCTGCACGCGCATCATCAGGAACATTTCCTTTTCGCCGCGGCGCATCGCGAGGACCCGGTGCGAGGGCGCCTTCGCGAGCGGTTCGCTCCAATCGAAGTAATCCTTGAACTTCGCGGCCTCCGGATCGGTTTCCTTGCCGAACATCACCTTCGAGCTCACGACCGCCTCCTTCTGGAACACGGCGCGCAGCCGGGCGCGCGCGTCCTTGTCGTCACTGACGCGCTCGGCGATGATGTCGCGGGCCCCGGCGAGGGCCTCTTCGACGTGCTCGATCTTCGAGGTCTGGTTCTTCCCGTCGTCCGCGACATACTCGCGACCGACGTACGCCTGGGCGGCGGCGAGCGCATCGGTGGCCGGATCCTGGGCGAGCAACAGGTCGGCCAGCGGCTCGAGGCCCTTCTCCTTCGCGATCGTCGCGCGCGTCCGCTTCTTCGGCCGGAAAGGCAGGTAGATGTCCTCCAGCACCGTGAGCGAGTCGGCGGCGCGGATCGCTTTTTCGAGCTCCGGCGTGAGGAGGTTGCGTTCCTTGAGCGAGGCGAGAATCGCGGCGCGGCGCTCGTCGATCGCGCGCAGCTGTTCCAGCCGGTCGCGGATCGAGGTCACCTGCACCTCGTCGAGCTCCCCGGTGGCTTCCTTGCGGTAACGCGCAATGAACGGCACCGTGGCGCCCTCAGCCAGCAGCTGGGCGGTCGCGGCGACCTGGAAGACCTTGATGTTGAGCTCCTGGGAGAGGCGCAGCACATGGTCGGGATTCGGTTGCGTGGCGGGGGTCGGCGTAGCGACGGCAGACATGCGGAAAGCCGCCGAGCACACCGCCGCCGCGGCACCGCGCAAGGTCGAAATTGGCGCCCCCCGGCTTCGACGCCGCGACCAACGGGATAGGAGGTTTACGAAGCTCCCGCGGACTTGCGCCACCTCTCCCGCTGGCTACGGTCCACGGCATGATCGCACGCCTCCTGACCCTGCTTCTCCTGACAGTGACGGTTCGCGCGGCGGAGGTGACCGACGTCGAGCGGCAGGTCGCGGAGCTCACCAAATCCGAACAGGTCACCGTTGTGCACCTCTGGGCGCCCTGGTGTCCGAACTGCACGGCGGAGCTGAAGCAACCCGGCTGGTCTGATTTCATCGCCGCCAACCCCGACGTGAAGGTCGTCTTCGTGACCATCTGGGCGGGCGACAAAGGCGATGGCCGCTCGCTGTTGGAACAGCACGGGCTGACCGGGCACGCGAACTTCCAGCTGTTCAGCCATCCCAACACCTCGCGTGCCCGCGCCGACAAGATGACCGAGTTCCTCGGCGTGCCCGTGACCTGGATTCCCACGACGTGGGTTTACCGGAAGGGGACGCTGCGCTACGCGCTCAATTATGGCGAGGTGCGCTTCCCGATCCTGCAGCAGCTCGTGAAGGACGCCGCCGGCAAGTGGTGAGGTGTAAGCCGGAACGATTCAGTTAACCACGAATGGACACGAATCGACACGAATGAAGACCTGGGAAAATCATCACTTCCTCGCAGGTACCAAACAGTGAGCGGGACTACGGACGGGCTGCATTCCAGTTTCCTCTCCTATTCGTGTTCATTCGTGTCCATTCGTGGTTAATCCGTCTGCATGGTTCCGGGTAAGGTTCGAGCCGGGGGATGTCCGGACCTTCGCGCCGCGTCGCTTTCGACCCTGAAAACAAAAAAACGGACACGAGTCCGAATACCGGCCTTGCAAGCGGCAGAGGAATCTCTCTCTTAAGCTTTCTCTTTCGCTCGGTTTGAGCCGCCCCGCCCGCCCGGAAAAGCAAGACAGGAGAAAGAAAACGATTCTGAGAACCCCCAGACCCCAGACTTATGCTCCCGATCAACGCGTTTCTCCTGTCCCATGATCTGCGGATCGCGACGAATCCCTGCATCAGTCCTGACTTCTGCCTCGACTGGCCGACCCTGAAGGACCAGCTCGCGAGCGGCCAGGGGGTGCGGACCTACGCGAAGAGCACGTTCACGACCCGCGCCGGAGCGTGGACGCTGGTGGAGAACGAGACCGGCGACTGCGCGTGGCGTCTCGAGGGCGCCGGGGCCCGCGCTGATGTCCTGGAGGAGGGCGTAAACCTGGGGACGGACGTGGCGGCGTTCCCCGCGACGTTCGCGAATCTGCTGCGCTTGAAGAATCTCGCCCAGGAGGCGTCGCCGGGCTGCACCGTCTTCCCGACCGCGGCGGAGAAGCTCGGCCGCAGCACCCTCGGCGTCGGCGCGCGTTTCACGACGCTGCACTGGCCCGCCGTCGACTGGGCCATGAGCGCGCTCGAGCTCGGTTTCACCGCCAACCAGAATTCCATCCCCCGCGAACTGGTCTTCGATGTGAACGTGATGCTGGCGGGCCAGCTGGACTCGGTGCCGTTTCCCTTCATCGGGACCAACGTTCCCGAGGGACACCAGGGCCAGAGCGTCGAAGGCATGAGCCATGGCTGCATCCTGGCGAAGCTGAAGACCGGTTTTCACCGTCGCGGCATCGCCTGGAGCTTCAATGCCGACCATCAGCCCATCGGCGGCAAGTTCGACGGCCGCGAGGACGCCCTCGTCGCCGGGTGTGTGCTGGCCAGCTACATCACCTTCGATCTCTCCCCGGAACTTGCGCAAACCCAGGTGCCGGGGGACGCGGCCGCCTGGGTGGGTGCGAACGTTCCCGCCGCGCTTGTGGCCACCGTGAAGGCGCGGGTCGCCGGCCTCGGCCTGACCCTGAACGAGACCGAGTTCGCCCGGCTGCTCGCCTATGTCTGGCCGGCACTGCAGAAGATGAAGCGGCGCGACGAGAAGTACGCCGCCGCCCGCGCGCGCCTGTTCACCACCGACGTCGGCCGCGCGTACCTGCGCGAGCTTTCGATCGACGAGCTGCCCGGGCTCACCACGCAGGAGACGACCGCCATCATGCTCGCGCTCTGCGAAGCGCTGGGGATGAAGATCCACTTCGTCGCCCCCGCGTTCGGCTTCCAGAAGAACATGCCGTACCCGGACAACGCGGCGCTGCGGACGCTGATCGAGAAGCAGTGGACCGTCTGCCAGGCGTTCGGTGCGAGCATCGGGTTTCATTCCGGCTCCGGAAAATCCGCCGAGAACTACCAGGTCATGGGCCAGGTCACGGGTGGCCGGCTCGAGATCAAGACCAGCGGCCGTTACACCTATGAGATGGGCCGGGCGTTGTTCGCCTCGACCGACGCGAAGGACCAGGCGCTCTGGCGCGACTGGTATCGCTTCACCGTCGAACTGGCGATCACCGGTGCCTTCAGCGCGGACGCCACCGAGCAGAAGATGGCGCGCGTGTTCATCACGGACGCGCTCGGCAAGGCGGGACGGCCCGCCGAGGTCTTCGGGAGCCCGGCAGACACCCGCGCGGCCCTGGAAGCGCTCCCGGCGAGCCCCGAGTGGATGTTCTGGTTCGAGTACAATTTCCTCTACGTGCTCGCCGGCGATGGCCGCGCGGAAAAGGCTGCGCTGGGCGATCATACCCCGGCCGGCTATCGTCAGCGCGCCCGTTTCTACACGATCAGCGAACAGGGCCGGTTGAACTTCGCCCGCAATGTCGCGCGCTACCTCGTGTTCCTGGCCGAGAACACCGGGCTGGCTTCCCCCGCCCGGTGCGCGCAGGCCAGCCAGCGGCTGGAGGCGTACACGTCCCTCAACGCGATGCTCGCGGATATCGCGAGCTGAACCCCGGTCCAACCAACCCGTAACCACGAATGGACGCGACGTGGGTCCTTCTTCGATAGCGACCCGCTGAGTGGCACCCGTCAGTTCCTTTACTCCATGGCCAAGACCGCCTTCATCCACGACGATTTCCTGCTGGCGACGAAGCAGGCCCGCGAGCTGTATCACCGGTACGCCGCTGACGAGCCGATCTACGATTACCACTGCCACCTGTCCCAGCATCTCATCGCGGAGAACCATGAGTTCGCCGACCTGAGCGAGCTGTGGCTGGGCGGCGATCATTACAAGTGGCGGGCGATGCGGACCAACGGCATCGATGAGCGCTTCATCACCGGCGCCGGCTCGCCGCGAGAAAAATTCCAGGCCTGGGCCGAGACCGTTCCGCAGACGCTGCGCAATCCGCTCTACCATTGGACGCACCTCGAGCTGAGCCGCTACTTCGGCGTCAGCGACCTGCTCAACGGGCAGTCGGCGGAGAAAGTCTGGAAGAAGGCGAACGCGAAACTGCCCCGGCTGCGCACGCACGATCTGCTGACGCAGTCGAAGGTCGCGGTGGTGTGCACGACGGATGACCCCGCGGACTCGCTGGACACCCATGCGCGCATCGCGGCCAGCCCCGGGAAGCTCAGGACGCGCGTCTATCCGGCGTACCGGCCGGACAAGGCCATGGCGGTTGGCAACCCCGCCATCTTCAAACCCTGGGTGGAGAAGCTGGCGGCCGCCGCGAATCTCACGGTCCGCCGTTTCGACGACTTGATTGCCGCGCTGAAAAAGCGGCATGACGATTTCCACGCCGCCGGCTGCCGGCTCTCCGACCACGGGCTCGAGTTCGCGCTCTCGGAGCCGTGCACCCGGGCCGAAGCCGCGAAGATCTTCGACGCCGCCCGCGCCGGCAAGGCGGCCAGCCCGGCGGACACCGCCCGGTTCGGCTCCTTCCTCATGTTCGAATTCGGACGCTGGGATGCGGCGCGCGGCTGGACCAAGCAGCTGCACCTGGGAGCGCTGCGCAACAACAACGCGCGGCTCCTGGCGGAGCTGGGGCCCGACACCGGCTTCGACTCCATCGGCGACTTCCCGCAGGCGGTCGCGCTTTCCCGCTATCTCAACGGGCTCGACGCCACGAACGAGCTGCCGCGGACCGTCCTCTACAATCTGAATCCGGCGGACAACTACGTCTTCGGGACGATGATCGGCAACTTCCAGGACGGCACCATCCCCGGCAAGCTGCAGTTCGGCAGCGGCTGGTGGTTCCTCGACCAGAAGGAGGCGATGGAATGGCAGCTCAACGCGCTTTCGAACCTGGGGCTGCTGTCGCGCTTCGTGGGCATGCTCACCGACTCGCGAAGCTTCGTGAGCTACCCGCGCCACGAATATTTCCGCCGCGTGCTCTGCAACCTGCTCGGCGCCGACATGGCCGGCGGCGCGATTCCGAACGACCTCAAGCTCGTGGGCGGCATGGTGAAGAACATCTGCTTCGCCAACGCCCGCGATTACTTCCGGCTCGAACTCGCCCCCGAGTTCCGCGCCAAGTAACCCCTTTCACCCTCCCTTTCCCTCTCACTTTCACTTTCACTTTCACTTTCACTCTCACTTTCACTCCTCTCCTTTCCCCACCCCATGAATGCTGATCAGACCCCGCCCGGCTCCGGCTCCCGGGCCCTGGAAAACTTCGCGCGCGTCAACGAACAGATCGGTCGTTACCGCTGGACCATCTGCGCGCTGGTTTTCTTCGCGACCACCATCAACTACCTCGACCGCGCGGTCCTCGGCCTGCTCAAGCCCATCCTGGCGGCGGACGGGGTGTTTGGCGCCGATGCAGCCACCCAGGAGGAAAGGTATTCGTTCGTGGTGATGGCGTTTCAGCTCGCGTACGCCCTGGGCATGCTGGCGGCCGGCCGTTTCATCGACAAGGTCGGCACCAAGCGCGGCTACGCCTACTCGCTGATCGGCTGGAGCATCGCCGCCATCGGCCACGCGTTCGGTCATCACACCTGGAGCTTCGGCATCTGGCGCGCGCTGCTCGGCGTGACGGAATCAGGCAATTTTCCCGCCGCCAACAAGACGATCGCCGAGTGGTTCCCCAAGAAGGAACGCGCCTTCGCGACCGGGCTGTACAACTCGGGCGCCAATGTCGGCGCGATCCTGGCCCCGATGAGTGTGCCGTACATCGCCGACTGGTGGGGCTGGGAGTGGGCCTTCATCCTGACGGGCGCGGTCGGCCTGATCTGGATCTTTTTCTGGTACCGGATGTATGGCTCCCCCGCGGAGAAGCTCGCGAACGGCCAGCTGCAGCAGCCGGAATACGCCTTCATCCACAGCGACGTCGACGAACAGAAGGTCGAGCAGGAGGATCGGAGCGCCGGCAAGGTGCGCTGGCTCCAGCTGCTGACCTTCCGCCAGACGTGGGCGTTCGTGCTCGGAAAGTTCCTCACCGACCCCATCTGGTGGTTTTATCTTTTCTGGCTCCCCGCCTTCCTCGCCGGCGAGAATGCGCGCAAGACCACCGAGTTCATGGCCGCCAATCCCGGCTACACGGGCGACGCGGCGGACGTCCCCGGCGTGATCAAGTGGGCCTGGGCCGTCGCGCTCGTCTACACCATCGCGACCTTTGGCTCCATCTTCGGCGGCTGGCTGCCGAAAAAATTCATCAACGGCGGCATGGACGCCAACAAGGCGCGCAAGCTGTCGATGTTCATCTTCGCGCTCTTCCCGCTCACCGTGCTGCTCGCGTCGCGCCTCGGGCAGATCAACACCTGGCTGGCGGTCATGACGATCGCGATCGGCTGTTCCGCGCACCAGGCCTGGTCGGCCAACATCTTCACGACGGTTTCCGACATGTTCCCGAAGAAGGCCATCGCGTCGGTCACCGGCATCGGCGGCATGGCGGGCGGGATTGGCGGCCTGCTCGTATCCGCGCTGGCGGGACAGATGCTCAAGCACTACACCCAGCTCGGCAAGGTCGAGGTCGGCTACGGCATCATGTTCGTGATCTGCGGCTCGGCCTACCTCACCGCCTGGGTGCTCATGCACCTCCTCGTCCCGAAGTTCCGCAAGATCGATCTGAGTTAGTCCCTCAGCCGGTAGCTGAGAGCGGCGAGTCGATAGCCCGAAGCGGAGAGTCTAGAGCCAGTTGCTCCGAGCCGGAGGTCCGGGCTCCGGGCTCTCGGCTCTAGACTATCGACTATCGACTGACGCCTGCCGACCATCGACCCCATGTCTCGTTTTTCGCCGCGGCAATGGGCGGTGTTGATGCTGCTGCTCGCCAATCTGTTCTGGGGACTGAGCTTCCCCACCATCAAGGCGATCACGCTCCTGCATGCCCAGCTGCTGCCGGAGGCCGGCACGTGGTTCTCGGCCGTGTACACGGTTGCGCCCCGTTTCGTCCTCGCCGCCGGCCTCATGCTGCTCTGGCAGCGGACACGGTTGCTGAGTGTCACCAAGCTCGAACTGCGGCAGGGCGCCTTGATCGGCGTCTTTGCCGCCAGCGGCATGTTGCTGCAGAACGACGGCCTGCAGTTCACCACTGCGAGCACCTCGGCGTTTCTCACCCAGCTCTACGCCGTCATGATCCCGGTTTGGATCGCTTTTCACCGGCGACATAATCCGGGTTGGAGGATCTGGACCGCCTGCGCGCTGGTCCTGGTCGGCGTGGCCATCCTCGGTCAATTCAATCCCGGGGCGCTGGTCGGGCAGGGGAGCCTCCGGTTCGGCCGGGGCGAACTGGAGACCCTGCTGAGCTCCTTCTTCTTCATGGGGCAGATCCTCTGCCTGGAGAAGCGGGAGTTTCGTTCGAACCGGCCCGAACAGATCACCTTTGTGATGTTCTGCACCGAGGCGGTGATCTTCAGCGTCCTGGCGGTGTGCACCACCCCGGACGTCGCCACCCTGCTTCTGCCCTGGACGCACGTGGGCTGGCTGGTGCTGACGCTGATCCTCACGTTCCTCTGCACGATCGGCGCCTTCTCGCTGATGAACGCCTGGCAGCCGAAGATCAGTGCCACCGAAGCGGGGTTGATCTATTGCATCGAGCCGATCTTCGGCTCGCTGATGGCGCTTTTCATCCCGGCATGGTTCGCGGTGCTGGCGGGAATCCACTACCCGAACGAGCGCGTAACCTGGACCCTGCTCGCGGGCGGCGGATTGATCACCCTGGCCAATCTGCTGGTCCAGGTGAAGACGATCCGGGATCCAGGATCCGAGATCCGCGGTGAGAACTAAGCCGGGTTTCGCAAGTGGGCTGAGCGCCCGCTCCGTGCTGTGACGCCGTGCGCTTGCTCACGCACCAAGCTGGCGGCCGCACCGCAGTACCCCGCATCCCGCATCCCGTATCCCGCATCCCTTGGAACAACCCCCCGCCGTCCCACTCTCACCCTAACCGCGCGTTGTCCGGCTTCTTTTGCAGCTCCGTTTCCCGCTCCGGTCGGCAGTTACGGGGCCGGACGCCGCCGGGATGCGGCCTCGCTTGCCTTGGGCGCCGGCACCCCCCAACCTCGACACTCCTTAATTTTCGGTTTTCGCTATCCCATCCATGCTCCTCGTTCCGTTTCTTCGCGGTCTGGCGCGGCCCTTCCGCCTGTTTGCGTTCGCTCTGACCGTAGCCACCACCGCGTTCGCCCAGACCCAGTCGCCCAGCGCCGCTGATGGGTTCGACCCCAACATCGATGGCATCGTCCTCGCGCTCGCCGTCCAGCGGAACGATGGTAAGATCATCGCAGCCGGAGCTTTCCAATACGCCCGGCCCGATGGCCACGTCGGCGTGGTCCGCAATAACATCGCCCGGTTCAACCCGGATGGCACCCTCGATTTCGGGTTCGATCCCAACGCCAACGGCATCGTCCGCAGCGTCGCGGTCGACGGTTCGCGCCGGATCCTGATCGGCGGCGACTTCACCCAGGTCGGCGGCAAGCCGCGCGCCGGCGTCGCCCGCCTCAACGAGGATGGTTCGGTCGACGACACGTTCACCGGCGGCGTGGGCCCGAATCCCGATTTTCCGGCCACGCCGCAGGTCTTCGCCGTCCTCGCGCATCCGGACGGCAGCGTGATCGCCGGTGGCACCTTTGGCCTGGCGACCAGCGCCGGCGCGACCGCCATCCCCCGCAACAATCTGGTCCGCTTCTCCTCCACGGGCGTCGTCGATCCCAACTGGGATCCGAATCCCAACGCCATCGTGCTCGCGCTGGCGATGCACACCAACAACCGGCTGCTGATCGGCGGCGCCTTCACGGAGCTCAAGGAGAACGGCCGGACCACCGCCACGAGCCGCCTCCGCATGGCCCGCCTGGAAAACAGCGGCGTGGCCGATGCCACGTTTGACGTGAAGGCCAACGACGGCGTGGCGTCCTTCGCGGTGCAGCCGGACGGCAAGATCGTCGTCGGCGGACATTTCACCACCCTCCATGCCCTCGGCAGCGCCAATGCCGACAGCCGTTCCCGCATTGGTCGCCTGAACGCGGACGGCACCATGGATACGGAATTCTTCCCGACCTTCGGCGGCGCCGTGTTGTCCCTCGCGGTCGGCCCGGATGGCGGCATCGTTGCCGGCGGCCGTTTCCGGCAGATCTTCGGGCGCGGCAACGTCACGCCGGTGGCTCCCTCGCCGTATGTGGTGCGTCTTTTTCAGGATGGCACCCCGGATGAGTCCTTCAATCCCGGCGTAAACGGCGAGGTCGCCGCCGTCGCTTATCAGTCCGACGGGAAGGTCCTCGTCGGCGGTTACTTCACCACGGCGCTGCCGCTGCAGTCGCCCAATGTCGTTTCCCGCAACCACATCGCGCGCGTGCTGCCCAACGGCGCGCTCGACGCGTCGTTCGACCAGGTTCCGGCGGGTCGCGTCCTCACCAGCGTCACGCAGGCCGATGGCAAGGTCGTGGTCGGTGGCTCCTTCACTTCGATCGGCGGACAGACCCGTTACTACGTCGCCCGCCTCAACCCCGACGGCACCGTTGATCCCGCCTATCATCCGCGGGTGAACGGGCCCGTGTATGCGATGGCTTACGACGCCGCGACCAACAAGGTGGTCATCGGCGGCGACTTCACCGGCCTCGGCCCGACCGCTGATTTCTCCGAACGCTACAATCTCGCCCGGCTCAATCCGGACGGCACCGTCGACTCGGAATTCAACGTGAGGGTGGGCGGGACGATCGCGACCATCGCGGTGACCGATGCCGGCATCCTGGTCGGCGGCAGTTTCTCCGCGGTCCAGGTGTTCGGCTCCGCCGACCCGGTGCAGCGCAGCAACCTCATGCGGCTCACGCCCACCGGCCAGCTCGACACCGGCTTCAATCCCCTCACGAACGGCGCCGTCACCGGCGTGGCCGTGCAGTCCGACAAGAAAATCGTGGTCGTCGGCCACTTCACCCAGATGCGCCCGAACAACACGGGCGAGGTTGCCACGCGCAACTTCATCGCGCGCATCAACAGTGACGGCACCTTGGACAAGGATTACCGGCCCATCACCGATGCCCCGGTCTCGGTCGTGGCGCTCCAGGCGGATGGCAAGGCGATCATCGGCGGGCAATTCCGCCGCTTCAGCTCCGACGACGGTCTCACCGGCAGCTTCCGTGAGTTCCTGGCCCGCATCAATCCGGACGGGAAGCTCGACGACTCCTTCTATCCCAAGCCGAATGACTTCGTCATGACGCTGGCCGTGCAGGCCGATAAGAAGATTCTCATCGGTGGCGCCTTCACCACCCTCCAGCCCAAGGACCAGGAGCAGCCGACGCTCGCGCGCTACGCGGCCCGGCTGAACGAAAACGGCACGGTGGACACGACTTGGAACCTCGATCTCAACGAGCGCCCGGGCAACCGCGTGAATCATATCGCGATCCTTGGCGGTCCGGATGCGTCGCCGATCAAGGGTGACGTGCTGGTCAGCGGCCGCTTCGCCTCCACGCAGCCGCCGGGCTCCCCGACGCGCGTGATTCGCAACCAGCTCGCGCTGATCGACAATGCCACCGGCGGCCTCGTGTCCAACTTCGACCCCCGTCCTTCCGGCACGGCGGCGGCGAATGTGCGCGCGATCAGCCTGCAGCCTGACACCAAGGTCCTGGTGGGCGGCACGTTCACCGATCTCGGCGGCGCCTCGAGCACCAACCTCGCGCGCTACAACGCGGAAGGCACCCCGGATTACAACTTCAACCTGGCGCTGGCGACCGACGGTCCCGTGAACGCCATCGCCGTGCGCCCCACGTCCGGCACCACCTCCACCCACGCCACCGGCCTGGCCTGGCTCGAGAACAGCGGGCGTCTCCGCTCGTCGTTCAAGCCCTCCCAGATCAATCTGCGCGGTCGCGTCAACGCGGTCCTCGAACTCCCCAACAACGGTGGCGTGATCATCGGCGGCGTGTTTACCGATGTCACCAACACGACCCGGCCCAACCTGATCAAGCTGCGGGCCGACGGCACCGTCGACCCCTCGTTCTCCATCGCGATCGGCGGCATCTGGGGCATCCTCCTGAGCCCGGATGGCACCAAGATCATCGTCTACGGCAATTTCACGACCGTCGGCACGACGTCGCAGCCGTACATCGCCCGCCTGAATCTGGCGGATGGCTCCCTCGACACCACGTTCCGGCCCAAGCCGAGTGCCACGGTGCTCACCGCGGTGCAGTTTGCCGACGGCTCGGTGGCGTTTGGCGGCTCGTTCCAGACGGTCAACGTCGGCGAGACCGACGCCTCCGCCGTCGCGCGGAACTACGCCGCCCGCGTCACCGCCGGCGGCGGGCTGGATGACAAGTTCAACCCGAATTTCAATGGTCCGGTCTACGCGATGGCCATCGACGATCAGCAGCGTCTGGTGGTCGGCGGTGCCTTCACGACGACCACCCCGCCGCCTGATACGACGGCCACGACCCGCAACCGGATCGCGCGGTTCAACGCCGACGGCAGCCTCGACAAGACCTTCGACCCGTCGTTCAACGAGGACGTCTTCGCCCTGGCCATCCAACCCGACGACAAAAAGATCGTCGTGGGCGGCGAATTCACGGCCGTCGGCCCGAACTCCACGGCTCATCGCAATCTCGCGCGGATCGACGCCAACGGCGCCGTCGACGAGACCTTCAAGGCCGGCACGAACCTGCCGGTGGCAAGCCTGAGCATCGCGGCCGACGGGGATATCCTGGCCGGCGGTTACTTCACCACCGTCAACGGCTCGACTTCCACCGACCAGGTGGCCCGCAGCGCGGTGGCCCGTTTCGAACGCTCGGGTGACATCGACCTTTCCTTCAACCCGAACTTCGGCGGTTTCGTCACTTCGATCCGGCCGGCCGCCGACGGCTCCGTTTTCGTGACCGGCACGTTCACGACGATCAACGCCCTCGGGCAGGTCATCATCGGTGGAGAATTTTCCACCATTGGCGGCGTGGCGCAGAAGTTTGTCGCCCAGCTCAATGGCGACGGCTCCGTCGACGCCAGCTTCAACCCGGCGCTCAACGGCCGGGTCAACGCGCTGCTGCCGATGACGGATGGCCGCCTGCTCGTGGCGGGCGCCTTCACCACCGTGGCCGGCGCGGCGCGACCGGGCCTCGCCCGTTTCAATGCCGACGGCTCGCTCGACGCGGGCTTCAGCCCCACGTTCACCGGCGAAGTCGCTTCCATCGCCCGGCAGGCCGACGGCCGGATCCTGGTGGGGGTGGCCGGCGCCACCGGACTCATCCGCCTCAATGCCGACGGATCCACGGACGGTTCGTTCCAGGCGGGTGCACCCTTCGCTCCCGCCGTGGCCATCGCGGTGCAGCGTGACGGCAATATCCTCGTGGCGGGCCCCGGCTCCGGCATCCCGCCGCGCGTGCTCCGGCTCACCCCCTCCGGGGCGGTCGATCCCTCATTTACCGCCGCGGCGGTGGAAGGCGGCCTGATCAATACCCTCACCCTGCAGAGCGACGGCGCCGTCATCGTGGCCGGCTCGTTCGCCCGCATCGGCGGCCAGTCCGTCGCCCGGCTCGCCCGGCTGACCTCCACCGGCGCCGTCGACCCCAACTTCGCTCCCGCTCCGGATGGCTCCGTGGATGCGCTGGCGCTGCAGACTGACGGTCGCCTCCTCATCGGCGGCTCCTTCCTCAACGTCGGCGGCCTGCAGCGGCCCGGCCTCGCCCGTCTCGGCACCAGTGGCGCCTCGACCGAATCGATCGGCGTCAGCAGCGACGGCTCCACCGTGACCTGGCTGCGCAGCGGCTCCTCGGCGGAAATCATCGGCGTCATCTTCCAGACCTCGTCGGATGGACGCACCTGGAGCGAGCAGACCTGGACCGGCACCCGCCTGGGCAATGGTTCGAGCTGGCAGGCAACCAACGTCACCGGGCTCACCGGCGGCAATCGCTTCGTCCGCGCCCGCGGCATCGTTCCGACGTCGGCCGGCAAGTCCACCGGCGTCTATGAACTGGTGCAGTTGGTGAACACCGCCTCGCCGTTGACCACGGTGTCCTCCGTGGTTGGCCGGGTGGCCTCGGCCAGCGTGTGGGACTCGACCCATTACGTGTGGACGCAGGACGCGAGCGGCGTGCTGCGCATCAAGGATGTCTTCACGGCCGTCAGCTATGATGGCGCGGGCACGGTCCTGATCGACGGCGGCCGCGTGGGCGGCGTGCCCTCCGCGGAACCGACGAAGCTCGCCAACCTCTCGACGCGTGGCCGTGTCGGCCCGCAGGCTCCCCTGATCGGCGGGTTCGCGCTGACTGGGACGGGCCCGCGTTCTGTCCTGATCCGCGCCGCCGGCCCGGCCCTGGCCCCCTACGAGGTGCCCAACTATCTGCGGCGTCCGGAACTGATTCTCTATCGCGGCAGCACGGAGATCGCCCGCGCGACCGACTGGGATGCCGGACTGAAGTCGACCTTCGTGCGCGTCGGCGCCTTCCCCTTCGCTGAGGGCAGCACCGATGCCGCCTTCGTGGTGACCCTCGACCCCGGCACCTACACGGTGCAGGTGGCGGATCGCGACGGCGCCAGCGGCGGCGAAACGCTGGTGGAAATCTACGACACCGGCGCGCTCGACGACGCGACCTCACGCCTCGTCAATCTCTCGACTCGCGCGACGGTCAGCGCCGGCACCACCTTGATCGGCGGCTTGTACGTGAACGGAACGTCCGCCCGGACGCTGCTTGTTCGCGGTATCGGGCCGTCCCTGACGCGCCACGGCGTGGCCGGGGCGCTGACGGATCCGCGCCTGGCGGTTTACGACGGCAGCGGCCGGCTGGTTGCGACGAACAACGACTGGTCGGTGAGTGAAGTGCCGATGATTCCGGAGCTCGACTATGCGGCCGCGGTGGCGGCGGCGGCGCGCGAGGTCTGGGCCTTTGCCCTCGACACCGGGAGCAAGGATGCGGGCCTCATCATCACCCTTCCGGCCGGTGCGTACACGGTGCAGCTGACCGGGGCGGCGGGTGAGTCCGGCGCCGGCATGATCGAAGTCTACGAACTGCCGTAGGAAGCGATAAGCGATAGGCGATAGGCTGTAAGCTTTGGGCGCCGGCCACTCGGAAGAGTGCCGGCGCTTTTGCTTGGGTACGTTGTGCCGCGTTCACGCGGAATGCCTTGCCCCACGGTACGGACTTCTCCTCCGGCGCCTAGGCCGTGTCTCGCTCATGCACTCCTGTGCGGCCGTGAGCTTGCTCACGCACCCTGCAACCTGCGCCAGCAAGCTGGCAGCCGCACAGCATTAAGCCAGCGCCCGCCGGCCCGTCGACCCTGATTTGCGAGACACGCCCGAAGCCTAAAGCCTAAAGCCTAAACCGGAACCATGCAGACGGATTAACCACGAATGGACACGAATGAACACGAATAGGAGAGGGAACTCGAATGCAGCCCGTCCGTAGTCCCGCTCACTGTTTTGTGCCTGCGCGGAAGTGATGATTTTCCCAGGTCTTCATTCGTGTCGATTCGTGTCCATTCGTGGTTAACTGAATCGTTCCG